>NZ_JBJYIN010000010.1:0-159023 GCF_046237015.1 Pectobacterium hainanensis
ATTAAATAAGTGAAGAAGCCTCATGTGAAAGCATGGGGCTTTTTTGCGTTTGGGGTTTTAGTCCGGTTAGTGTAGAAGCTGCATGGGGAATTTTTACACTTTTTGTGATAGCCACCGAGAGATGAATTGTGCGATTTCCTGAGGTCGGTTCAGATCTAATAGTGGAAGCTTGGTCGACGCGATTTTACTATCTGAAGCAATAGCAATGACATGTTCATCAATTAAATCAGTAAGCTCTTTGCCTACCATCTGACGAAATAAGACAATTTTAGCGATCTTTTCATGTTTGAAACCTTCAACCAGTATAAGATCGAGCTTTGATGCATCCATCTTTTCTGCAAGCATCAGGAGGTCCGGTTCTTCCTGCTCAGGCGTTTCTTCCATCAGGGCCCAACGTTTACTACTCGCCACGATTGTTTGGTTTGCGCCCGCTTTACGCAACTCATAACTATCCTTACCCGGCGTATCAACATCCATTTCATGATGGGTATGTTTGATTAGCCCAACTCGTATGCCATTTCTTGCTAACAGGGGAATGACTGCTTTTAGCAGCGTTGTTTTCCCCGTGCCGCTATAGGCTGTAATAGCAAGTAAAGGGAGTGGTTTTAGGTCATTCATAACGTTTTTGCCAGTTAGATAAATCTTCCGGTGAATTCAGGTTAAGAAATGCATCAGGTTGATCAATAAATGAAATTGCTTTAGCGCCAATTTGTGTAATGAAAAGCATTAATTTACGATCGCCATTCTGAAGATACGTTGTTAGCGGTTCGATTAAAATTCGGTTTATTAGCAAGAGCGTTGGATGGTCCCTGGATCCATCTGTTACATAGACCGCATTATTATCACCTTTCTCATTCCATAGCCGTGTAACAAGATCCAATGGAAGTCCTGGAACATCACAGGGAGCAAAGATAACCCATTCTGAGTTTGCTGCTTTCATTCCGGTAAGGATGCCAGCTAATGGGCCAGCAAAGCCTTCCTCAACATCACGGATGACTTTGTATCCACTTTGCTGATAGATAGAGATATTTCGATTAGCGCTAATGATAATGTCATCAACCTGATTTTTTAGACGCTCAAGGACGTGCTGATAAAGGGGCTTCCCCTGAAGTTCCACCAATCCTTTATCGTTTCCACCCATCCGTGTTGATTGTCCACCCGCTAGAATGATGCCAGTGATCATCTTTTTCCCTTGTTAGCAAAGCCATACGTTATTTTCTAAAAATTTTTACTGAAGACCAAGTTCTTTTCACATACGGCTAAGGCTGTTATTTTGAGTATCGTACTTACATTCTGAGGATAAAAAATGAAATGTCATCGCGTTAATGAACTGGTTGAACTGCTACATCCTGCCTGGCAAAAAGAACCTGATTTAAATCTTGTCCAATTTTTACAAAAACTTGCACATGAGGCGGGGTTTGGGGGGCAGTTAAATGAACTGACAGATGATATCCTTATTTATCACCTGAAAATGCGTGATTCAGCTAAAGATCAGGTAATTCCTGGTTTGAAAAAAGACTATGAGGAAGATTTTAAGACCGCATTACTCCGTGCGCGTGGCGTGATTAAAGAGTGATAACGTTGAAAAGTAACAGGTTCCTGATGCTGACCAGCGCATATTTTTACCTTATATATTGATAGTGGTTGCTATGAACAGCTCAGTTTTTAATTTTCAGACGTTGTTCCCTGAATTAATCATGGACGCATTGCTGGATTCCGGATTACGTGTTGATTCAGGTCTAACCGCTTTAAACAGCTATGAAAACCGGGTATATCAGTTCACTGACGAAGAGCGGAAGCGGTTCGTGGTGAAGTTTTATCGCCCAGAGCGTTGGACAGAAGCGCAGATTCTTGAAGAACATGAATTTGCTCATGAACTTGCTGAAGATGAAGTTCCGGTTATCGCTCCGCTAATATTAAATGGACGTAGTCTGCATTTTTATAATGGCTTCCATTTTGCCGTTTTTCCTAGTGTTGGTGGGCGGCAATATGAAATGGATAATGAAGAGCAGCTAGAGTGGGTCGGTCGTTTCCTGGGGAGAATCCACCAGACGGCCAGTAAATCCTCTTTTTTACAACGACCAACCATTGGGTTGAATGAGTACTTGTATGAGCCTTATCAACAATTGGAATGTTGTTCGTTGATACCAAAAACACATCGGGATGTTTTTTTACAGGCAACCAGTAGGCTCATTGATATCGTTAAAGAGCATTGGCGTACAGACTGGTGTTCGCTGCGTTTACATGGCGATTGTCATCCAGGCAATATTTTATGGCGAGATGGCCCGTTATTTGTGGATTTGGATGATGCTCGGAATGGACCAGCAATACAGGACCTGTGGATGCTATTGCATGGAGAGCGTCATGAGCAACGTATACAGCTGGATATCTTGTTAGAAGCTTACAGTGAGTTTTCTGAGTTTCAGGATGAGCAACTAGCATTAATTGAACCTCTACGTGCGATGAGGCAAGTTTATTATCTGGCTTGGGTTGCTCGCCGTTGGGAAGATCCCGCTTTTCCTCTAAACTTTCCTTGGATGACAGAGGCAGATTTTTGGCTTAAACAGACATCAATATTTACCGAGCAGGTTAAGCTGTTACAGGAACCCCCTTTGCAGCTCATGCCAATGTACTGAAATTAAATGGAGAGAGTATATTTTATGAAAAGTTTATGGCTTGCGCTGATTGGTGCTGTTTTATCTTTTAGTGCCTCGGCGGCTGAATTTTCTAATGGTAAGCAGTTTGTTGAATTAGATAAACCGGCAACGCAAGAGCCTCAGGTTCTTGAATTTTTCTCATTTTATTGTCCGCATTGTTATCAATTTGAACAGGTTTATCATATCCCTCAAGCAGTAAAAAAAGCACTGCCGGAAGGGACAAAAATGACTCGTTATCATGTTGATTTTTTAGGTCCTTTGGGTAAAAACTTGACCCAAGCTTGGGCTGTTGCTATAGCCCTGGGAGTTGAAAGTAAAGTAAGTCCTTTGATGTTTGATGCAGTACAGAAAACGCAAACTGTGCAAAACCCCAACGATATTCGTCAGGTATTTATCAATGCTGGCGTGAGTGCTGAAGAATTTGATGGTGCGCTAAATAGCTTTGTTGTTAAATCATTAGTTGCCCAACAGGAAAAAGCAGCGGCTGATTTACAATTACGCGGTGTTCCAGCCATGTTCGTTAATGGCAAATATATGATCAAGAATGATGGCTTAGATACCAGTTCAGTAGAGGCGTTTGTAAAACAGTATGCTGATGTGGTGAAGTTTCTTATCGATAAGAAATAATTCGTCAATAAACCACGCCAGTTTCATTGGCGTGGTTCTATTCTTTTAATTCTCTGTGTTTTATCTCTTTGGTAAATATTTTACCTTCATCAATATGTCATCGGTTAACTCATATCCACAAAAGCACTATTTTTTACTGCAAACGAATAATAATTTTAATTACTTTAACTGTATGAATGTTATGAATATAAATATGACACTTATTATCGCAATACTTATTGATAAGTGAGCTATTACTTTTACTCACAAACTTATCCACAGATTTTTCTTGCGATATGCTATGCAAAAATGGTGAATACCTTGTGTTAAGGATCGTCTCTTTCCTTCAGCTATGGCATGCTTAGCATCATGGCAGACGACAAAGATTACAGCAGGCTATGGTTCAGATTGCAGAAAATCCCTTCATTCTCGTAGACGGTTCATCCTATTTGTATCGTGCTTATCACGCATTTCCTCCGTTAACCAATAGCGCAGGGGAACCAACAGGGGCGATGTATGGCGTACTGAATATGTTACGCAGTTTGCTGTTGCAATATCAGCCCAGCCATGTTGCCGTTGTTTTCGATGCGAAAGGAAAAACGTTTCGCGATGAACTGTTCGAAAACTATAAGGCTCACCGACCACCTATGCCGGAGGATCTACGTGAACAGATAGAACCTTTGCATAATATGGTGAAAGCGATGGGGCTACCGCTTTTAGCCGTTTCCGGCGTAGAGGCGGACGATGTGATCGGTACACTCGCTGTTCAGGCGGAAAAAGCGGGTAAGTCGGTGCTGATTAGTACCGGTGATAAAGATATGGCGCAATTGGTGACGCCGAGTGTGACGCTCATTAATACCATGAATAACACCATTCTTGGTCCACAGGAAGTGTGTGATAAATATGGTATTCCCCCTGAATTGATTATCGATTTCCTCGCGCTGATGGGAGATGCATCGGATAACATTCCTGGCGTACCCGGCGTGGGTGAAAAAACGGCGCAGGCGCTATTGCAAGGTCTTGGTGGACTGGATGCGCTGTATGCCAATCTTGATAAAATTGCCGGACTTTCTTTCCGTGGTGCGAAAACCATGGCGCCAAAGCTGGAACAGCATAAAGAAGTAGCCTACCTATCCTACCAGCTTGCCACCATTAAAACGGATGTTGAACTGGAACTGAGTTGCGATCAGCTCACCGTTAATGAACCGGACGTGGATGAGTTGCATCGTCTCTTTTCCCGTTATGAATTTAAACGCTGGCTGTCAGATGTTGAATCAGGCACTTGGATGCAGGGTAATAAAAAGAGTAGCAAGCCTGTTCAGGCGATGAGTAAGGCGGTGGTTGAGCTAGTTGCTGAAGAGGACAACGCCGTTGAGCTGTCTGCCGAAGGTTATGTCACGATTCTTGATGAGGAAACGCTGCTTAATTGGGTTGAGCGTTTAAAACAGGCTGAGGTTTTCGCTTTTGATACGGAAACTGACGGGCTGGATACGCTTACCGCGAACCTGATTGGCCTGTCATTTGCGATTAAACCCGGTGAAGCGGCTTATTTGCCGCTGGCACATGACTATCTGGATGCGCCGGAACAGTTGGATCGCGACAAGGTATTGGCCTTGTTCAAACCGCTGCTGGAAGATGAGAAACTGCTTAAGGCTGGTCAGAATCTCAAATTTGATAAAGGCGTGATGCAGCGGTACAGCATCGATTTACGCGGCATCGCGTTTGATACCATGTTGGAATCCTACGTGCTCGACAGCGTAGCCGGTCGCCATGATATGGATAGCCTGGCCGAACGCTATTTGAACCACAAAACCATTACCTTTGAAGAGATCGCAGGTAAGGGGAAAAATCAGCTAACGTTTAATCAGATTGCACTGGAACAGGCAGGGCCTTATGCGGCCGAGGATGCCGATGTCACGCTGCATCTGCACCAGAAACTGTGGGGGAAACTTCAGCCGCATGCCGATCTGTGTCAGGTTTTCCAGACTATCGATATGCCATTGATACCCGTTTTATCTCGCATCGAACGTACTGGCGTTTTGATCGATCCTGCGATTTTGGCGGAACATTCAAAAGAGCTCACAACCCGTCTGGTGGAGCTGGAAACACAAGCTCATGAACTGGCGGGCGAAGTGTTCAATCTCTCATCAACCAAACAGCTACAGGGCATTCTGTATGAAAAGCAGAAGCTGCCAATTCTGAAGAAAACGCCAAAAGGCGCGCCGTCAACCAATGAGGAAGTGCTGGCTGAACTGGCGCTGGATTACCCTCTGCCGAAGCTGATCCTGGAGTATCGTGGGTTGGCCAAACTGAAATCGACTTACACCGATAAGCTACCACTGATGATCAATCCGGCGACGAAGCGAGTGCATACGTCCTATCATCAGGCTGTTACTGCGACCGGGCGCTTGTCTTCCAGCGATCCGAATCTGCAAAACATCCCGGTTCGTAATGACGAAGGGCGCCGTATTCGTCAGGCATTTATCGCGCCTAAGGGCTACAGCATTGTGGCGGCGGACTATTCCCAAATCGAACTGCGTATTATGGCGCACCTATCGGGTGATAAAGGGCTGTTGAACGCATTTGCAAACGGGCTGGATATCCACCGGGCAACGGCGTCAGAAGTGTTTGACATTGCGGTGGATAAAGTGACCTCAGAACAGCGTCGCAGTGCGAAAGCCATCAACTTTGGCCTGATATATGGTATGAGTGCGTTTGGTCTGTCGCGTCAGTTGAATATTCCCCGTAGCGAATCGCAGAAATACATGAACCTGTATTTTGAGCGTTATCCTGGCGTACAGGAATATATGGATCGTACCCGTCAACAGGCCGCCGAGCAGGGATACGTTTCGACATTAGATGGCCGTCGGCTTTATTTGCCAGATATTCATTCACGTAATGCGATAGCCCGTAAAGCGGCGGAACGTGCTGCCATCAATGCTCCGATGCAGGGGACGGCGGCTGATATCATCAAGAAGGCGATGATCGCAATTGATGACTGGTTACAGCAAGAGAAGCCACTTGTTAATATGATCATGCAGGTACACGATGAATTGGTTTTTGAGATTCATGATTCAGTGCTAGAGGAATCAAGGAATAAAATCAGAGAGTTAATGGAAGGCTGTATGCAACTTAGTGTGCCTTTACGGGTAGATATTGGAAAAGGTATGAACTGGGATGAGGCGCATTGAGTCTGACATGGATCGTCTTTTTTTGTAATAAAAGAACAAGATAATGTGACCTGGTTTGGCTTTGTGTAATTGGTCGCCAATTTTTATGAAAGTAAACAACAAAAAATCCTTTGTTCTGATGAAAAAATGAGGTAGAGTTAAAGACGTAGGGTACAGAGGTAAGATGTTCTATCTTTCAGACCTTTTACTTCACGTAATCGGATTTGGCTGAATATTAGCCGCCCCGGTCATTTATTGACTGGGGCGTTTTTTATTGTGCTTATCTAAGTTTTTACCGCTTAAAGCGGCAGCAACTACGCGACTGGTTGCAAGATGTCAGCACGATTTCGAACGTGAAAAGAACGCTTCTGGTGGGTGTGCATTGCGGGAATGTAGGGACGTGATGCGAGTAATAGCACTCTGCACCACGCGAAAGGATTATTCCGCTTCCTGCTCTTCTTCAGCGTGTTCCAGCGTGCTGAACCAGCTATCCAATTTCTGCCGTAGTTTATCGACGCCGAGTTTTTTCAGTGATGAAAACGCTTCGACCTGAATATCACCCATAAATGGCAAGACTGCCTCGCGAACCATATTCAACTGTGCTTTACGTGCGCCAGAGGCCAGCTTATCGGCTTTGGTCAGCAGCACTAAGACTGGAAGCTTGACATCGACTGCCCACTGAATCATTTGCTGATCGAGATCTTTCAGCGGATGGCGAATATCCATTAGCACCACCAGTCCCTTCAGGCTGTTACGCTTTTGCAGGTATTCACCGAGCGCACGTTGCCATTTGATCTTCATTTGCTCTGGCACTTCGGCATAACCATAACCGGGTAAATCTACCAGACGAACACCGTCTGCTACTTCAAACATGTTGATCAACTGTGTTCTACCTGGTGTTTTACTCGTACGGGCCAGGTTTTTTTGATTAGTCAGCGTATTGAGCGCGCTGGATTTTCCGGCGTTAGAGCGCCCGGCAAAGGCCACTTCGATACCGCTGTCTGTCGCCAGGTGGCGAATATCTGGGGCACTGATGACAAAATGCGTCATGTGGTAGTTATATTGCTGGGTCACAATGATTATCTCTATTTGGATCGCTGTCTGGTTGGCGATTATACCTATAACTGACAATAAAGGCGGTTTTATCTGTTTTGGTGCATAGACGAAAAATACGTGAGGGAAACACCTCTCTTGCACCTGGAAACACAATAGGTATAGCCTGTACCCGTGTCTGAAATAACGAAAACCATCATCGGTTGATGGGAGTCCTTTTTTATTGCCGGGCTTTCTGCTAGATTCCGCCGCAATTACCTTCACCTGTGTACCTGAGAGCAACATTATGAGCCAATCCGTTAAAGGGTCAGTCAAATCCAAAATCAAAAGAAAAACTCGCGAAGAACTGGATCGTGAAGCTCGTGACAGGAAACGTCAGAAAAAACACCGTGGTCGTGTTGCAGGAAGCCGGGCTCAGGAAAAAGAGTTATCGAATACCGCTAATGGGCAGCGCAAAGTAGCCGATCCGCGTATTGGTAGTAAAAAACTGGTTCCATTAGGCGAGCTGGCGTCTGCAAAAAAGAAGGACAAGCCAACGGCTTTGGTTACGGCCAACGACGTTCCAACGTCTTCAATGTCGCCGGAAGAAGAGTTGGCAATGTTGGAAAACGATACTCGTCTGGATGCCTTGTTGGATCGTCTGGACAATGGTGAAACATTGAGTGCTAAAGAACAATCATGGGTTGATGAAACGTTGGATCGTATCGACGTATTGATGGAACAGCTTGGTATTGAATTAGGTGACGACGATGATGAAGAGGAGCAACAGGAAGATATGTTGCAGCTTCTGAAACGTAATAGCTCGAAAGATGCTTTCTAACTAATGAAATTGCTAGTTCTGTTACTGGCATTATTGGTCATGTCTTATCTATTTTGCCTGTTAGGTAAATTGTGGCTTTTATCAAAACGAAAAGACCGATTACATCGCACAGTAATGAAGAGGCCATCACCTTCAGAAGCGTGTCGTTTCAATAAAAAGCGCCGCCGGCGATGGCCTGTGAGGAAGGGAAAAGGAGTGTCCCGTTAATAAAAAACTGGAAGGAGTGAGCAAAATGTCCGTACAGACCGTGGATTGGGATTTAGCCCTGATTCAAAAATATAATTATTCTGGGCCGCGTTATACGTCATATCCCACCGCATTAGAATTTAGTGAACAGTTTGATGAGCCCGCTTTTTTGCAGGCAATCGCCCGTTATCCACAACGTCCACTTTCATTGTATATCCACATCCCGTTTTGCCACCGGCTATGCTATTTCTGCGGCTGCAATAAGCTGGTTACGCGTCAACAGCATAAAGCGGATGAGTACCTTGACGTATTGGAGAAGGAAATTCGTCAGCGAGCACCGCTGTTTTCTGAGCGCACCGTAACCCAACTGCATTGGGGGGGAGGAACACCAACCTATTTGAATAAGGTGCAGATTACCCGCCTGATGACGTTGCTGCGTGACGTATTTTCATTCTCTGATGATGCTGAGTTGTCACTTGAAGTTGATCCGCGTGAGATTGAATTGGACGTGCTCGATCATCTGCGTGCCGAAGGATTTAATCGTCTGAGCATGGGGGTGCAGGATTTCAATAAAGAAGTGCAGAAGCTGGTAAACCGCGAGCAGGATGAAGATTTTATTTTCGCGCTGATCGAACGCGCAAAAGCATTGGGTTTTACATCCACGAATATTGATCTGATTTATGGTTTGCCAAAGCAAACGCCGGAGAGTTTCGCCTTTACATTGCAACGAGTCGCTGAGCTAAGCCCGCATCGTCTGAGCGTTTTTAACTATGCGCATTTACCCAGCCTGTTTGCGGCGCAGCGAAAAATCAAAGAAGCTGATTTACCGGATGCAGAACAGAAACTGGAGATTTTACAGCAAACGATCGGGTCTCTGACTCAATCTGGTTACCAGTTTATCGGTATGGACCATTTCGCACGACCGGATGATGAACTGGCTATTGCGCAGCGGGAAGGGAAGTTGCATCGTAATTTTCAGGGATATACCACTCAGGGAAACAGCGATCTGCTTGGAATGGGCGTTTCGGCGATTAGTATGATCGGTGATAGTTATGCTCAGAATCAAAAAGAGCTGAAGCACTATTATGCGCAGGTCAAAGACTCCGGGAATGCGCTGTGGCGCGGGCTACAACTGACTCGTGATGATTGCCTTCGTCGCGATGTGATTAAGACACTAATTTGTAATTTCCAGCTTAGCTATGCGTCCATTGAAGCGGAATATGCGATCGATTTTAAAACCTACTTTGAGCAAGATTTAGCATTGCTGGCTCCGCTGGTGGCCGATGGGTTGGTTGATAGCTTGGAAGATGGACTGGTGGTGACACCTAAAGGACGTTTGCTGATTCGCAATATCTGCATGTGTTTTGACGTCTATCTGCGTAACAAAATCAGGACCCAGCAGTTTTCCCGCGTGATTTAGCCAAAAAAACAGCCAGCTGATGTTGATGTCGGCTGGCTGTCCTCGTGTTTTTTATGATCAACTAAAGAAGTTAATCAGTGCGGCACACAAAACAGCGGCAATCGCTGTTTGCGGTGAGTGGCTCGCAGCGGAACCTATTTCAGCGCTGTGCGTCACTACAGAAATTAATGAGTCAAACATGTTAGCCTCCCGGATCAGCGACACGATCATACTGCTGACTCGGGTCAAGTAAAGGACAAATTTATGACAATTTCGTGCGCCAGATTGTATTTTTTAACACCACTTTTCGTCGATGAATAGATGATGTCAGTGTGTAAATATTAAACTAACAATTGCGCAATAAATGCGCAATGTATGTTACTCCATTCCCAGCTCTTTTAGTTTACGTGTCAGGGTATTTCTTCCCCATCCTAATAAGCGAGCGGCTTCCTGTTTATGCCCTTGAGTATGTCGTAATGCCGTCGTTAGCAATGTTCTTTCCATTTCAGGTTGTGCTTCTGACAGCAAATTTTGATGACCGGAACGCAGAGCACGATCGGCCCACTGTGCCAGCAATGTTGCCCAACTGTCAGGTAGTATATGCACGGTGGAATCCGGTGCGGTGGTTTCAAACAGCTCTGGTGGTAAATCCTGAATCAGGACTTCCTGACCCGCCGCCATGACCGTCAACCAGCGACAGGTATTCTCCAATTGGCGCACGTTGCCTGGCCAGGGTAGACGAGTCAGCGCCGTTTCTGTTTCCGGATGCAGGTTTTTGGGTTCGACACCCAACTCTTTCGCCGTCGCTTGTAAGAAATACTGAGCCAGACGGGGAATATCTTCGCGGCGCTCACGCAGTGGTGGCAGATGAACGCGGATAACATTCAAACGGTGGAAGAGATCTTCTCGGAACCGACCCTCCTGAACCCGTAACTCGAGATTCTGGTGTGTTGCGGCAATGATTCGTACATCCACTTTCACCGCTGCATAGCCACCAACACGGTAAAATTGACCATCGGCTAATACGCGCAATAAACGTGTTTGCACATCCAGCGGCATATCGCCAATTTCGTCCAGAAACAGCGTACCGCCATCAGCCTGTTCAAAGCGGCCTTGCCGAATTTGATTTGCGCCAGTGAATGCGCCTTTTTCATGACCAAATAATTCTGATTCAATTAAATCTTTTGGAATGGCCGCCATATTCAACGCAATAAAGGGTGCTTTAGCGCGTGGGCTATGCCGATGCAGCGCATGGGCAACCAACTCTTTACCGGTGCCGGATTCACCATTAATCAGTACGCTGATCGATGAACGCGATAAGCGCCCAATGATGCGAAATACGTCCTGCATGGCAGGCGCTTCACCGATGATATCCGTTGTTGGGCCGCTGATCGGCTGATTACGAACCGGCTGTTGTTGCTCGAGATAATGGCTGATCGCTCTCTCTACCAGCGCGACCGCTTCATCAATATCAAACGGTTTAGGTAGATAATCAAAAGCGCCTTGTTGATAAGCGCTGACGGCGGCATCTAAATCGGAATGCGCGGTCATGATGATGACGGGTAGCATCGGATGGCGCTGCTTTATTTGCTGTAGCAATGCCAGCCCATCCATACCGGGCATGCGAATGTCGGACAGCAATACATCGGGCGTTTGTGTCGCCAATGCATGCAGCGCCTGGTTTCCGTTATCAAATGTAGCACAGGTTAGGCCCGCACCAGTGAGCGCACGTTCGAGCACCCAACGGATGGAGCTATCGTCGTCGACAATCCAGACTATCCCTCGTTGCATTGTGAACCTCACTGGCGAATGGGCAGGTAAACCGAAAATTCGGTATGTCCTGGCCAACTGTTAAATTCAATTTTACCGGAATGTTGATCAATCAGACTGCGCGCGATAGACAACCCTAATCCAGTTCCCCCTTCCCGACCACTGACCATCGGATAAAACAACGTATCCTGTAGTTGGGCCGGTACGCCTGGGCCGTCATCCTCAATATCAATACGTGCAGCAAGACGATAACGCACGCCGTGCAATGTGAGTTGGAACGCAGTGCGGGTACGTATCGTAATCGTGCCGCCTTCCTGACCCAGAGCCTGTAGCGCATTACGGGTAATATTTAGTAGCACTTGCTCAACCTGATCGGGGTCGTGGATCAACTCTGGCAGGCTGGGATCATAATCTTTCACCAGCGTCACATTATCTGGTTTTTCCAGCGACACGAGCTGACAAACACGTTCGGCAACCTGATGAATGCTCTGTGTAACGTGTAGACCGGGCTGCTGCGGGCCGAGTAGACGATCGACCAAATTACGCAAGCGGTCCGCCTGCTCAATGATCACTTTGGTATATTCGGTTAGTGCCGGGTCGGGGAGTGCTTTGGAAAGCAGTTGTGCTGCCCCTCGTAATCCACCCAGTGGGTTTTTTATCTCGTGTGCTAATCCCCTGACTAAATCCCGGGCTGCCTGTTGTTGAGCTTGTTGAAGCTGTTCCTGGCTGAGGCGGCGTTGGTTATCCATTGGCGCCATTTCCAGCAGAATAAAGTCATCCTGCACGCGTTGTGCCGTGAGAGACATAATATGCGCTTTACCATCGACGACGATGGTCACTTCGTTGTCTGTAAAACCTTGCCCTGAATCCAGACTTTCGCGCATTAAGTCTATATTCAGAGAAAAATATCCCAGCAGGTCAGGTAAAGGCGTACCTGATAATTTACGTGAGCTTTGTGCCAATAATTGTTGTGCTGCTGGATTGGAGTAATGAATCGCCAGATGGTTATCCAGCAATAATATGCTGTTTATTAAAGAATTGAGGATCTGCCCAGCATCGGGCAGCGTGCCTGTTGCCATAACGCAGACTCCCGCACTCTATGAGCGCACAGTAGTAACTTCAACACCCGTGGAGAAAAAAGCCCATCATAAGATGGGCTGAAAAGTTTCCACGGCAACAAAAACAAAACCAAAAACGTCTTAGCATTCTGTTAATCATCGATCAAGGTTGGGTATCAGCACACCTAACCTTATCGAAGCAGATATCATTACACACTGTAGTACAGTTCGAACTCAACCGGGTGTGGCGTCATGCGAACACGGTCATTCTCTGATTTACGCAGTTCGATGTAAGCATCAATGGTATCATCAGTGAATACACCGCCACGGGTCAGGAATTCACGATCCGCATCCAATGCATTCAGCGCTTCTTCCAGCGAACCAGCCACCTGTGGAATTTCTTTGGCTTCTTCCGGCGGCAGATCGTACAGGTTCTTATCCATTGCATCGCCAGGATGAATTTTGTTGATCACGCCATCCAGACCAGCCATTAACAATGCAGCGAAACACAGGTAAGGGTTAGCTGCCGGATCCGGGAAGCGAACCTCGATACGACGCGCTTTCGCACTGGCAACAACCGGAATACGGATAGATGCAGAACGGTTGCGAGCCGAGTAAGCCAACATAACCGGTGCTTCATACCCTGGAACCAGACGCTTGTAAGAGTTGGTGGTTGGGTTAGCGAGGGCGTTGATGGCTTTAGCATGTTTAATCACCCCGCCGATGTAATACAACGCTGTTTCAGACAGGCCGCCGTATTTGTCACCAGCGAACAGGTTGGTTCCATTTTTAGCTAAAGACATATGGCAGTGCATGCCAGAGCCGTTGTCACCAAACATAGGTTTTGGCATGAAGGTCGCCGTTTTGCCAAATGCATGAGCAACGTTGTGCACGACATATTTGTAAATCTGAATTTCGTCCGCTTTTTTGGTCATGGTATTGAAGCGGGTTGCCACTTCGTTCTGACCTGCGGTAGCAACTTCATGGTGATGCGCTTCGACCACTAAACCCATTTCTTCCATGGTCAGACACATCGTTGAACGCATGTCCTGAGAGGAATCGACCGGAGGTACAGGGAAGTAGCCGCCTTTCACGCCAGGGCGGTGGCCCTTGTTACCGCCTTCGTATTTCGTGCTGGAGTTCCAAGCACCTTCGATATCATCAATGGCAACGTGAGAACCAGAGATGCTGCTGCCGAAACGGATATCATCGAACAGGAAGAATTCTGGCTCTGGCCCGAACAGGACGGTATCGGCAATGCCGGAGGCGCGCAGGAAATCTTCAGCACGTTTAGAAATAGAACGTGGATCGCGATCATAACCTTGCATCGTGCCTGGTTCTAAAATATCGCAACGAATGATTAGCGTTGACTCTTCAAAGAATGGGTCGATAACTGCCGTGCTGGTATCCGGCATCAGAACCATGTCGGATTCGTTAATGCCTTTCCAGCCGCCAATCGAGGAACCATCAAACATTTTACCTTCTTCAAAAAAGTCAGCATTAACTTGATGAGCCGGAATCGTGATGTGTTGTTCTTTGCCTTTGGTATCGGTGAAGCGCAAATCAACAAACTTCACTTCATGTTCATTCAGCATCGTCAAAACATGTTCTGCGGACATACTTGGTTCTCCCGATTGTCGTTTTTCGTCGTGGAACGAATATCATTGTGGATTGATGTTGTTACCGTGCGTAGACTAAAGCTAAAAGTGTGCCAACTTTTTAAATATGTGTAATGTGCTGCACGTCGGGGCTTTCTGCCTGAATACGACTGCACCATTATAGTTTATAGCACCAAAATGGTGCTTATTGGGTGAAGTTATGCACTTATTTGGTGCATTGCTTCACACTTGTCGCGTTTTTGCACCGTGAAAGGGATCACAAAGCAGGCAGCAATGGGTTGTTTATCATAGATGCTTGTGATCTTGTTTAGTCCCTCGATTAATACGTGTACAATAGCGCGCTATTTCTAAAATGCCTGAGGCAAAGCTGTGATCGAAAATTTGCGTAACATCGCCATTATTGCGCACGTTGACCATGGGAAAACGACCCTGGTTGATAAGTTGTTGCAACAATCCGGAACTTTCGGAGAACGTACTGAAGCAACCGAACGTGTAATGGACTCCAACGATTTGGAGAGAGAGCGTGGAATTACCATCCTCGCCAAAAATACTGCCATTAATTGGAAAGACTATCGCATTAACATCGTGGATACCCCGGGACACGCCGATTTTGGCGGCGAGGTTGAACGTGTTATGTCGATGGTTGACTCGGTGCTGTTAGTCGTTGACGCAATGGATGGTCCGATGCCGCAGACCCGTTTCGTGACTAAAAAAGCGTTTGCCAATGGTCTGAAGCCAATTGTGGTGATCAACAAGGTTGACCGCCCCGGCGCTCGCCCTGACTGGGTTGTTGATCAGGTATTCGATCTGTTTGTTAATCTGGATGCGACGGATGAACAACTGGATTTCCCGATCATTTATGCCTCCGCATTGATGGGGATTGCCGGTAACGATCACAATGATATGGCGGAAGATATGACTCCGTTGTATCAGGCTATCGTCGATCATGTTTCGGCTCCGAAAGTAGAACTTGAAGCGCCATTCCAGATGCAAATCTCCCAGTTAGACTATAACAACTATGTTGGTGTTATTGGGGTGGGCCGTATCAAACGTGGTCGTGTGAAACCGAATCAGCCGATCACTATCATCGATAGCGAAGGTAAAACCCGCAATGGTCGAGTGGGTAAAGTTCTGACCCATATGGGGCTGGAGCGCATTGAAGCACCCGTTGCTGAAGCTGGCGATATCATCGCGATCACGGGTCTGGGAGAGCTCAATATCTCCGATACCGTTTGTGATGTGACCGCGGTTGAAGCTTTGCCTGCATTGTCTGTTGATGAACCAACGGTCACGATGTACTTCAACGTCAACACCTCTCCGTTCTGTGGTAAAGAAGGTAAATATGTGACCTCTCGTCAGATTCTGGAACGTCTGAATAAAGAGTTGGTACATAACGTTGCGTTGCGTGTTGAAGAAACCGAAGATGCGGATGCATTTCGCGTGTCAGGCCGTGGTGAACTTCACCTGTCCGTGCTGATTGAAAATATGCGTCGTGAAGGTTTCGAACTGGCGGTTTCCCGTCCTAAAGTTATCAACCGTAAAATCGATGGCCGTATGCAAGAGCCATTCGAAAACGTGACCCTGGATATTGAAGAACAACATCAGGGCGCAGTCATGCAGGCCATGGGTGAGCGCAAGGGTGATGTTAAGGACATGATCCCTGATGGAAAAGGGCGTATCCGTTTGGATTACCTGATCCCCGCTCGTGGTTTGATCGGTTTCCGTACCGAGTTTATGACGATGACGTCCGGTACGGGTCTGCTGTATTCCACTTTCAGCCACTACGATGATGTGCGTCCAGGCGAAATCGGCCAGCGCCAAAACGGTGTGTTGATCTCTAACGGTCAGGGGAAAGCGGTCGCGTTTGCGCTGTTCAGTCTGCAAGATCGCGGTAAATTGTTCCTCGGTCACGGTGCGGAAGTATATGAAGGCCAGATTATCGGTATTCATTCTCGCTCTAACGATCTGACAGTAAACTGCCTGACCGGTAAGAAACTGACCAACATGCGTGCGTCTGGTACGGATGAAGCCACCACGCTAGTTCCGGCGATCAAAATGTCTCTGGAACAAGCGCTGGAGTTCATTGATGATGATGAACTGGTTGAAGTGACACCAACGTCTATTCGTATTCGTAAACGTCATCTGACGGAAAACGATCGTAAGCGTGCGAATCGCGGACCTAAAGAAGGCTAATTTTTATCAAGCCCCGCTTTATGTAAAAAGGCATCTTCGGGTGCCTTTTTTATTTTTTTGTATTCGTACTCATCAGTTTGCGAGTAGCGTCGCAAAAACGTGCCCAACTTTTTTGTTTTTCTCTACCGTTTTGCGTGGTATTCCTACTTTCACTTTTTCCTGTCGGTCCTCCCTGTTCAGCATTGCAATTTCCCGCTACAGTGAAAAACCAACGGTTACATCAGGAGGAAGGACCATGCTTTATATCTTTGATTTAGGCGACGTCGTCATCGATATTGATTTCAACCGGGTGTTAGGCGTCTGGAGCAAACTCAGTAGTACACCGCTGGCGACGTTGAAAGAGCGTTTTGCCATGGGGGAACCCTTTGAACAGCATGAGCGCGGTGAAATCAGTGATGAAGCGTTTGCGACAGCGTTGTGTCATGAAATGGGGATCTCGTTGAGTTTTGAGCAATTTTCTGCGGGATGGCAAGCTATTTTTGTCGCACTGCGCCCAGAGGTTATCGCGATCATGAACCAATTGCGCAACGATGGGCATCGCGTCGTCATTCTTTCTAATACTAACCGTTTACACTGTGGTCACTGGCCCGTTTTGTATCCTGAAGTAGAGGAGGCGGCCGATCGCCTTTACCTCTCACAGGATATCGGGTTACGTAAACCTGAAGTCGCGATCTATCAGCATGTGCTGATGCAGGAAGGCGTGGCACCAGAACAAACGATTTTCTTTGATGATAACGCAGCTAATGTCGCTGCCGCTCAGTCACTGGGGATTCACAGTATTTTAGTGACTGACCGCCACGTTGTTCCTGACTTTTTTTCTACACAGCCTGCGATCGCCTGTCCATAAGCCTTTTTTATCGGGTTTACCCTTTATTGCTAAGGTAAACCCTGCCAATTTTTTGAAAAACAGGAGTGAAGAGAGTCAATGATCGCGTTAATTCAGCGAGTTTCCAGCGCCAGTGTTACGGTAGGCCATGAGGTGGTTGGTGAAATCGGGAAGGGGTTGTTGGTATTGCTGGGCGTTGAACAAGGCGACGATGAAAGAAAGGCAGAGCGCCTTTGTGAGCGTGTTTTGGGTTACCGGCTATTTAGTGATGATAATGACAAAATGAACCTTAATGTCAGCCAGGTTGGTGGCAGTGTGCTGGTGGTATCGCAGTTCACACTGGTGGCGGATACCCAAAAAGGAATGCGCCCCAGTTTTTCTCGCGGTGCGGAACCTGCTGAGGCTGACCGTCTTTATCAGTATTTCGTCGAACAGTGCCGTAAACGCGAAATGACGACGGAAACGGGACGATTTGCCGCAGACATGAAAGTGGCATTGGTTAACGATGGTCCGGTGACGTTTTGGTTACAGGTATGACGCCTTTTGATGCGTTCAAATTTTTATGAGAACGGTTTTAATGAAGATCGTTTTCACGGGGGAAAATCTATGTATCACCTAAGAGTACCTGAAAGCGCTGAAGAACTTGATGCGTACTATCAATTCCGCTGGGAGATGCTGCGTAAACCTCTGCATCAGCCGCTGGGCTCTGAGCGTGATGCTTATGATGCGTTGGCTCATCATCAAACGGTCGTTGATGTGCAGGGGAGACTGGTCGCGATTGGACGCCTTTCCATCAATGCTGATAATGAGGCGGCAATTCGTTTTTTAGCGGTACACCCTGATGTGCGTGGAAAAGGATTGGGAACCTTGTTGGCTATGACGCTGGAATCTGTTGCGCGACAGGAAGGCGTAAAGCGGGTCGTGTGTAGTGCTCGTGAAGATGCCATCGATTTTTTTGCTAAGCTGGGTTTTACCAATCAGGGGGAGATTACCGCGCCGCAGACAACACCGGTAAGACATTTTCTGATGATTAAACCAGTGGTCACATTGGATGATATTTTACATCGCCCAGATTGGTGTGGTCAGTTGCAGCAAGCCTGGTATGAACATATTCCGCTAAGTGAAAAAATGGGTGTGCGAATTAGTCAGTATACCGGGCAGAAATTTATCACGACGATGCCGGAAACGGGTAATCAGAACCCTCATCATACGTTATTTGCTGGTAGCCTCTTTTCACTTGCGACGTTAACTGGATGGGGATTGATTTGGCTGTTGCTGCGTGAAAGGCATTTAGGCGGCACGATTATTTTGGTTGATGCACATATTCGTTACAGCACACCGGTAACGGGTAGGCCAAGTGCGGTTGCCGATCTGGGATCGCTCAGTGGTGATTTGGATCGCCTGGCCCGTGGGAAAAAGGCCAGAGTGCAGCTCAATGTGGAATTATTCGGAGATGATGAAAAAGGCGCGTTATTCGAGGGCGTTTATATTGTACTGCCCGCGCAGCCAGAAGATCCGCTGGAACAAGGTGGGTCAGAAATACGGTGATAGCACAACGCTATCACCGTAATGTCGTCATCGTAATCCCTTCACCATGATGAACGCTATGGTGTCGTCAATGCGCCCTGATGTATTTGCTGATCGATGGGTTGCCCATTGTTGTCAACACCTTGCAATGAACCGCTGAGTGTTGGCTTTAATGGTGTACTGGCGGTGAGCTGTCCATTAAGTTGTAGCTGTAGGTTGACGTTGCCGGAAGGGGTTGATGCGGCCGGCCATCCCCAGCGTGTCAGTATATCCATTTGAACCGCTCGTCCATTCATCGTAAATGAAAACCGGCGATCAGGTTGTTGGCTGATGGTCGCCTTCGCTTCTAGTAGGCCGGTTTGCGTGAATGTGCTGAGATCGGTGATAGCAATTTGGCTATCGTTAGCCGTTAACGCCAGCGAGGGGCGTCGGATATCCACTTTATTGAACGTTGCATCGCTGGCGTTCAGATTCAGACTGCCCTCCCACACGCCCCATTCATGGTTACGCGCCAGCAGCAAATTACTGCCGTAGCCGTCCAATGCGGTGAGCTGGAAAGGGAAATCTGGGTTGATATCAATGAGCAAATTACGATTCGCGGTGAACTTTTGCAGCTTTACCTCAGACAACCAGTCTGGTAGCGACGTTTGCCAACGTTGACGCCAATCGCCCGGTAATGTGTATTCCATTCCTGCGACAACAAATTCACGCAATAACAGACGGTGATTGCTACGTTGCCAGTTGCCGTTGGTACGCAGCAGACCGCCTTCCCAGCGGGTGGTGAACTGTTTGATATCCACCCCGTTTGGGGACAGGGTGAGATTCACGATGGGATCGATAAAATGCATGCTGCCGTTGACAATATCGGTAGCATTAAAAGACAGCTCTCCGTCTTCACTTTCCCAATCGCCTTTTTTAAACGTGACGTTTTGGAGTGTGACGTCAAGGTCGATAAACGCCCAACCAGGGCCTTCAATTCGAGCATCAATCAAATCAAAACGGTTGACCGCCACGGACGGAATTGCCGTTACTGGCTCCCAGAAATCAGCGATAGATCGTGGTGTCTGAAGGCGAACGTTGCTGAGTCGTAAATGACCAATTTGCCAACTGCCATCATCATGACGACTGGCGTTACCCGTGAGCTGGCCCTGCGCAACATCGGCGCCAAAATTACTCAGCGTAAGCTGGCGATCGTTAATTTCCCCCTGCATCAATACCTGACTCGCGGGAATATCATTAAGCCGCATTGAGCGGGCGCTGAGTTGGAAACGGCCCTGTTTACCCAGTAAATAACCGGCTTCTGGCTGCCATGGCATGATGCCGCCGTTGATAGCCTGACCGTTCAGGTTCCAATCACCATCTTGTGCTTGTAATGCCATCGACCGTAATTGTAAAACATCAGCTTCGATAGGGAGTGTGACTGGCGTAGAGGATAAATTCAGCGTGCCGCCTTCTAGCTCCAGACTGGAAAAGTGACGTGGCTCGGTGATCTGACGCACGCTGAGTCCTGCAGAAATCGTGGGAACAGAAAGCGTCGGTGGCTGATCCTTATGACCAAACGTGACGTCTTTCAACTGAATATGAGCGGGTGAGGACCAGTCGTGACTGATTTTACCTAATGAAAGCTGATAGTTTGTATTCTGGTTCACCCAATTGCAGACCCAACTGGCTGCCCATGCAGTTTGCAGTAATACATACACTATCACCAATGCCAGTAATGCCAGCAGGAGTAGCGTCAGCAACAATTTCCCGAGAAATTTCATCGTCTCTGTCCGTCCATGCCAATCGTCAAGGATAGTGAATTTATGCCGCAATTGCCTATAAGGCTCAATAGATAATGCAGGTACAGACAGTAAAAAGCGACCCGTGTTGCATCACGCGTCGCTTTTATTTGTGTTGAACAGCACGGATTGGCGCTGTCTGACGTTATTTTTCTTCCTGAGGAAAAATCAGGTTTAGTACGATAGCGGTGATGCCACCTGCTGCGATACCAGAAGAAAGCAGCGTTTTCATCCAGTCTGGTGCAAATTGCAGAATTAATGGCTGCTGTGACACGCCGAGTCCTACCGCCAGAGATAATGCGATAATCATAATCGCACGGCGATTCAGCGGCTCGCGAGAGACGATACGAACGCCGGATGCGGCGATGGTGCCAAACATAACAATAGTCGCACCGCCCAGCACGGGTTCAGGGATGTGTTGTACAAAGCCGCTGACTGCCGGGAACAGACCCAGAACAATCAGCATTAATGCAACGACAAAACCCACATAGCGACTGGCGACACCAGTTAATTGAATCACGCCGTTGTTTTGACCAAAACAGGAATTTGGAAACGTATTAAAGATCGCAGACAGGAAGGAGTTCATGCCGTTTGCCAATACACCGCCTTTTAAACGTTTCATGTACAGTGGTCCGCTGACGGGCTGTTCTGATACGTCGGAAGTCGCGGTAATATCGCCAATCGTTTCCAGTGACGTCACCATAAAGACCAGCATCAACGGAATCAACAGGTTCCAGTCAAACCCCAATCCATAATACAGCGGTGTCGGCACCATAATGAGTGAGCTTTCTGCCGCTGGCGTGTTGTCTGGCAACATCCCCATGATCCAGGCACCCAGATAACCGACAGCCATGGCGATCACCAGCGAGGCCACGCGCAGGTAAGGGTTACGCTGGCGGTTTAATATAATAATGACGGCCAGCACGATCCCCGCCAATAACAGATTTTTCGGTGCGCCAAAGGTATTGTCGTTCATGGCCGCATAGCCGCCGCCGATAGATGTTAATCCAACCTGAATGAGCGATAGACCGATAATCATGACCACAATCCCCGATACCAGCGGGGTGATAATGCGGCGCGCGAGGTGTAAAAACCGGGAAAGCACAATTTCTGTGCAGGAGGCCACCATCAGCGTACCGAACAAGGCCGCCATCATGGTGGGAACATCTGCTCCGCCGTTTTTGAGCGCGAGTCCCCCCATGATTAATGGAGTAACAAAATTAAAACTGGTGCCCTGAATTGAGAGCAAACCTGAGCCGATTGGACCCCAGGTTTTAATCTGCAAAATAGAGGCAAGACCGGAGGCAAACAACGACATACTGATGATGTGTTGCGTGTCTTGAGCGGGTAGCCCTAATGCCTGACAAATCAGCATGGCTGGTGTAATCACTGCGACAAACATCGCCAGCAAATGCTGGCAGGCGGCAAACAATGTTTGTGGCAGAGGCGGTCGATCCTCCAACCGATAGATTAATTCACTGCGTTTAGGCGCAGGTGCCAGATCTGGCTGAGGGATATCCGTGGTGACGGTCATAATTGTTGACGTATCTGAAGTGGCAAAGAAGGCATTTTAATGATCTCTTGGGTAAAAGCAAACGTTTGCTAAATGCGGTTTTTCATATGAAATTTATCTGGGGAATAATACCTTGTTAATTTAAGGGTTATTGGCGTGGGGGTATATCGAAACAAGGTTCAGGCGTTGGTATAACGGGCTCTTTCTGGTAACCAACGTTCAATCAATGCTCTGGCATGATCTGGATAATGTTGATGAATGTGGCGGGCAGTGCGCTGAACCTGCGGAATTAATGCTTGATCGCGCAACAGGTCAGCCACTTTGAATTCGGCATTACCGGTTTGGCGTGTACCCAATAATTCGCCTGGGCCGCGAATTTCCAAATCGCGTTGCGCAATCACAAAGCCATCGTTGCTATCGCGCAACACTTGCAAGCGCTTCTGTGCCGTTTTGCTGAGCGGGGTTTTGTAAAGTAGCACACAGTGTGAGGCAACAGCACCTCTGCCCACTCGACCGCGTAGCTGGTGAAGTTGTGCCAGCCCTAATCGCTCAGGGTTTTCAATAATCATTAGGCTGGCATTCGGTACATCGACGCCGACTTCAATAACCGTTGTCGCGACCAGCAGTTGTAGTTCACCCTGTTTGAAGGCCTGCATGACCGCCTGCTTTTCCTGAGCTTTCATCCTGCCATGAACCAAACCAACGTTGAGATCCGGTAGTGCGGTTTTGAGTTCTTCGCAAGTGGCTTCGGCAGCCTGTGCTTCTAATAATTCGGACTCTTCTATTAACGTACACACCCAATAGGCTTGTCGGTTTTCCTGCTGACAAGCATGGTTAACGCGCTGGATAATATCACTGCGGCGAGAGTCTGGGATGGCGACGGTACTTACAGGGGTTCTTCCCGGTGGTAGTTCATCAATTACCGAGGTATCTAAATCAGCGTATGCCGTCATCGCCAGCGTACGGGGAATCGGCGTGGCGGTCATAATTAATTGATGGGGATGAAACCCTTGTTCTTCACCTTTTTCCCATAGTGCCAAACGTTGATGAACGCCAAAGCGATGCTGTTCATCGATGATGACTAATGCCAACCCGTTGAATTTCACCTGTTGCTGAAAAATGGCGTGTGTGCCGACCACCATCGCAACCTGGCCATTGGCAATCGCATCTTGCTGTGTTTGCCGGGCTTTCCCTTTTTGTTTGCCAGCCAGCCAGCCTACTTCGATGCCAAGTGGTTCAAACCACTGGCGGAAATTATTCGCATGTTGCTCTGCTAACAGTTCTGTCGGGGCCATTAGCGCGACTTGCTTACCGTTTGAGATAGCACGTAGCGCGGCCAGAGCCGCAACCAGTGTTTTACCCGACCCTACATCGCCCTGTACCAGCCTCATCATAGGAAAGCCGTTTGCCATGTCTGCTTCTATCTCGCTGGTGACGCGCGTTTGCGCCTGTGTCGGAGAGAAAGGTAGGTTGGTAAGCAGACGTTGTTTAAGATGGTCGTTGGCGAGGAGCGGTAGTGCCTGATAACGTTGTGCACCCGCGCGAACCTCAAGCATGCTCAAATTATGCGCCAGGAGTTCTTCCACAATGAGACGCTGTTGTGCTGGGTGTTTACCCTGCTCAAGTTCACTGAGTTGCATGTCAGGTGGTGGGCGATGCAACGTATGTAAAGCTTCAGGCAGGCTGATAAGCGTGCGACTCAATGCTTCCGGCAACAATTCATCAATGGGATGCGCATCCAGCAACGCCAGTGCCTGATCGGTCAGCTTGCGCAGCGTTGCCTGACGAACACCTTCCGTTGTGGGATAAACCGGCGTGAGGGATTCTTGTAATTCAACCTGGGTACTATCACCTTGTATTCGGTATTCTGGGTGAATAATTTCAGCCCCAATTTTGCCGCGTTTGATCTCACCATAAGCACTAACCCGCTGACCCGGCGTCAGACTGTTTTTCATTGCGGCATTAAAATTGAAGAAACGCATGGTCAGGACACCGCTGCCATCGCTGATTTGGCAGGTCAGCATACGACGACTGCCAAAGGTGATGTCGTTACGCAAAACTTCGCCTTCCACAGTGGCATACATGCCAGGGAGAAGATCGCCAATGGCGTAAAGGTGGGTGCGATCCTCATAGCGCAATGGCAGATGGAATAATAAATCCTGAACGGTTTCCAGTCCGAGTCGGGCAAGCTTGGCGGCCTGACTGGCTCCCACGCCAGCAAGGGTGCTCAGCGGTTGGGTATGCAGCAGGCGATCTTGCATCAAAACTCCAGCGCTTGCATGGCCGCCCACCAAGGGGCATCGGCAACGACTTGGCCTTGGTGATCGATATAAGGACGGGGGAGCCCTTTGCGTTTCGCGACGCGAGCCAGCACTGGATATCCCCCTTCAAATAACAGACGCTGTTGGTCTTCTTCCGACAACGGACTATCGTCTCGTTGGTACATGCCTGCTATCTGACGTTGTCGCTGAGCTTCATATAAAATCAAGGCTGAGGCGACAGAAACGTTGAGTGATTGCACCATCCCGGCCATCGGAATAATGATATCCCGGTCAGCCAGCGCCAATGCTTCAGCGGTAATACCGGTTTTTTCTTGCCCCAGCAAAATGCAGGTTGGGAGAGTGTAATCTATTTCGCGAAAATCGACAGACTGCGCCGACAGATGTGTCGCCAGAACCTGCATACCGCTTGATTTTAGATGGTTGACGGCGTCATGAATGGTGTGATGTGTTTTGACGTCAACCCAGCTATTACTCCCCGCGGCAGAAGATACCAACGTTTTCATGCGGCTGGAGGGCCATACCGCGTGAATTTGGTGAACGCCAACGGCATCAGCGGTACGAATGACAGCGGAAACATTATGCGGCTTATGCACTTGCTCCATGCAAACCGTCAGATCCGGCTGACGGCAAGTCAGCATTTCTCTTATGCGTGCATAACGTTGAGGGGTCATCACATTTATTTTCAGCTGTGGTTAGTTTCGGTTACGGTTAACTTTTATCACATCCGGCATAATGCGGATCTTACGCATAATATTCGCCAAGTGAACGCGGTCAAGCGTGGTGAGGCGGATAAATGCCGTGTACACACGACCATCCCTCTCTTCCGTATTGATACTTTGGATATTGGAATTTGTGGCATTGATCGCGGCGGTCAGGTTAGCCAATGCACCCTGATGATTAAACATATCCACTTTGATCTCGGCAATGAATTCTTGCTCGGTCACTTTATCCCATTCAACCGCCATAAACTTTTCAGGTTCTTTCTGATAGCCACGAATGTTTCGGCAGGATTCATGATGGATCACCAACCCTTTACCAGGGCTGACATGGGCAATAATGGGATCGCCAGGGATAGGGCGGCAACATTTCGCAAAGGAAAGCATGACGCCATCTGCCCCTTTAATCGGCAGCTTGCGTAGCCCGGAATGACCTAACTGGGATTGCTCGTTGAGTAAATTTTTGGCTACGACCACACTCATGGCGTTGCCCATACCGACTTCAGCCATTAGATCGTCTAACGTCGCAAGCTTCATTCTTTCCAATTCAAGCTGAATGCTTTTTTCCGGAATGTCTGACAATTTACGACCGCCGCCAAGGGCATGATTTAGCAAGCGTCGCCCCAGACTCACGGAATCATCGCGCTTCAAATTTTTCAGCATCTGCCTGATTTTGGCGCGGGCACGAGAGCTGACAACGAAATTCAGCCAGGCGGCATTTGGTCTGGCTCCGGGGGCGGTAATGATTTCCACGGTTTGTCCGCTGCTCAGTGATTGAGATAACGGGTAAGGTTGCCGGTCCACTCGGGCACCGACGCACGCATGGCCGATATCGGTGTGTACCGCGTAGGCGAAATCGACGGGCGTCGCACCAGCGGGAAGTTCGACAATGCGACCTTCCGGCGTAAAGACGTACATTTCATCAGGGAAGAGATCGGACTTCACGCTCTCGATAAACTCGAATGAGCTACCGGCACTTTGCTGGAGCTCCAGCAGGCTTTGCATCCAGCGTTGAGCACGTACCTGAGCGGTGGTACTGCTCTCGCCTTCTTTATAAGCCCAGTGTGCGGCGACACCCATTTCCGCCATTTGATCCATGTCGTCGGTGCGAATTTGCACTTCAACTGGCACGCCGTGCGGGCCAATCAAAGACGTATGCAACGACTGATAGCCGTTGGCTTTAGGGATGGCGATATAGTCTTTTACCCGACCAGGGCGCGGTTTGTACAGGCTATGAACCTGACCGAGTACGCGATAACAAGTGTCCAACTCTTTTACGATCACCCGAAACGCGTAAATATCCATGATGGAGTGAAAACGCTGTTCTTTCAGGTGCATCTTGCAGTAGATGGAATACAGGTGTTTTTCGCGACCGCTGACGCGGCAGGCAATGCCGGCTTCGGTCAATCGACCTTCGATTTCCGACAGGATTTTCTGGATCATTTCCTTGCGGTTACCGCGCGCGGCCTTGACGACCTCTTTAATCACGCGATAACGGTTCGGATACAACGCCTCAAAACCCAGCTCTTCCAGCTCGGTTTTCAGATGATGGATACCCAGTCGATGTGCCAGCGGGCTATAGATTTCCAGCGTTTCTCTGGCAATGCGGCGGCGTTTATCCGGACGCAACGAACCCAGCGTACGCATGTTATGGGTACGGTCTGCGAGCTTGATCAGGATGACGCGAATATCTTGCACCATCGCCATGATCATTTTGCGAAAGTTTTCAGCCTGTGCTTCTTTCTTATCGCGGAACTTCAGTTTGTCCAGCTTGGAAACGCCTTCTACCAGTTCAGCAACGCTTTTACCGAAAAGCTGTTCCATGTCCTGATAGGTGGCGGGGGTGTCCTCTATAACATCATGCAACAGTGCTGCCATCAGCGTTTCGTAATCAAGACGCATCTCTGCCAGAATACAGGCGACGGCAACAGGGTGTGTGATGTAGGGTTCACCGCTGGAGCGAGTCTGCCCCTCGTGAGCATCACGTGCAACTAAGTAAGCCTGCTGTAAACGTTTGATCTGATCTTCAGGCAGATAACGCTGAATCAGCAGATTAAGGCTTTCAAAAATGTACAAGGGCGACTCGTGGTGTGATTAACGACGGCCTTCAGCAATCGCGGTGACAGCCTGAATCTCTGCGGCTTCCTGCTCTTGCTGTTCCTGACGGTCACGAACATCCAGAATCTGGTTGTTGATCAGACCTTCTTCGATTTCACGCAGTGCGATCACGGTGTACTTGTCGTTCTCTTCCGGAACCAACGGCTCTTTACCGCCAGTCTGGATTTGACGGGCGCGACGAGCAGCGACCAACACCAGATCAAAACGGTTACCAATTTTCTCTACAGCGTCTTGAACAGTTACGCGTGCCATAAATGTGCTACTCCACAGGAAATAAAATGACTGGGCATCATACTGAAAGAGGCGTCAGTCTGCCAATAGTTTGGTGATTAATGCATCATGCCGAACCTGTTGCCTGCTTAAACGCAGACGTTCGGCGCGAATAATGGTTTTCAGATCGAGTAATGCCAGATCGAAATCATCATTCACAATCAGGTAATCATACTCGCCGTAGTGCGTCATTTCAGCTACAGCTTGCGACATACGGCGGGCAATCACTTCATCGCTGTCTTGTCCACGTCCTCGCAGACGGCGCGCCAACTCTTCTTTTGACGGCGGTAGAATGAAAATACTGCGGGCCTGTGGCATTTGGGTACGAATTTGCTGAGCGCCCTGCCAGTCGATATCCAGAAAGACATCAACACCTGTCGCTAATACCTGTTCAATCGCGGGGCGCGATGTTCCGTAATAATTGCCAAAGACCTCGGCGTATTCCAGAAATGCCTTTTCCTGAATCATACGTTTAAATTCATCGATCGAGACAAAAAAATAATGCTCGCCGTGACGCTCTCCCGGCCTTTGGGAACGCGTGGTATGTGAGATTGATACCTGCGTGTCATAAAGCGGCTGCGTTTTTAATAGCGCTTGAATTAAACTTGATTTCCCGGCCCCACTGGGAGCGGAAACGATATATAACGTGCCTTGAGCCATAGTGAAATTTTATTCATTGCGATGATTGAAATATACCCACCGCTTTTCAGTCAGCCACTCAATAATGCTTTGAGTGTTGAAAGCGTGTCGATACAAATGCGACGGAGCCACATTCCCCTATTATACACATTGATATGCCATCAGTCGCGCGACGATAAATAGCCTTGTTGGCTGTCCATTCCTTATGCCACTAGCCTGCCACTCTGACAATTTGTTTCATTTAATTTGCGTAGCTGATTCCTATCTTTTTTAACCACACTGCAAATCGTAAATCATTTTGCGCAGTGCGTTTCATTCTCTCACCTCCATACTCGTTTTACGCCAGCAACTGCGCTTTATTACGATTCTTTTTAAGGGAAGGGAGTCGGTATGGATGGCGGATTCAGGCGATTACTCACACTATTCTTGTTCGGGTTGTTTTGTGGTGTCTCGTTCGCGGCACCTGGCTGCCCTGATTGGTCAGCGCCTCGTGCGGAGAAAGAAATTGATACGTTACGTAAGCAACTAGAACACTGGGATGACGCATATTATCGCTTAGGGCAAAGTCAGATTGATGATGGCGTCTATGACCAACTCCGGCAGCAGTTGGGCCGCTGGCAGCGCTGTTTTCAACCAGATTCTGTCCCTCATCACATCAGGTTGCCAGATGACGGCAAGCAAACGCATCCCGTGGCGCATACTGGTTTAAGGAAAGTATCCGATCGTCGATGGTTGTCTCAGTGGATAGCGCAACACCGCGACCTCTGGATTCAACCAAAAATAGATGGCGTAGCGGTTACGCTGGTTTATCGGCATGGGAAAATGGTATCGGCCATCAGCCGGGGAAATGGTTTAAAAGGCGAAGACTGGACGGAGAAAATCCGCGCGATCTCGAGCATTCCACAAATGATAGAGCACGCTCCGGAAATGATGGTGTTGCAAGGTGAGCTTTTCCTTAACGTGACCGATCATCGACAGCAAATACAAGGTGGGATTAATGCCCGAGCTATCGTTGCCGGGGAAATGCGGCGCCGCCAAGTTTCACCCCTATTCCAGCGCATCGGCATTTTTATTTGGGCATGGCCAGATGGCCCCGCCTCTATGCCTGAACGCCTTAATGCATTACGCAACATGGGGTTTGGCCTTGTCGCGGATTATACCCATCGAATTTCTTCATTCGAAGATGCAAAAGCCTGGCGAGATAGCTGGTATCGGAAACCTTTGCCTTTTGTGACCGATGGTGTGGTGATGCGGCAGAATAACGAATTGCCGGGGCGCTATTGGCATAACACGCCAGCCGAGTGGGCCATTGCCTGGAAATATCCGCTGGTACAACAGATAGCTGAAGTGAATGGCGTTGAATTTTCTATTGGGAGGACGGGGAAAATCACGGCGGTGCTTAATATTAACCCGCTACAACTGGACGATAAGTCTGTTCGTCGGGTAAACGTCGGTTCGTTGTCTCGTTGGAAACAGTGGGATGTGTTACCGGGCGATCAGGTTAACGTCAGTTTGGCCGGCCATGGTATTCCCCGGTTGGATGAGGTGGTGTGGCGCGTGACAGAGCGTTCATCGATCCTCCCGCCTTCTCCGCGCAATTTTCATACTTTCAGTTGTTTTCAATATGGTTTGATGTGTCAACAGCAATTGGTTGCCCGATTATCTTGGTTAAGTGGTGAGCATGGGCTGAATTTACGCGGCGTAAGTGAAGGAATATGGCTGCGGTTGGTACAGAAAGGTATGTTAAGTGATGTTTTATCTTGGCTAACTCTGACGGTTGAGCAGCTAAGAACCGTAGAAGGGATAGGCGAAAAGCGAGCGGATAGGATTTACACGCGGCTGCAAACGGCTCGTCACCAACCGTTATCGCGCTGGCTATTGGCTCTGGGGATACCCGTACCCCAGTCGGCAAGAAAATCGCTGGAGAATGTTGATTGGTTGCAGTTACAACAGCGAACCGTATCACAATGGCAGCAATTTTCGGGTATTGGTGCTAAACGTGCTGAAGAAATTATGGCCTTTTTACAACATCCCATCATTGTCGAGTTTGTCGCCAGATTGAGCCGTGAAGGTATAAAAATATAATTATTTGATAAATATTGTTTTTTATGTCGTACGAGGTGTCGTTTTCTTATGCTCGGGACCATACCTCGGGATTGCAACCCTCTTATGGGGGGAGATTTTGATAGCCTTGCGTGATGGACTTTTATTCTTTCAAATGTTTTTTTGTTTTGTTTATTGTCTTATTTATCGTCTTTTTCGGTGGATTATTTTACTTAAAAGGAAAATACATCGTGTTTGCCGTTTGAACTACGGCATAGCGCCGTTGTCGTATAGCTTCAGATAATAAAATAAGTTTTGCTGGAGCACCTGTTGCAATGAAGTTTGTTCATTCTTTATCACACCAGAAATTATCTTTTGTCCTGGCAATCTATATCGGCTTTTTCCTCAATATTTCTGTATTTTATCGACGATTTGATGCGATATCGCTTCCTATTGGTAGAACGATACCGATGTTTATTCCTGCGTTGATAGAACTGATGGCCTGCGTTCTGTTCACCTTTTTCCTGATGCGGATAATTTCGCTTGGTGGGCGTCATTTTTACCGCGTTGTCGCGTCACTATTAGTGCTGATTTCCGTCGCTGCCAGCTATTACATGACGTTTTTTAACGTTGTTATTGGCTACGGTATTATTGCTGCGGTCATGACAACGGACATTGATCTTTCCAAAGAGGTTGTTGGCTTACACTTTGTTCTATGGATGATGTTGGTGAGTGTTTTGCCGATGTTCCTGATTTGGAAAAATACGCAGCGCCATACACTGATTGAACAACTGATTTCCCCCGGGAATCGTCTGATGCCGCTGGCCGTTCTGGTGGCGGTAGTCGCACTTGTCTGGTTACCTATCCGTTATATGGACAAGGTCCAGTCGATGTCGGAAAAGCTTTCTAATGTTGATCTCCCCAGCTATGGCGGTGTGGTGGCTCATTCCTACCTTCCCTCTAACTGGATATCGGCACTAGGGTTATTTGCTTATACCAAATATGACGAAAGTCAGGACTCTTCAAATCTCTTCGATCCAGGTAAACATTTTACGTACGTTCCACCAAAAGGGATTGAAGATACCTATATGGTTTTCATTATTGGTGAAACAACCCGCTGGGATCATATGGGATTACTGGGATATGAACGCGATACGACGCCGTCTTTATCTAAAGAGCGTAACCTTGTTGCTTTCCGCGGCAAGTCTTGTGACACCTCAACCAAACTGTCCATGCGCTGCATGTTCGTGCGTGAGGGTGGGACTGAAGATAACCCCCAGCGAACGTTGAAAGAGCAAAATATTTTCGCAGTAATGAAAGAACTTGGGTTTACCTCTGAGCTTTTTGCGATGCAAAGCGAAGTGTGGTTTTACAATAGTATTGAAGCGGATAACTATTCATTCCGTGAAATGATTGCGTCAGAAAAGCAAAATGATGGTAAGTCAGTGGATGACATGCTGTTGGTGAATGAAGTTAAAGCATCGTTAGCGCGCTATCCTAAAGGTAAACACCTGATTGTGCTACATACTAAAGGCTCACATTATCTTTATTCCATGCGCTATCCTCGCAGCTATGCCCGTTACCAACCGGAATGTATGGGGGTCGATGCATCATGTTCCCGTGAACAATTGATTAATGCATTCGATAATAGCGTGCTGTATACCGATAACTTTATTAAACAGGTTATCGATCAGGTGAAAGATAAAAAAGCACTGGTGTTTTACGCTTCCGATCATGGTGAATCTATTGATGATAATTATCACCTGCATGGTACTCCGCGTCATATGGCCCCGCCGGAGCAGTTCCGTTCTCCTATGATGGTTTGGGCATCAGATAAATTTCTGGCAGAACCGAGTAATTCCAATGCGTTTGATCAGCTAAAAGCCCAGCAGAGGATAGGCAAAGTTCATCGCCATGAAGAGTTGTTTGACACGATTTTGGGGTGTCTGGGATATACATCGCCTGATGGTGGCATCAACCCGAAGAATAACTGGTGCAATAGGCCATCCAGTTAACCGAGATCGTCGACAGGGAGGTCGATTAAAGGCTGAGAATCGCAGAGAGAAAGCGTGATAAATACGCGTAATCCTTTTTCTAAAAAGGGATTGACGCTTCAATAGGCTAGCAGTAATATGCGCCGCACTCGGTGAGTGGCGCAGCCTGGTAGCGCACTTCGTTCGGGACGAAGGGGTCGGAGGTTCGAATCCTCTCTCACCGACCAAATTCACTTTCGGTAGGTATCGGATACCACCGGAAAAGATAAGAAACCCGCATCCTGCTTGGATTGGCGGGTTTTTTATTGCCTGTTATCTATCGGTATACCTTCTCTTGCCGTCTTCACGCAACTCGGATGATTTTTGGTATAGGTAAATTACCGAAATAGCGTTTTTTCAGATTAATACGAATAGTGAGTGAGAAGTTCATAATCTGTCGGATTGACGATTATTTATTGTCTATAGACTCGCTATTTTTGCTACTTCTATTTAAATAAACTTAATGAATAAAGGGATATTGAGTTCATCTTGTCTCCGTATATTTCACTTTTGATATAACTTCGGAATCCTCTTAAATAAGCGTGTTTTATTGTCTGAATTTTATACGTGATTTATTTTATCTGTCTGTTTTAAATGTAAAAAACAAATTTTTTAATTTTGTCTGGTAAATATAATTTACTTTACTGTGGTGTTGTTAAATGTAACTTTGTGCGCGAAAAATATGAACGGTATATGAAGGTAATATTGTTCAAACCTTTCTACTACTCAGACATGGAAGATATTTTGACTATGAAAAAGACAACGCTGTTATTCTCCACGCTGATCGCTTGTATTATGGGAATGTCTGCCGCTCAAGCAACGCAAACCATATCATTGGGCTACGCTCAGGCGAAAGAAGATTATTTTAAGGATCTGAAAGGCATAACCGCCAAATATCATTATCAAGGTGACTCAGCGCTTGGCGTTATTGGGTCACTGACTTATGTTAGTGATAAAAAGACGGAATATTATCAGAACGAAAGTAGTGATACTTATCGGTTTAAATATTACTCTTTAATGGCTGGTCCTTCTTATCGTTTCAATGACATTGTCAGTATTTATGGGATGGCTGGTATCGGATATGGTAAATCCAGTTGGGAAGAGGGCGATGAATATCGCGAGTCTGGTAGTAAGAAAAAATCCAGCTTTGCCTATGGCGCAGGTATTCAGATCACTCCAATTGAAAACTGGGCAATTGATATCGGTTATGAAGGCACAAAAATTTACGATACGCGCGTTGACGGCTTCAATGTTGGCGTAGGTTATCGTTTCTGACGTGTTGCTTTTACAACGTGCCGATAATCGGCACGTTTACGGGCTTTATTGTTCCGGACTCACTGGGACAACTCTAAATAGGGGAGTAGTGATATAAGGCTCGCTGTGATGTTGTTGCGCTTCATTGATGCTGCTGGTTATTAATTACTTCAAGTGATTTTTGACCGTTATAATACAGCCAGACAATTAATGAATGATTATCCATGGGTTTAGCATAGAGAAAGCCTTGTATCCATATGACACCGCTTTGCTTTAAATAAGTAAGCTGTTGTAGGGTTTCAACTCCTTCTGCAACCATCGTCAGATTCATACGATGGCTCAAATTAATGATGGCATCAAGTATTGGCGCCTCTTCATCCAGCGACGAAATTGCGCTAACAAAGCCGCGATCGATTTTCAGATAATCCAATGGAAAATTTTGTAGATAGGAGAGCGAGCAATGGCCAGTACCAAAATCATCAATGGCTATCATGAATCCATTCTCACGCAGTTGGTGCAGACGCTGAATGACCTCGGGTCCATTACTTATCAGGCTGCGTTCTGTCAACTCTAGCGTGATGTTGAACTGATGGGCCGAAACTTCGTCTTTAAACGCGCATACGTCTGAAATAAAACAAGGATGCTGTAAATGTTCTGCCGCGACATTTAAGCTTAAATGGAATCCAGGTTTTACTTGCCAGCCAGTAATATCCTCTGCTACGAGTTTGAATAAATGCTGGGTGATGGGAATAATCATTCCTTCCTTTTCTGCGGCAGCAATAAAAATATCGGGTTTTATCCATTGTCCATTACTCTGCCGCCAGCGCATAAGTGCTTCCACGCCGTTGCAGGTCTGTGTCGTTGTATCGTAAAGCGGCTGGTAGTAAACAGAGAATTCGCCTCTTTCGATCCCTTTTTTTATTTCATCACGAAATAGCAGCTTTCGTTTTTGCCGATACCAGATAGTGGCGGTAAAGAATAATGACAAAATGATCGACATCGGCAGGAAAGTGAAAAAAACCTGTTTCCAGGCGCGAATAGACTCATCTGCGGGGGCGATAGCGCGGATGGACATCGGGAGTTTTTCTGAGAGAACGTCAATTTTGGATGTGGAAAATAAGCCTGATACCGCTTTAATTTCCGGGCCAACCTGAATGGGATCGCCGTTTCCCAGCGTTAGCGTAAATTGATAGCCTCGCGCCTTGCCAACCGCATTCATTAAATCAATCGGATATTGAGCATCAATCGTCACGTAGGTGCCATAGCCGCCAGCGGTTGGCATCTGAGCAAATAACATCATCGGCCGATCTTTAACGTTTACCGAGTGTGCGACAGAAATACCCCATTTTTCCGCTCGCGGCGTTGGTAATGCGTGTTGTAACAACGCCGCCATGGGCGTGTTTTGATAGCCCAAAATTGATGAACAGTAAATATTGGCATGATGCGTAATACCGAGGGAGCGAAAATAAGAGAACACGGCACTCATCCGCTGTAGCTCTGGGCTTATCTGGTTGCAATCTTGGCCCTTGAAACGTTGTAGATAATCGATCATCTGCCAGGAGCGGGAAGCAATATTTTCGGCGTAGTGCAAAGCGATCAAGGCGGTGGACTCTAGGTCACGTTTGACCATTATTCGAGATTCCACAAATGTGAACAGTACGCCGAGTAGTAGCGGTAAAACCCCGGCGATTAATAACGGCAATCCTTTATGCCGACGTTCGCCCTCTCTTAATTTCATCCGCATCTCCTTTTGGGCGGCTCCATGTCCTTTGCGAGGATACGTGAGTCGGTCGCGGTAACAAGCTTGTCGATGCGAAAAAAAATGTTACGTATTCTTAATACGCCGCTGGTTTAAATTCAACATTCTTGTCTCAATCGTTGTTCTGAAAGAATTTTTTCGCATCACTCATCCGGTGATGTGTCAAAAATGGTTTACCCATTGTGTTGACATCATGGACGTCTGAGTTTGAGCCCGTCATCGCATTGGTGACGTTGTATAAATTAAGTATAACGTGCGAGGAGGCGGTGGTGAGGTCTTAGGCACGGGATGCCACACGATGTGGCAGATGTCCCAACTGAAGTGATAAGAGAAACTAAGTCTGACAAAGTTATGGGTTTGTGCCACAGGGCAGCGCTTGCGCACAGGCCCAGGCGGAACTCCATGCCCATTGGAAATTGTAGCCGCCGAGCCAGCCGGTCACGTCGACGACTTCACCGATAAAGTAAAGCCCTGGAACCTTATTGGCTTGCATGGTTTTGGAGGACAACTCGTGTGTGTCTACACCGCCCAGCGTAACTTCCGCAGTCCGATAGCCTTCTGTACCGTTAGGTTGCACCCGCCATTGTTGGATGTTGCTTGTAATCTGCTGCTGTGAAGCGAGGTTCAATTGCTTCAGTGTGACATCTGGCAGTTGCCCCAATGTTTGTAGACATTCAACCAACCTTTTGGGAAGCCACTGTGCCAGCGTGTTTTTCAGGCTCTGATTGGGGTGGGCTATGCGTTCGTCATCCAGTAGCGTGCTCAAATTCCGATCGGGAAGCAAATTGATGGAGACAAATTCACCGGGCTGCCAATAACTGGAGAGTTGCAGTATTGCTGGGCCAGAAAGGCCACGATGCGTAAACAGAATATTCTCGCGGAAGGTCACGCTATTCTCAGCGGTCACCAAAGCAGGAACCGAGACGCCCGATAACGTTTGTAAGTGCTCAAGTAGGGGCTTATGTAATGTAAATGGCACCAGCGCGGCTCGTGTGGGTAAAACATTGAGCCCAAATCTTTGGGCGAGCTGGTAGCCAAATGGCGTCGCCCCCAACCCTGGCATAGACAGTCCTCCGCTGGCAATCACCAGCGATGTACCTTGCACGGTATCACCATTGGCTAATTGCAACGTGAAAGCCTCAGCGACTTTCTCTACCTGTGTGATTTCGCTACGCAAACGTATTGTCACATGGGCGTCTTCGCATTCTTTCACCAGCATATCGACGATCTGTTGGGCTGAATCATCACAAAATAGCTGACCCAGCGTTTTTTCGTGATAGGCGATTTGGTAGCGGCTTACCAGACTGATGAAATCCCACTGGGTATATCGAGCCAGTGCAGATTTGCAGAAATGGGGGTTTTGCGACAAATAAGCCGCAGGCTCGGTATACATATTGGTAAAATTGCAGCGCCCCCCACCGGACATCAAAATTTTGCGTCCGACTTTTTTACCATTATCGAGCAGTAACACACGCAGTCCACGCTGCCCTGCCTGCGCCGCGCAGAATAACCCCGCCGCTCCGGCACCAATAATGACAACGTCGAACTGTTCCACAATATTTTCTCCGATGAAGGCGTGCCCTGATGGCTTAGGGCTTGGTTTTTCCTGCTGATGATTAACCACAGGGCGGTAGATTGTAGTGCCCGGATAACGCGAGTGCTAGCGTAACAATTTGCGTCTTTTAGTAAAAATCTATAATGATTTGATTTTTATTGATTAAATGCTTTTTGCATCATACCTCATCACATACTAAGTCAAAAAAAAGTCATATTTCCCTTTTCCCCACCCCTGCTTGTCGCCGATAATGCGCCGCGTTCATGACCACTAAATGGCCTAACGTTTATGCTACATTTATTTGCCGGACTTGATTACTACACCGGCCTGATGTTGATATTGGCTTTGTTGTTTGTACTGATGTATGAAGCCATTAACGGTTTTCACGACACTGCGAACGCCGTTGCCACTGTTATTTACACCCGCGCTATGCGTGCAGAATTTGCCGTTGTGATGGCGGGTATCTTTAATTTCTTCGGTGTCTTGCTGGGTGGCCTGAGTGTTGCCTACGCCATTGTTCACCTTCTTCCCACGGATTTATTGCTGAATGTCAGTTCGGCGCATGGTCTGGCGATGGTGTTTTCCATGTTGCTGGCCGCCATCATTTGGAATTTGGGGACATGGTATTTTGGTCTTCCTGCTTCCAGTTCCCACACGTTGATTGGTTCCATTATTGGGATCGGCTTAACGAATGCATTACTGACGGATACCTCCGTTGTTGATGCGTTGAACGTGCCGAAAATGATCAGTATTTTCCTGTCGTTGCTGCTCTCGCCGATTGTGGGGATGGTCGTGGCCGGTCTGATGGTGTGGGTGTTGCGTCGATTCTGGAATAACAGTAAAAAACGTAAGCGTGTGCACCTGACGCCTGTCGATCGCGAGAAGCAGGATGGTAAACGTAAACCGCCATTCTGGACGCGTACCGCGCTGATTCTGTCGGCAATTGGGGTGAGTTTCTCTCACGGTGCCAACGACGGTCAGAAAGGTATCGGTTTGATTATGTTGGTGCTGATCGGTGTCGCGCCTGCCGGTTTTATTGTCAACATCAACGCGTCTGGCTATGACATCAGTCGTACCCGCGATGCCGTTGTCAATTTACAGGAATATTATCATCAGCATGGTGAAGCGCTGGCGCATGTCATCGATCTTTCTCCGCCCGTGGTTCCATCGTCAGAAAATACCCTTCCTGGAAATGGGCAGAAAGAGTTTCACTGCGACAGTTCTCGTGTGTTGATTGCCATTGAACGTACGCAGGGTCTGCTGAATAATCTGAAAAGCTATGAGCAGCTGAATGCCGACGATCGTAGCCGTGTGCGTCGTTTGCTGATGTGTATCGCTGATACGATGGATAGGGTGATTAAGCTGCCAGAAACGCCAACGGACGATAAACGTTACCTGAGTAACCTGCGTAAAGACATGCTACAGACGGTCGAATATGCGCCGATTTGGATTATCGTCGCAGTGGCGTTGGCGTTGTCTCTGGGCACGATGGTGGGTTGGAGACGCGTTGCGGTGACCATCGGCGAGAAGATTGGTAAGAAAGGCATGACCTACGCGCAAGGCGTTTCGGCGCAGGTGACGGCGGCGTTGTCGATTGGCGTGGCCAGCTATACCGGTATGCCGGTTTCCACGACGCACGTCTTGTCCTCTGCGGTGGCTGGGACGATGATTGTTGACGGTGGTGGCGTGCAGGGCAAAACGGTAAGAAGTATTCTGTTGGCCTGGGTGTTGACGTTGCCTGTGTCGCTGGTGTTATCCGGTACGCTGTATTGGATTGCGCTAAAGCTAATCTGATATTGAGATTCGAAAGATACCGTTTGGATCTCTTTCGTTAGCGTAATAAAAAAGGCGATTCTGTCAGGGATCGCCTTTTTGTTATGTCGTTGTCACTCATGATGCTATTACCAAATTAATCATGTTTTAGTACCAGATCAGCATGGCAAGTAAACTGATAACCACTAATCCACACAACGCCGTAGTCAGCAGAAACTGCCCTCGCACCCTTTCACAGCGACGCATAAATTCAGGGTCGTGATGTTCGAGATAACGCTGTGCGTAGATATAGCGTACCAGCCTGATTTGCTTGCTCGGCTGACCGTGTGATGTAAAAAATCCTCCTCCATCGACGTATTGATAAAGCAGTGGATCGCAATCCCGCAAAACCAGCAGTAATACGCGTAATGAAGAATAATATCGCGCCATATTGATGATACAGACAACACACAAAGCCCAGAAAAGCGCAAATGTACTGATCATGCTTCCCTCCCGGTAGGTATTATTCGTCAGGAGATATTATGTCCGGCATTCACCCGCGAATATTTATACCCGTCATACTTCAAGTTGCTTGTGCGTTGGCTGTGCTCGTTACTCGGCTCATCCATGAGCCTCGCCCCGTTGGGGCCGCTGCAAGCAGCGTTCAAATCTGCTCCTGGCAGATTTGTCACCCGAATCACTTACCTGAGTAAGCTCATCGGGATGCTCTCACTTGCCGCCTTCATGCAACTCGAATTATTTTGGGTATATGCCACACGTTTTCACGCGATTTTATTGTGTACCCGGTTAGCCGTACGGTTTTGCTGGCTAACGCTTTTATCACTATTCACCTGTTTTTACCTGATAAAGATGGCGCATTGAATGACCATCCCTTTTTAATTGTAGAAGATGAACGCCTTTTTTTGCCATGTGGAGAGGCACAATCGTGCCAGTAAGCTATTTTCTCTAGCGTAATCCCCTTTTTAAGAGGAGAAGTGGTGCAATTTAATTATGAAAAGGAGCGATTTCTACTACACTTGTAAAGAATATCGAAAGGATTAAGGTGCTGTACTTCGCCATGAATGATTCGATTTTTGCTAAAATACGGCGTTGTGATCTGCTGAACATATCGGTAAGACTGCCGGGTGCTATCATATAAACAGCTGTTAAGTATCAGATTGGCAGGAGAAATATCTGCTGACCATTAATTAGTCTTTACGGAAGGAGTCTTATTATGGCTTACAAACATATCCTTATTGCTGTTGACCTTTCTCCGGAGAGTAAAGTGTTAGTGGAAAAGGCGGTCTCAATGGCAAGGCCGTATAACGCGAAGGTCTCTTTAATTCACGTCGATGTGAATTATTCCGATCTCTACACCGGGCTGATTGATGTCAATCTGGGTGATATGCAGCAACGCATCTCCGAAGAAACGCAAAATGCGTTAACCGAACTTTCTCAGAATGCCGGGTATCCGATTAGTGAGACCCTGAGCGGTAGCGGCGATCTGGGGCAGGTACTGGTTGATGCAATCAGGAAATACGATGTGGATTTGGTGCTGTGCGGCCACCATCAGGATTTCTGGAGCAAACTGATGTCGTCGGCGCGTCAGCTTATTAATACTGTCCATATCGATATGCTGATTGTTCCGTTACGCGAGGATGAAGACGAATAAAAATTAGCATTATTTGATCGTCTTTTTTCGCAGACCAAAAGGCATGGCTCATGGGCTATGCCTTTTGTTATATAACAAAAACTTATGTTGATTTTCTTCTTCTTTTTTCATCCTTCAAGCCGAAAAACCATCCTCTATCCCATTGGATTATAACGCTTATCTCAAAAGAAAACGCTTGCTTAAATATCCATCGCCAGTGTTATAGTCCGAAAGGCACAACATCATTTACGTCAACCCCGCAAGCTTCAGTGTGTCTAAAAATAAGAAGTGTAAGGGGGGACACATTCGTTCTATCAGGAGCTGTTAATGGCACAAATTGTATCTCTGGCAAGTTTTCTCGACTCTGTTCAACAACGCGATCCGCACCAGCCCGAATTCTTGCAAGCAGTAAACGAAGTTCTTTCCACGCTATGGCCTTTTCTGGAGCAAAACCCCCACTATGCGGATTACAGTCTGTTAGAGCGTCTGGTTGAGCCTGAACGGGCGATTCAGTTCCGCGTTGCCTGGACGGATGATAAAGGTCAGGTGCAGGTAAACCGGGCCTGGCGTGTACAGTTCAGTTCGGCTATCGGGCCGTACAAGGGTGGGATGCGTTTTCACCCGTCGGTTAACTTGTCAATTCTGAAATTCCTGGGTTTTGAGCAAACCTTTAAAAATGCGCTGACAACCTTGCCGATGGGCGGTGGGAAAGGGGGTTCTGATTTCAACCCTAAAGGGAAGAGCCAGGGTGAAGTGATGCGCTTCTGTCAGGCATTGATGACGGAACTGTATCGTCATTTAGGCGCAGATACCGATGTGCCAGCGGGCGATATTGGCGTAGGTGGTCGTGAAGTTGGATTCATGACCGGTATGATGAAAAAACTGACCAATAACACCTCTTGTATTTTTACCGGTAAAGGGCTTTCTTTCGGCGGCAGTCTGATTCGCCCTGAAGCCACGGGTTACGGCCTGATCTATTTCACCGAAGCTATGCTCAAACGTCATGGGCTCGGTTTTGAAGGGATGCGCGTTGCGGTGTCGGGGTCGGGCAACGTGGCACAGTATGCAATTGAAAAAGCCATGGCATTGGGCGCTCGCGTTGTTACGGCATCGGATTCTAATGGCACGGTAGTGGATGAAAATGGCTTTACGGCAGAGAAGTTAGCGCTGTTGGAGGACATTAAGAACCAGCGCTATGGTCGTGTAGAAGACTACGCGCGTGAGGCGAACCTGACCTATCTGGCGGGGAAAACGCCGTGGGATGTTCCTGTTGATATCGCACTACCTTGTGCGACGCAAAATGAGCTGGATTTACCTGCCGCTCAAACGCTGATTAAAAATGGCGTCAAGGCCGTAGCGGAAGGGGCAAATATGCCGACGACGATCCCGGCAACGGACGCGTTTCTGGATGCAGGTGTACTATTTGCACCGGGCAAAGCCGCCAATGCGGGCGGTGTGGCAACGTCAGGTCTGGAAATGGCCCAGAATGCGGCACGTATGGGGTGGAAAGCCGAAGAGGTGGATGCTCGTCTGCATCGCATTATGCTGGATATTCACAGTGCGTGTGTGCAGTACGGTGGTGAAGACAGCCAGACGAACTATGTTCGCGGTGCCAATATCGCCGGGTTTGTGAAAGTGGCGGATGCTATGTTGGCGCAAGGCGTGGTGTAACAGGACGACGTTTAACGCTCTGTGAGTGCTTGTCTTTTGATCAGGTTATCTGATCAAAAGACGTTAATGCTGATATGCCCTAACTCATTCAAGCTTCCTGAAACTTGAATGAGTTAGGGCATATATGATCATTGGCATCAGCATGATGACAGCGGCAAATAAAAATCGAAACGATGGCTTTTGGTTTCAAGCGTTGATTGCGCAGGAATGCCGGCCAGTGGCGGGGCGTAGTCTGGTCGTTTCACGACGACGCGTTTCTTTGCCAGCGTTCGTGCCGGCTCCAATAAGGCATCGGCATCTTCATCCGGGCCGACCAATGATTGAAATACCCGCATTTCTTTTTTGACTAATGCACTTTTTTGCCGGTGGGGAAACATTGGGTCGAGGTACACCACATCAGGTGCCGGAGTGATACTCCCCAGCGCCGTCAGGCTTGATGCGTGAAGTAGCGTGAGCCGGTCTTGTAACCAGGGGCCGATATCTTCATCCTGATAACCCCGTTTCAGTCCGTCATCCAGCAGCGCTGCAACAACCGGGTTGCGTTCTAACATGCGAACGCGGCAGCCTAACGCCGCCAAAACAAAGGCATCACGGCCTAATCCCGCTGTAGCATCAACCACATCTGGCAAATAATCCTTTTTGATCCCTACCGCTTTAGCGACGGCTTCACCGCGACCACCGCCGAAACGACGTCGGTGTGCCATTGGTCCCGTCACAAAGTCGACGTAGATAGCGCCAAGTTTGGGTTCATCCCGTTTGCGCAATTCCAACCGTTCTGGCGTCAACACCAGCGCCATGATAGCGGCTGGATCAGAAACCAGCCCCCAGCGTGCGGCTAACAAAGATAAGGCACCGTTATCGGTGCCTTGTTCTGCGATGAGGCAGATACTCATTGTTTAATGCCGTAATGTGCCAGCATCGCATCCAGTTTAGGTTCACGGCCACGGAAGCGTTTAAACAGCGCCATCGGCTCTTCGGAACCACCACGGGTAAGAATGTTGTCCAGGAAGGATTGACCGGTTTCGCGATTAAAAATGCCTTCTTCTTCGAAACGGGAATAGGCATCGGCCGCCAGCACGTCCGCCCATAGGTAGCTATAGTAGCCTGCGGCGTAACCGCCAGCGAAAATGTGGCTGAACGCATGAGGGAATCGACCCCAGCTTGGGCTTGGCACCACGGCGACCTGTGCTTTGATTTCAGCGAGCGTCGGCAGAATTTGTGCCCCTTTGGCAGGATCAAATTCGGCATGTAAACGGAAATCGAACAGACCGAACTCTAGCTGACGCAGGATAAACAGCGCTGCCTGATAGTTCTTTGCTGCCAGCATTTTATCAAGCAGCGCTTGTGGCAGGGGTTCGCCGGTTTCGTAATGACCGGAAATAAAGGCCAGTGCTTCAGGTTCCCAACACCAGTTCTCCATGAATTGGCTTGGCAGCTCAACGGCATCCCACGGTACGCCGTTGATACCCGCGACGCCTGCGGTATCAATCTGTGTCAGCATGTGATGCAAGCCATGGCCGAACTCATGGAACAGCGTGATGACTTCATCGTGCGTGAACAATGCTGGCTTGCCATTGACCGGGCCATTAAAGTTACAGGTGAGATAGGCGACAGGTTTTTGCTGCTCGCCGTTGCCTTTACGCAACTTACCAACGCAGTCATCCATCCAGGCTCCGCCACGCTTATGTTCACGGGCATAGAGATCGAGATAGAAGCTGCCACGCAGTTCGCCACTTTCATCAAACAAGTCGAAGAAGCGAACATCCTCATGCCAGACATCCACATCTTTACGCTCTTTGGCCGTAATACCATAGATGCGTTTTACGACTTCAAACAGACCTGCCACCGCCCGTTGTTCCGGGAAGTAAGGGCGTAGTTGCTCATCGCTGATGGCGTATTGATGCTGTTTTTGCTGTTCGCTGTAATAGGTGATATCCCACGGTTGTAGTTCATCCACGCCATAATTTGCTTTTGCAAAGGCACGCAGTTGAGCCAGTTCCTCTTCTGCTTGTGGACGGGCACGTTTTGCCAGATCGTTGAGAAAGTCGATGACCTGCTGTGGATTTTCTGCCATTTTCGTGGCGAGTGATTTATGAGCGTAGCTGTCAAAACCGAGTAATTGGGCCAGTTCGTGGCGCAGAGCCAGTTCTTCAGCCATGACCTCACTGTTGTCCCACTTACCGGCGTTTGGCCCCTGATCGGAGGCGCGGGTGCCGTAGGCGCGATACATCTCTTCACGTAGTGCCTGATTAGAACAATACGTCATGACGGGCAGATAGCTGGGGATATCCAGCGTCAGTAGCCAACCTTCCTGTTCTTTTGCCGTTGCTAATGCTTTGGCTGCGGCTAACGCGCTTTCCGGCATACCGTCGAGGTCGGCAATGTCTGTCACCAGCTTATTCCAGCCCATCGTGGCGTCCAGCACGTTATTACTGTATTGCGAGCCTAGCTCGGACAATCGGGCGGCGATTTCGCCATAACGCTTCTGTTTTTCGGGGGGCAGGCCGATGCCGGACAATTCAAAGTCACGGAGTGCGTTATCGATGGATTTTTTCTGCGCCACGCTCAGTGCGGCGTAATGGTTACTGTCTCTCAGGCTGCGATACGCCTGGTATAGACCGGCATGTTGACCAACCCAGGTGCTGTGTTCGGACAGCAAAGGCAGACATTGTTCATAGGCAGCACGTAATTCCGGGCTGTTTTTGACAGAATTCAGATGACTGATCGGCGAAAAAATACGGCTGAGGCGATCGTCACTATCAGCCAGTGGCTGGCAAAGATTCTCCCACGTGAAATCATCTGACTGTGCCACCACGCGTTCTACGGTTTGACGGCATTCCGCGAGCGCAGCTTTAACCGCCGGAACGATATCTTCAATTTTAATACTGGAAAATGGGGGCAGAGTGAATGATGTCAGTAATGGATTCGTCATAGCGCGGTCCTGATAGTAGTGTATGGTCTTGTTGGGCGCAGACCGACAAGATAAGGTGCCAATCGATACTAAGATGCGGTCATGCAGGGTGAAAATCAATGGGTGAGCACGCATTACCGTGCTTCATGTCTACGGCTAACTGCCTACACATTAAACGCCAAAATCAGTATTGGCGGTTCACCGATGTCTAATCGCCGCCAGTTAACGAATGCCACACATTCGAGCAATGCCTGATATTGCCGTGGGCAGGTTGCTTTAAATGCGGCGGCCTGTTCAACCGTGATACAGACTAATTCGCCAGGCTCAACCTGAATTTGGCTGAACTCTTCATCAAGATTCGTCATGCAGTCAATCCAGGCATCCATATTACGGCCAAAAAATGGCGGAAAACCAAATGCGTCGGCGAATACCTGATAAAAGGATGGCCAGTCAGTTATCTGGCTACCATCAATACTGATGGCGGTGATCATCGGCATATCTGTTCCTGTCTATTTGTGCAAAGCGATAAGGTTTTGTCGCTTGATTGAATTAGCGGCTATGTTTTTTGGCGGCAAGGTAACGTTCAATATTCTTTTGCACCTCTTTTAACGGTAATGTTCCGTACTCAGTGATAAAGGTATTGATAAACGTGACTGCACCCACTCGGTAATAGGAAATATGATGCTCGGCTAATAACTGGGCGATCGCCCATGCTTTTTTGTCTCGCTTGGCGGGAGGCTTAAACAGATATCCCATATCTGACGCTATCGCCTGGCATGTTGGACAGCAGACGGTTTGTTGTTGGCTACGAAAACGAACAAACGCAGTACGGCAGTGAAAACAAGCCCATTTACTGCGATATTGTAAATATTCCGGCTTTTCCTCTACGACTTGCAGAGGGACATTCCATTCCTTACGGATCATAAAAGGATTATTTCCCTTCCTTGTTACTTAAATCAATATTGTTACTTAAATCGATATATTGTTGTGAGGGCGTCAGGTACTCAGGTTTACTCAGCCAATATTGTTCGCCAATGATATGCAGCATGGCCCAGTGCCAGGCTTCGTCATGAAAGATTATGTCACGGTTGGGGTTATCTGGGGGCTGATAAGCATAAAAAGCAGCCGCTTTCGCGGTGGCGACATCAACGGGCATATCGGCATACGTCATCAAGCACCAACAGAACATATAACGCTCGTGTTTCAGTTGTTCCAGATATTCTTGTTCATCGCGTAGGTGCTGTTCATTTTTCATGATTTGGCAGGATGATGTCGCTTTTCGTCATAGTAAAAGGGTAACAGCGGGGCATCAAAATCGCCGTTATCAAATTTATCCTCAATATGTTCAGGAAACATACCGCGCATTTTTTTATATACGGCCGTGTTGAGTATATGAAAGCCTGCGTTATCTCTATTTGAGCCTAAAAATGCAACGACATCATCCAGTGTTTGATAATGATCTGGTTGATGAAAAAAACGCATGTATTCCTGCAACATGCCATATACATACAGCAAGTCTTTCAAATTCACTTCAACGCTTTCATCCGGATCAACCGTTTCAAGACCATAAGTGATAATGCTTTCAAGATTGTGGGTGTATTTTTCATCGTTCATCATCTGTTTTTCCTGATATTTGCTCACCCTCAACGTTGGGATGCAGATTTGATTGGCGCGATCCCTTCTTCCTCACATCGCGTCGCTGCTTCAGTGTTATTGCCATAATCAATATCGGTAACTGCATAGATAGGTTCTCCGATGTCCCTTGTGAGAACCATGACATAGAACACGTCGTCCCGTTGTATATATTGGCCTGCTTTGTTTTTTATACTAAAAAAACCGCAGATCGCATTCCCATTAGCAGAAACTCTGAGATTCGATATTGATGCCAGATCTGGCTCTATCAGCCTTTCTTTAAACGCGTTAAAGACGTTTTGTTCCTCTTTTACGGTGGCTGCTCGAATGGTTGTCTCATGAGTGAATGTGACGCTGGGGAGGAGTATCAGAAAAAGAGATAAAAGATTAACGAGCATATTGGTAGTTATCCTGCGGGTTGCGGTGGTAAGACACAGGCTCGCTCAACCTTTCCCCAGACGCTGGCTTCAGTCAGTTCCAGGGATGTTTCCAACAAACAATGTTTCCAACAAACAATGTTTCTAACAAACAGTGGTGTGAACAGATTGAAACGAGCTTATGATGCCAGCTAATGCGCCTTCGCAGAAGTATTGTATCGTATAAAACGCGTTATCGTCCTACATTGGCGTCGGCATCATAACCCGCGTAGAAAAACCGAATAATGTTCGGATTGCCATATTCGGTGAAAAATTCCGCTACCCTTTCTCTTTCCAGCCCATATTGACGTGACAGCAAGCCCGCCTCAAAAGCCGCTTTCGGGCGATCGCCCTGTGTTTCGGCCAGGCTGTGGGCATAGCCACAGATATACCCTCGCCGATAGTCGTAGCAATATGTTCTTATTTCGCTGGTGGATTTCGGGTTTCTGGCTTTTAGTCCAGCCATCACACCTTTTCCAAAGTGGTTCCCCATAATTAATGCTCCAAAAACAATCGTTATATAAAATATAATATAACGATTGTTTTTCACTCTCCATAGGGGATGAGAAATTATTGATAGGGAAAAGTACAATGTCCTCGCGGATCCGGCGTATGCATACTCAGGAAATCAAAAAATGCCTTTACCAGAAAGATTAAAGCCTGTCAGACCAGATGGCGGCAAAAAAGAAGCCCTGTTGGCACTTTTGGCGGAAATTACCACTCAAATTGATAAGGGTAAGCGAGAGGGGGATCCTGATTTACAGCGTCTGATTGCTGACTGGAATCATCAGGTCATCAGACCATGCCACTATGATGAATTCCGGGATTACCATTCGTATATCAGTGCGAGTGAATTTGTGAATACCGCCTTTAATCAGGAAAGATATGTTGACGATCTTCGGTACGAGGAATTATTAGCCATCATTGATTTTGTTTGCAAAGAGGAAGGCGAGCAATCGGAGTGTGATTATGCTCTTGACTTGCTAACCCTCAATTTTAACGCGAATCCTTCGAATCTTATCTATTGGCCAAACGAATGGTTTAACAACGAAGACATGCTCGATGTTGAACTGTCGAATGAAGAAATTGCAGCCTACCTGATGGAAAAATCAGGCCGACATCTGTGTGCGCCAACGATAGTTTTGAAGTATCCGATACCTAATGACTAATTTTTGACCGTGCTATATCCGCCATACTTCATACACAAAGGAGAAGCGTGGCGCATTTCGCTTTATACTACTGTGGTTTGTCCTCATGTTTTTACTGTTATACCCGTCATACTTCAAGTTGCATGTGCGTTGGCTGCGTTCAGTCACCCGAATCACTTACTCAAGTAAGCTCATCGGGATTCCTTCGCTTGCCGCCTTCCTGAAACTTGAATTATTTTGGGTATATGGTGATCGGTGGGGGGAGCGGTGGGGTAATAGATATTGATTTTGATTACTCACCAAAAAATAAAATCATTAAAATCAATAAGGTATAACCATAGTGCTAAGTTACCGTCACAGTTTCCACGCGGGCAATCATGCTGACGTGTTGAAACATACCGTTCAGAGTCTGATCATCTCCAGTCTGAAAGAGAAAGAAAAGCCATTCCTGTATTTGGATACCCATGCCGGGGCGGGGCGTTATCAGCTCAGCGGTGAGCATGCGGAACGGACGGGCGAATATCTTGATGGCATTGCAAAAGTCTGGTTGCGTGATGATATTCCAACCGAGCTCGACGCTTATATGCAGGCGGTCCGTACCTATAATCACAACGGGCAACTGCGTTATTACCCTGGCTCTCCGCTTATCGCCCGTCAACTTCTGCGTGAACAGGACAAGATTCACCTGACGGAACTGCACCCGAGCGATTTCCCACTGTTACGTAACGAATTCCAGAAGGATGCCCGTGCTAAAGTCGTGCGTGACGATGGTTATCAGCAGTTGAAATCGCAGTTACCGCCGCTCTCACGTCGGGGTTTTATACTGATTGATCCGCCTTACGAGCTAAAGACGGACTATCAGGCTGTAGTAAAAGGCATTCAGGAAGGGCATAAACGCTTTGCCACTGGCGTATTTTCGCTGTGGTATCCGGTCGTGTTACGCCAACAAATCAAGCGGTTACTGAAAGATCTGGAAGCGACCGGGATCCGCAATATTTTGCAGATTGAGTTGGCTGTGCTGCCAGATAGCGATCGGCATGGTATGACGGCGTCTGGCATGATCGTGATTAACCCGCCGTGGAAGCTGGCTGCACAAATGAACAATGTGTTGCCGTGGTTACATCAGGTGTTGGTGCCAGCCGGAACCGGGCATACGTTAGTGGAACAAATCGTACCTGAGTGACCTGGCGTGATTTGATTTTTCCTATTACAACCATAGGCATTAACTTTGTGGGTTATAGGGCACTGGCGTTACACTCTAGGCAAATCTTATTCACTTAAGCGTGGACTCTCTGATGACCAAACACTATGACTATCTTGCTATTGGCGGTGGCAGCGGCGGCATCGCTTCAATTAACCGTGCGGCGATGTATGGGCAAAAATGTGCGTTGATCGAAGCAAAACAACTGGGCGGCACTTGCGTTAACGTCGGCTGTGTGCCGAAGAAAGTGATGTGGCATGCGGCGCAGATTGCCGAAGCGATCCATCAGTATGGACCAGATTACGGGTTTGATACCACGGTGAACCAGTTTAACTGGGGCACGCTGGTGAAGAATCGTAGTGCCTACATCGATCGCATTCACCAGTCTTACGACAATGTATTGGGTAAGAATAAGGTTGATGTCATTCACGGTTTTGCCCGCTTTGTTGATGCGCACACGGTTGAAGTGAATGGTGAGAAAATTACGGCTGACCATATCCTGATTGCGACGGGTGGGCGTCCGGTGCACCCCGCTATCCCGGGAGCGGAATACGGTATTGATTCCGACGGCTTCTTTGAACTGGATGCATTGCCGAAGCGTACCGCTATTGTCGGTGCGGGCTATATTGCCGTGGAGATTGCGGGTGTACTGAACGGGCTGGGTTCTGAAACTCACCTGTTTGTGCGTAAACACGCGCCGCTGCGCAGTTTTGATCCGCTGATTGTCGATACGCTGGTGGAGGTGATGAACACCGAAGGGCCAACGCTGCATACCGAATCGATCCCGAAAGCGGTTGTGAAAAACGCAGATGGTAGCCTGACGTTGGAACTGGAAAACGGTCAGTCACAAACCGTCGATTGCCTGATTTGGGCGATTGGTCGTGAACCGGCGACGGATAACCTGAACCTGAGCGTCACTGGCGTGGAGTTGAACGGCAAAGGATTTATCAACGTCGATAAATTCCAGAACACCAGTGTGCCTGGCATTTATGCCGTGGGTGATAACACGGGGGCCGTTGAGTTAACGCCGGTTGCCGTCGCAGCGGGACGTCGTCTGTCTGAGCGTTTGTTTAACAACAAGCCGGACGAACATCTGGATTACAATAACATTCCGACCGTGGTGTTTAGTCACCCACCGATTGGCACCGTGGGTTTGACTGAACCGCAGGCGCGTGAACAGTATGGTGACGATCGGGTAAAAGTGTATAAATCTTCTTTCACCGCCATGTACACGGCGGTTACGCAACATCGCCAGCCGTGTCGTATGAAGCTGGTTTGCGTCGGCAAAGATGAAAAAATTGTGGGTATCCACGGTATCGGGTTTGGTATGGATGAAATGCTGCAAGGTTTTGCGGTCGCCGTGAAAATGGGCGCGACCAAAAAAGACTTTGATAATACAGTGGCGATTCATCCAACTGCATCGGAAGAGTTTGTGACGATGCGATAAAGGGTTTGTGGTTAAAGAAAAAAGTCAGGTGCTCCGGCATTCTGACTTTTTTGTTTTTTAGACCGTGCTGAAGAGAAGACGATCTTTCATTATGTCAATAACTGATAATGATTATCGTTATGAGAGTTATTGTATTTACAATTCTGACCTTTTTTGCAATATTCCCTATTGATGAATGAATTTTTATCCCACTTTTAAATTTTCCCCTTACAAAATATGCCGGTATACCTTTCACAGTTCAATGCCATTCAATCCAGTTGGTTGTGCCAACGGCCAGATATCGAGCATCTGTCAGGCGTAAACCGTTTCTTTTTTTATGTTCAGGAGTGATCCGCAATGCCCTCAGTTTATCGGTTGTTTAACTTACAACTAGAGAGTAAAACGCTGCTCTCGCCTTCACTGATTCGTTGCGTATTCACTGGACCGGATGTGCGCATGATGAAACAGGAAGCGCCGGATCAGCGTGTCAAGCTGCTGTTTGCCAGCGAAACGGGTGAATTAACGCCGATGGCGGTGAGCGATACCTGGTATCAGGACTATCTGGCGTTGCCACGTGAGCATCGTCCGACATTGCGTACTTATACCCTGCGTGCCGTTTCGCGCGAATTGCAGCAGGCAACCATTGATTTTGTACTGCACGGTGATACTGGTCCGGCTTCCCGCTGGGCTAGTCATGCCAAACCTGGCGATACATTGCAAATCGTGGCACCGAATATTGATGCTGAAGGTGATAACGGTGGCTATGAATGGGCACCGCATGATGGGGTCGAGCACGTTTTGCTGATCGCTGATGAAACCGCGCTGCCCGCCGCGATGGGGATCCTTGAAAATCTGATGGCGCAACCTTCACCGCCGTCGGTACAGGCGTTTTTTGAAGTACCGAAGGTCGGGGACTGTATCAGTGAAAGTCCTTTTCCTTTTGCGCAAATTCACTGGTTACCGCGCGAGGAAACCGGTAGTCAGGTTTGGGGAGAGCGCCTGTTGGCCGCCGTAAAACAGGACGTCAATATTCCCGCCAGTGCTTGTGTAAAGGATGGTGAAGAGATTAAGGATACGCCAGACGGTGAATTGTTGTGGGAGCGAGCAACGGGACATAGCCCTTTTTACGCTTGGGTGGCGGGAGAGTCTTCAGCGGTGAAACGTCTGCGCCGCTATTTGCTTGATGAACGCCAACTGGCGAAAGAGACCATTAATTTCATGGCCTACTGGTCGCATCGTTAATAGTCTGAATATCAGGGGGAAATCCCCCTGATGTTTAATCATTCACCCCTTGTTCCCCATCATTTCTGCAAACTGAGCTTCATCGGGCAATCCTACAACCTGCTGTAATTCATTGTTATCATTCATATAATAGATAGCAGGCGTGACGTTTGCACCGAGTTCATCCATGAGCGCCTGATTATTCTGGATTTTCTGCCAGATGTCGCGTGATGATGATTCAGAGAACGGGGGGACGGTTTTGCCATTTGATGATTCAAAGTCATACCATGCTTGTGCTGGATTTTTAGCCGCAAGGATCGCCGCCGCATAGCGGCTACTTTCCGGTTTTATCACGCCAACCAGCAGGGTTTGTAATTGCACTTTGCCGGATTTTACCCAAGGTTGTGCCTGGTTCCAAAATTGTCTGCAATAAGGGCAAAAAGGATCGGCAAAGACGATAATTTTTCGCGCAGCGTCTTGTGCACCTTCGGTAATATAGGGAGATTGTTGTAATTTCTCCCACATTTCTCTACCTGCCGGTATATAAATGTCCTGTTGAATACGGGCTTCGCTTAAATTATTTCCCTTTTCATCATACATATATCCCGAAATCGCATGCTTGCCATCAGGCATTAAATAAATGGTGACGCCCATACCTTGATAGCTTCCTAACCAGCCTTTTATTCCTCCGGGTGCGGTAAACGGTTTAATGATTTTAATACCCTGCTTTTCGATATTTTTGACAGCATCGGGGAGGTTGTCTTCTGCTAACGATGCGCCTGATAAGGTAAAGAGCAGGAGTGTAAAGAGCATTTTCTTTGTCATGACGTCAGGTCTCTGGGGAGTCAATGTCGGATATATCCGCTCAAATCACCAAGTATAACGGTGGCCTAATTTGCTTGCCAAAAGCCAGCCTCGAAATAAAGCCGTACGTCAATATTTTTCCCAGGGCACTCTTCTGGTCAATACTATCTGTCCTAGCATGAAGGCCGCATAATCCGGTGCCGTTTTCTGGCTTGTGATGCGGATATACCCTATCCTGATGCCGATTTTCGGGTAGGTTACAACCATGCTCGTAAACCCGCTTAAGATTAAGATGAAATCCAGCCCGTGCTGACATAAAACAGCATTGAGGCATCGATAAGCTGTCTTATACTAGCGAAACTCCTCTTGATGCCTGCTCATGCGGGCCTTGAATACGAGGAGATCGGATATTTTCAGCACCTGGTTGAGTAACATCGCAGCAATTTGCGTTTTTTAAACAAAATGCAGTAGCACAGGATTGACGGAGAAGGCGCTTGCGGCTCAGACGTTCATTAACGATTAAGCAGATGACTGCCGTGTCCGCCGTGGCACTGGTTACTATCAGTCTTTTTATCGTGATACAGCTTTTTCACTTCGTACATCAGCGTCGTGAAGATTATGCCAGGCAACTGGAGAGCATTGCTTACTCTGTTCGTCAGCCCCTGACCGAGGCCGTTCTACAAGGGGAAGTTCAGCGCACCGAGGATATTCTCAATAATTTGTTACCCGTTGGTTTTCTCAGCCGGGCCGAAGTGCTGTTACCTGGGGAATTTCAGACGTTGCACGCCAATTTCCCAACGGAGAGACCGGTACCGAGCTGGGTTGCTCGTGTATTCAAGCTCCCTATCCGTATCTCTGTTCCGCTCTATTCGCCACCGCAAACGCAGAATACGACGCCGTTGGCACATTTGGTGTTACAAGCCGATTCTTACCGGATGTTTCAGTTTATTGTCAGTACGTTTTCAACCATGTTGGCGACATACCTGCTATTGGCACTAATCTTGTCGATCGCCATCACCTGGTGTATTAACCGGCTGATGGTGCATCCTCTGCGATCCATTATTGCTGAGCTACAAGGCTTGCCAACGGATGCGATCCCTCATCATCAACTCACACTACCCGAGTGGCATCAGGACGATGAACTTGGCGTATTAGTTCGCAGTTATAATCGTAATCAGCAACTTCTGGAACAGTCTCTTATTCCGGCAGCAGTACAGTACGATTTACCGGGAGAGACCACGCTGTTACTCAAACTGCAACAATGCCTGTCTGAAGGTGTCCCATGCGGCCTGATGGTGATTGGTCTGACTCCGCCATTGGATGTTCAGGGGGAGTCGGATGTGGCGTCGTTACATACCTTAGTCAATCAATTGAAAACAGCGGTTGAAACGTCAGGCGAATCTGCTTGGTTAGCATGTTTGGATCACAATGAGTTTGCGATCCTGGGGAAATCGCTGCCAGTGGAACCGCTGCAACGCTGGGCGAATAGTCTTGCACTGCAATTTAATACGCCATTCTCCCAAACGGATCGAACACCATTAACGGCTTGTATTGGCATTGTTCCCCTTATCACACCGTTGCAGGACGCTAAAAAAGAGGTCGACCTTTTTCTGGTTCAGGCTCGCTACGCCATGCAAGTTGCCCGTCATGAAGGGAAAAATGGCGTTCATATCTTCGAGATGTAAATTGAATGTGCTAATTCACTGATAACCTTGTTTTTATTATGGGATTAACCTTGTTCCGCGCTGTAAGCCTTGTTATTGCTGGCTTCATCGTTTTTTTTGGTGAGGTGGTATTCGATACAACTGCGCCTATTGTTACAAATGAATTGCATGTCTGTTTCTAATTAACATTGGCTGAAGCGATTCACTTCTTATTTTTAACCTAACGTTCACAAACTAAAGTTATAAAACATTTCCAGCTTGTTATTGCGATGTTACTTTCCGGCGCAATCACAAGTGGCATTACCGTACCCTATGCTTCTTGTGTTTCCCCTCCATAGGACGCATATATGAAATTATCTATTGTTAAAAGTCTTTATTTTCAGGTGCTTGTTGCCATTACGGTCGGGATACTACTGGGCCATTTCTATCCAGAACTTGGCGCCCAGATGAAACCGCTCGGCGATGGGTTTGTTAAATTAATTAAAATGATTATCGCTCCGGTTATCTTCTGTACGGTGGTAACCGGTATTGCCGGCATGGAAAGCATGAAGTCAGTTGGGCGCACTGGTGCAGTTGCGCTGCTGTACTTTGAGATTGTGAGTACGATTGCCTTAATCATCGGCTTGATCGTGGTTAACGTCGTGAAGCCCGGTGCGGGCATGAATATTGACCCCAGTTCGCTGGATGCTTCCGCCGTTGCGGTTTATACCCAGCAGGCTTCCCAGCAAGGGCTGATTCCGTTCCTGATGGATGTGATCCCGTCAAGTGTGATCGGCGCTTTTGCCAGTGGCAATATTCTGCAAGTGTTGTTATTTGCTGTGATGTTTGGCTTTGCGTTGCATCGCCTGGGCAGTAAAGGAAAAATGATTTTTGATGTGATCGAAAGCTTCTCCAAAGTGATATTCGGTATCATCAATATGATCATGAAGCTGGCTCCGCTGGGGGCATTCGGTGCCATGGCGTTCACCATCGGTAAGTATGGCGTCGGTACGTTGGTACAATTGGGCCAATTGATCATTTGTTTCTACATTACCTGTCTGCTGTTTGTTTTTCTGGTGCTGGGCAGTATCGCGAAAGCAACCGGGTTCAGTATTTTCAAGTTCATTCGTTATATCAGAGAAGAACTGTTGATTGTGCTGGGGACCTCGTCTTCCGAGTCGGTATTGCCACGTATGCTGGAAAAAATGGAGAAGGTTGGGTGTAAAAAGTCTGTCGTCGGGCTGGTTATTCCCACCGGTTATTCGTTTAACCTTGATGGAACCTCGATCTACCTGACCATGGCGGCCGTATTTATCGCACAGGCCACCAATAGTCATATGGATATTTGGCATCAAATCACACTGCTGGTGGTACTACTGCTTTCTTCCAAAGGGGCGGCTGGCGTGACAGGAAGCGGGTTTATTGTACTGGCCGCAACCTTGTCAGCGGTTGGTCATCTGCCGGTAGCGGGTCTGGCGTTAATCTTGGGTATTGACCGTTTCATGTCAGAAGCCCGTGCGTTAACGAACCTGATTGGTAACGGTGTGGCGACGATCGTTGTTGCAAAATACTGTCGTGAGCTGGATGAGAAACAGCTGGATGCTGAGCTTTCTGGTAATAATAAGAACAACAACACGACGGCACCGACTGCATTGTCCTGATCGTGATGGTGTAATGTTCTGACGAGATCCCTGTGGCGGGTTTGCGCCGCAGGGATTTTTTTATGGCGCTGTTCAGCCCGTCACCCTACGAGCTGCTGCAATCAACGTTGCAAAATGCTCCCCCGCGTTTTGCGTTGATGCTCAATTACCTTTGTTTCCCTGCCTGAATTTGCGTAAACAGATTGTTAAATCTAAATGTTTTCCCTTTTTTCAACGTTTATTTCATCTCTTTGGGTGACATAGATAAAAGCGCGCGGTCTAAGGGAATGGTACACTTCTCGCCTTCTGATTTTCCGTGATACGGACACGAGAGTGCTTGGTGGCAAACGCAAGGCCACTATTATTATCAACAATTAACCACATTATGTTGGATAGTTATTTAAGTAGGGGTTCACATGCAGGGCACCAAAATTAGCCTTTTAGTTGGTGGAATGTTGTTGGCAGTTGTCGGCAGCAACGTGCAGGCTGAAGCACTACAACCTGATCCTGCCTGGCAGCAGGGTAAATTAGACAATGGTTTTACCTGGCAACTACTGGCTACGCCACAGCGTCCCGGCGATAGAGTGGAACTTCGCCTCGTGGTGAATACCGGATCATTGGTCGAAAATGCTCAGCAGATCGGGTTTGCACATTTTCTTCCTCGTCTGGCACTTGCTCCCGGCGAAACACTGTCGGCGGCGCAGTCACCATCCATGTGGATACAAGACAATAATGGTACGCGTCCTTTGCCGCCAGTGGTTACTTCCTATGATTTCACTTCTTATAATCTGAGTTTGCCGAACAACCGACCGGAATTACTGAAAGAGGCGCTGGGTTGGCTGGCGGAAACCGCAGGCCAGATAACCATCAATGATAAAAGTATCCAAACCGCGCTGAGTATTCCTGACCCGGTGACGACATTCCCGCTAAATCCGCAGGATCCGGGATGGCGCTATCGTCTTAAAGGGTCGGCATTATTAGCGCACGATCCTGCTCAGGACGTTAAGCTGCCGTTAAGCAGCGAACCGTTGCAGCAATTCTATAAAGCCTGGTACACGCCTGACGCGATGACGCTTTATATCGTTGGTCATGTCGATAACCGTGGCATCGTTGACCAGATCAATAAGGCGTTTTCTACCCTGCAAGGTAAACGAGACGTTCCTGCTCCCATGCCGACGTTGAGCCCGTTTCCTCCACAGGCGATTAGCCTAATGAATAAAGACGTGCAGCAGGATACGCTGTCTCTGGTGTGGGACACGCCTTGGCATCCCATTCGTGAATCACAGGCATTAGCACGTTATTGGCAGAGTGATTTAGCACGGGAAGCGCTGTTCTGGCATTTAAAACAGGCGTTGGCGAAGCGTGCGCAGAGCGATAACAATCTGCGTTTTGACTGCAATGTGTTTTACAGCCGTGCACAGTGTGCTATCCATCTGGAAGTGCCAAATAGTGATAGTGTGGCACCAAACCTGATCTCTCTGGCTCAGGAGTTGGCAGCACTGAGAGACAATGGGTTGACGCAGCAGGCGTTCGATGAGCTTGTGGCTCGTAAGACGGATGAGCTGAGTAAACTCTTTGCCACTTATGCTCGTACTGGCACGGATATCCTCATGTCCCAGCGTCTCCGCTCGCAGCAAAATGGTGTCGTGGATATTTCCCCCGAACAGTATCAGACATTACGGCAGGCATATTTGTCGGCGCTGACGCTTGATATGTTGAATCAAGAGCTTCATCAGCAACTCTCGCAGGAAGCAACGTTGATGTTGGTGCAACAACAGGGAGAGCCGGAAGCAAATATGAAAGACCTTCAGGCTGTCTACGATCGTATCATGATGCCGAAGGCAGATACGGCTTCACAGCCGGTCAGCGAAACGCCACCGTTGAAAAGTGATACATCTGAACCAGCCGCACAGTAAGCCAAAACAAAAGGCCGCGTATGCGGCCTTGATGACAACAACGCACTACCTAAAGAAAAGATTCCCGCTTACGCGGGAATGGACAAATCTCTTTTTACCTGTAGCTGTATTAATCTGGCATCGCATCCTGTGGGATGATCGCCCCGCGATACTGGATAACCGTACTGGCAGTCAGGTGACCGCGTTGCGCCGCTTGCTGTGTGCTTCCACCGTTCAATCGAACAGCCAAATAGCCTGCGCTGAAAGAATCACCAGCTGCCGTAGTATCAACCACTTTTTCTTTCGGCAATTTCACGGCTGGCACATCAATCAGTGCTTGTCCACGTTCGGAGATCAGGCAAGAGTCTGCGCCGCGTTTGATCACGATTTCTGATACGCCAAAGCCGTGGGTGCGTGCTAAAACGCTTTCAACCGGTTGTTCGCCCCATAGCATATCTTCATCGTCCAATGTCAGGAACGCGATATCCGTACAGGATAGGATGTCAGAATAGGCCTGCTGGGTTTCCTCTTTGCTTTGCCATAGACGCGGTCGGTAGTTGTTATCAAAGATAACTTTACCGCCGTTGGCCTGGCAGGTGCGCAATAAGGATAACAGGCGTTGGCGGCTGTCTGGATTAAGAATGGCCAGACTAATCCCACTGAGATAAATGTAGTCGAAATGGGCCAGATTCTGACAGACGTTTTCCGCTTCAGGGCTATCCAGCCAATAACGGGCGGCTGCGTCATTACGCCAGTAGTAGAACGTACGTTCGCCGGTATCATCGGTTTCGATAAAATATAAGCCGGGCAGCTTGTTATCCAGACGCTGGATCAGGTCGGTTTTTACCCCTTCTTCCTGCCATGCGCGGATCATTTCTGCGCTGAAGCTATCGGTTCCGAGCGCGGTAACGTAGTGAACGCCAAGCGCGTCAGGATTGACCTGACGTGCAATATAGACTGCGGTATTTAGTGTATCGCCGCCAAATCCACGGTTAAGGTCCGTGCCTTTTTGCGACAGTTCGATCATGCATTCGCCAATTACGGCAATGTTATTAGTTGTCATCACAGTTGACCTGTTTGAAAAAAGAAGTCGTTATGCCCTTCATCTCGCAAGTTACAGCGGTGTTGGCTACGTTTAAAATTAGCGTCAGTCTCAACATAACGAGAGACTGAGTCAATAGTCTTGAAACGATGTTTTATTTTTTCATGACACAGATCGGAAAATCAGGGGCTTCGTTTGTGTACATGTGACTTCTTTTCGTGAAGTTTCACCATTCGAGGTGAACGTCCATGCGTTAGATGTCTTTTTGTGTCGTCTCTTTCTGTGCATTCCGATCCGAAGAGGTATCACCTTTATAATTTGCGGTGGCAATCCAGGCGGCACAAAAGAGTGTTAGCCGGGCAAAAAAATAGAAGAAAGCCATCAAACCGATTACGGAGCCAAATGCCGCTCCGGAAGGCGAGCTGGCAAGCTTGGGAAGCGCGACGGTCATGGCAAACTTAATGGCTTCGAAACCGATAGCGGCGAGCAGTGTTCCCCGGAATAGGGCTTTACGTTTGGGCTTATGGCGTGGCAGTACGAAGAAGATCCATAGAAAGAGTAAATAGTTGGCGAAAATTGAAATCGACAAGGCAATGAGCGTTAAGGCAGGACGCAGCCATTCAATATTTTCCAGCCCCAATGCATGCACGATCATATTCTGCGCCGTGCCTGCCACGGAGGTCAGAAACAGCGTGATAATGAGTGCGACCATCAGGCCGGTGAGGGATAAAAAATCACGGGTGTACTGGAAATAAATCCTCTCTTCATCCTGAGGATTACGTTCCCAAACATCGCGCGATTGTGCGCGGATCGCCTCTCGTAGGTTCCCCATCCAGCTAACGCCGGAATATAAGGCAATCAATAATCCTGTTAATCCGACGGTTGTTCGCTGCTGAATAGCCGTGTTGACCGTATTTTTTAGCGTGTTGGCAAGGTTAGGATCGCTGATACTGCTGACGATTTTGTTAATCAGTTCCGTCAGCAGGTCTGGATTGGAGGCCAGTACGAAACCGACGGCGGCAAAAGAGACCATGAGAATTGGGATCAACGATAAAAATGAAAAATAGGTAATCGCTGCGCCAAACTGATTGCCCATGCGGTCATTAAAACGTTCGCCTGCACGGATCATGTGCGCCACGCTGGGAATTGCCTGAATGCGCTGTGCCAAGCGTTTGGTTCGGGTCAGTACCGAGCGCTGTTTTTTTGTGGTCGAGTCTTCCTGGTGGTCACCCGGTGACGAATGGCGATCCGATTCTGCCGGTTCAAACATGACGCTTCTCCTACGGTCAGATTTGGATGATAGGAAACCAATCTGATTATAACCAACAATATGAGAATGTTATGTTTTTGTGGTCTGTTGTTTTGCCGTACTCATTAACAGTGAAATAGGAGGATCCAATCAATGATTGATAGCAGCGTCATACTGGCGATTTTCAGGGGAAATATCGACATACCATCAGAGTCGTTGAGCCAGTGTCTGATTCCGCTGTTATGATGTGGCTCAGGCAGACAGGGTTGTCACAGCATGGCGGTAGCATGTTCGCGGGAAAACATGGCATCAAAGTGGAAATAACGGGATTTGGGTTGGTTTCAATAGGCTATATTAATAGCTGTCAGGAAGATGAAAACGATGGATATCCAAGAGGCTTATGATAAATTAAATACGTGGATCTTACAGAGTAATGGATTACCTATCGATGTCGGCTTAAGTGAACAGTTTTCTTTTTCTAGAAATGCTTTTTTACATGAAAGCGAATTATCTCGTTTTGAAAAAGAGAATGAGATATTGCTACCTCGTGACTATAAGGACTTCTTAATTTCAGTTGGTTCTGTTGATATTTTTATTGGCGAGGTTAGTTCTGGTATTGAGATATTATCGCCCTATGATGTAGGTGAGTTTTCAAAGTCTGTTTTTGATAATTATGGTGATGATTTATTTCCTGAGTTGTTTTTAACTACATCTATATCAAAATTAGGGTATTTCGGCGGTTTTTTATTAAGTAGTGATATTAACATGAATTATGGCCTGTTTTATCCGGAAACTCCACCAGAGTGGTGGATAGAAGAGTGTGATTTTATCTCATTTAATGAATGGATTATTAAGTTAGTTGAGTTTAGATCAAAGAAAATATAGATGGAAAATGATTGCAACAGTTTTTATGGAGGCATATGTATAAATGAAAGATATGATTTGTCAGAATTGTTACTCTAGGTATGCGCCCGAGGATGTTCGGTGTTCTGATTGTGGCGCATCACAAGGAAAAAAAGATGACGGATTTATTCTTTTTACCGAGAGTGTTCGCGATGAGATATCTCGATTTGGGGGTATTATGCACGATATTATTCCGATTTCCTTTGAAAGATATATCATTCCATGTGAATGGGGTGTGATATTTTTTGATAATAAAAATCGGACTTCATGGAGCTATCTTTGTGGCATTGTTGTTGCCGTTGTTGTGCATGACTATGTGGAAGTTTCTTATGGGAAAAATAAAGATACGCTTTCTATCGACAAGGGTGAATTAATTAAACGAGAGAAATTAGCGTAAATGATGATAAGACGTGGTTCCAATTGAACACGGATAATGGAATGTCGAGGGATGGGATATTCCTGTTGGCGTTGGAAAAATTACTGTAGCTGAGGTTACTGCCATGAATATAAATAATGCAGGAAAGAGGATATGTGACCATCTTCTTTCTGCGTCTATTGATAAAGAGGCCATGGAAATAGCGAGCCTGATAAAAATAATCATTGATGAAAATAATGATATAGAAGAAAGAAATGAAGCGATAGATAATTTATTATCACGCTGCCATCCTAAATGGCTAGGGGATTATTATATTAAAGATGTTACTTATCAAGAATGGTTTACTTTAATTTCAAAATTTAATCGAGCTCTTAATAAATATAAGAAAAGAATGTTGGAGGTGAGTAAGTCATGAACTTGGTGGCGTTCGGCTATACTATGAGTGATATTTTCTTATACGCCAAACGTGTCGAAATTAATTTAAGCTGCAATGAATTAGAGGTGTGGGGAAAACAGCATGACAATAAAAATTCAAAAGAATAAATATTAGAGTGCGTTGATGATATTTTGTTGAAATGAATCATTGCGTTAAATATCGTTGGTTTATATGTTTTAATGGTGTGACTAATGGATGAAAAATATGTGATTTCAAATATTGCTTCAGTTTTTAAGGATAATAAATTTAGTAAAAAAGGACTCGTCTGGCGGAAACATGATAAGGATAATACGATAGTCATCGCCTTACAGAAATCAAAGCATAGTAATCGTTTTACCTTTGAAATGGGAATTTGTGTTGATCCATCAAGAGATATAGCTACGCTGAAATATTACACGTGCGGGGTTTCATTTAGATTAAATAAAATTCCAGAATTTGGTGAGATTGATATAGATGGTGCTCTTAATTTAGATTCTGATAATAAAATTCCCTTTTCTTATATGATTACGTTCTTGAGCAGAGATGGAATGAATATTATAGAACGTTTTTTTGATTATTCGTACCTTAAAACATTGTATGATGACGGCTTCTTTAAGGATAAAATGATAGACAATGTCTCCACGTTAATTTTATCTGATTAATAATCATATCATAAATAAACCGAACATATCAGATGAAAAGGATAATTGTACTATGAAAGGAAAAGGATACCATGGTTAAAAAGAACTTGAGAGAAACATTGAGAGATGTTGCCAATATTGATTGGCAGTTAGCGTTGTATCTTCCTAAAGATATATCAGTCTGGGATTTGGACTCGTTAGTGATGATAGAAGACCCTGATGATATTGATTCAGATGATCCAGATGAAGATCCTGAAATAGTCAAGAATGCCGGGTATAGATACGTTATGAGTATCCAATCAGTACAAAGTGTGGTGAACAACGTAAAGCAGCAAAGAGAGACGACTTTAGAGGAGGATTTGTTTAACGCATTTATGTTTTATTTTGAACATGACGCGTTTATCAAATTATAAATATTTCACGTTTTAAAAACGATAATTTTGCTTTGTAACTTAAATAATCTGGGGTGCCACGCATCATCAATGATGTGGCCGGAATGCGCTGTACCAGATGATCGATTCGGTTTATGACCGATTATGCCAGTTTACACATGACGCCTGTCCTACGCTCAGGCTTGGGTGATGGGAGATCAATCTCGTTATGACCAACAGTATGAGAACGTTATGTTTTTATGGTGAGTGGTTTTCTTGCAAGGATGAATTAGTGACGCACGTGATAATTAACGGTGAAACCTGGCTGGTGCTTGTTTATACTTAATGGCTTAGATATCAACAACCGGATTACCCGGCTATCATTTTTGCTCTGCCTAAGGTGATACTGTTAAGTGAGTCAAATCCTCCATGTCTGTTCCTTCCCCATCAGAAGAACCTGCCGTTGGTGCGGTGCGTCTTAATCTGCGTATTGCTTCTGCCGTTGTGTTTAATTTCGCCAATTATCTCAATGTTGGGCTGCCATTAGCGGTCTTACCCGGTTACGTGCACGATACGTTGGGCTATAACACGTTCTGGACGGGATTGGTGATCAGTCTGCAATATTTTTCTACGTTGTTGAGCCGTCCTCATGCCGGGCGCTGTGCTGATGAAAAGGGCCCTAAAAAAGTAGTGGTGTGGGGGCTGACGGGGACACTGCTGAGCGGCTTGTTTTATCTACTGGCTGCCTGGGGAGAGGCGTCTCCGCTGATGGCGTTACTGCTGTTGTTTCTTGGGCGACTGGTATTAGGCATTGGGCAAAGCTTTGCTGGGACGGGGGCAACGCTGTGGGGCGTTGGCATGGTTGGATCGCGACACATCGGACGGGTTATTTCGTGGAACGGCGTAGCGACTTATGGCGCGATGGCCATTGGTGCCCCACTGGGCGTTTGGCTGAATCATATTGGCGGGCTGACGTTGTTGTCTGGGTTTATTATTCTGGTTGCGGCAGTCGCTATTGCCTGCGCGTTGCCCCGTTCTGAGGTAAAAGTTTCTCCAGGCAAAAAAATTCCCTTTCGTGAAGTGTTGGGTAAGGTCTGGATGTACGGCATTATTCTCGCCCTTGCCTCGTCTGGATTTGGTGTAATCGGAACATTCATTACGCTGTTCTACGCAGATAAAAGCTGGGATGGCGCTGCGCTAACGTTAACCATTTTTAGCTGTGCTTTTGTTGGTACTCGCTTACTGTTTCCGAATAGTATCAATCGGTTCGGAGGGTTACGTGTAGCGATGGCCTGCTTTGTGGTCGAAATAACGGGGTTGCTGTTGATTTGGGGGGCGACACAGCCGCTTATGGCTGAACTGGGCACATTTTTCTCCGGCGCGGGTTTCTCATTAGTCTTCCCGGCGCTTGGTGTAGTGGCCGTTAATGGCGTCTCGCCGCAAAATCAGGGGAGTGCGCTGGCGACGTATACGATTTTTCTCGATTTGTCGTTGGGCGTCGTCGGGCCAGTTGCCGGACTGCTGATGGGCTATGCGGGGATCGCGTCTATCTATTTAGCTGCCGCGATGCTTGGGATTGTCGGTCTATTGCTTACCCTTCGTTTGGGGCGACGAACAGTCACACCCGAGTAAAGAGCATCTTGTCCGCCATCCTACGGCATAGCGGACTGTATTGTCTTTGGTCGTATTGCGGAAAAATGCGGCGTTAACCGTCTGACGGTAGTTGTTGGCGAAGAATGACGGATTTGAGTCCGGTGCTGGTGATAATGCTATCCACCTGTTGCAATTGCTGTCCGTCAATATTGATGGTTTTGTTGGTCACCACCTGAAGATTGGCGTCGCGTGTGCATCACCACCGCCATGAAAAATCGATGTCTAATTGGAATGATATCGGTGGATTGTCGTGACATATTTTTTTCTTTTTGCGAAAAATGAATGTTTTTATCTAAATTTAATCATTCCAAAAGAATATATTTTCATATAAAACATAAACGCTGAATATACATAAGTATTACCAACATTTTTAATTATACAATTTTTATTCATACATATTGTTTTAACCGACGTAAAGAATTTTTCAGGGGAAAAATGAAAAAATTTGCATTGATGTTTATTATTATGTCTTCACTTTTTAGTAATATGGTTTTTTCCGCACAAGAAGAAGTCGTTTTTGTCGGTGCTTTACCCGATAATGCTGGGACGAGCTATTTAGACAAGGATGGCTATCTGACGGGGTATGAGGTTGAAGTATTGCGAGAAGTCGATCGTAGGTTGCCGGAATATCGATTTGAATATAAAACCATGGATTTCGCCAGTTTGTTTATGGGGCTCGGTTCAAGAAAGTTAAATGTGATTATCGGTAATATTCAATGGAGCAAAGAGCGGGAAGATAAATTCCTCTATACCAAAGAGAAATATTATGCCACGCCATATACTCTCATCGTGAAGGGTACGGAAAATAATCTCAAATCCCTATCTGATATCAATGGTAAAAAAATAGGCGTTTTGGGTACTGGGTTACAGTCTCCGGCATTGGATCAGTATATCGAAAAGAATAAATTCAACGTGAACGTTATTCGCGCGAAATCCACTAATGAGCTGATCGACCTCCTTGTCTCGGGAAGAGCTGATGGGTTGCTGGCACCTGAATTTCATGGGATTGTTTTTAATAAATATCGTAATCGAGATGTTAAATCCGTTGGTAAGGGAATTATCCCGATTGGGCTTTCTCCTTCTCAAGTCGGTGCTCATCTTTTATTAAATAAAGATGATGTTAAATTACGAGATCGATTAGACGTGGTTTTAGCTGAGATGCATAAAGATGGCACATTAAGTAAACTTAGTCTGGAATGGTTTGGGCGTGATTTCACTGTGCCTTTCGATGTAGAAGGGTAAAGATTTAATAAATTCGATTTTCCCAGACGAAGTAAGATAAAGGGTTGTCGCTGTGGATACATGGTTTAGTGTAAACGTTATGTTGGAATCTATTCCTATTTTACTGGAATATTTGCCCGTCACGCTTCAAATCTTCTTTAGTGCATCTTTGTTGGGCAGCCTTGGCGGCGTAGTATTAGTATTAGTTCGTATTTATAGAGTACCATTATTGAGTGGGTTGGCTGTATTTATGGTTTCCTATACACGAGGTGTGCCGATTTTTGTACAGCTTATGTTAGCCTATTATATTTTGCCAACCGTTCTTTCTAGTTTTAATTTTTTTAGTATGGATTTTCCACCCATTGGGTTTGTAGTTTCAGCTTATGCTTTTTATATGGCAGCTAATTGTTCTGAAATATTGCGTGGCGCCATCAATAGTATCCAACGAGGGCAAATTGATGCGGCCTTTTCTTTGGGGATGAGTAATATACAAATCCTTACCCGGGTTATCACGCCTCAAGCTTTGCTTGTCGCACTGCCGGACTTCGGTACGCTTCTCCTTATAGCACTGAAGAGTACTTCACTGGCTTTTTCTGTCGGCGTCATGGACATGGTCGGAAGAGGGCAAGCGTTGAGTGCATATACGATGCGCAGTTTTGAAGTTTTCCTGGCACTATCTTTTATTTACTATGTGATGACATTATTGCTTGAAGCGGGTTTTAAATATGTGGAAAAGCGTTTAACGAAACCAGGAAGAGGCTGATATGGAATTTAATTTCGCCTTTATGGGTAGCGCTTTTATTCAGATATTGCCGGCAGTGCCAAATACCCTTATGATTTCTTTTCTGACTATTGTGTCGGGAATGATTATCGCGATATTTTTGGCATACGTGCGTTTTTACAACCTAATAATATTAAAAAATATAGCAAATTTTTATGTGTCATTTTTTCGGGGCACACCAATTATGATGCATTTTTTTCTTGTTTATTATGGATTGCCTCAATTTATTGATCCACTCGCTACATCCCTAGGGTGGCAGTTCAGAGCTTCAGCAATTCCCCTCGATGTGTTGGCTATATTTGCCCTCTCTTTTAGCGCCTCCGCTTTTTTTGCGGAAATTCTTCGTTCGGGTTTTTCGTCGGTGAATAAGGGAGAGATTGAAGCTGCCTATGATTTGGGTATGACGCCATGGCAGATTATGCGTCGTGTCATTATCCCTCAGGCATTAGCTATTAATGTGCCAAATATCGGCTCAAGATGTATTGCGATACTACAGGGTTCCTCTCTGGCCTTCTGGATTTCTGTTTTGGAGATCACCGCGAAAGCAAATCTTGTGGCTGCTAATACCTACCAATTTATGGAGGCGTTTATTGCTGTGGCGGCGATTTACTGGATTCTGGCTTTTGTTATGGAAAGAGTTATTGCTTGTCTGGAGGTCCGAGTGGGAAGATCTCTCGGTAGAGGATTAGTCCAACGTTGAACTTTTTGATATCTTGGTTGGTAAAAAATCATATTTACCAGGTATCTACTACTTTAATGGTAATGTATTATAATCGAAGGTGATTTGCATATGTTGCAAGCGATAAACATTACAAAAAAATTTGATGGTAACCCGATCCTTCATGGTGTAAGTTTAACCGTAAATAAAGGAGAGGTCGTGGTAATTATTGGCCCAAGCGGGTCCGGGAAAACAACTTTTTTACGCTGCCTTAATTTTTTAGAGCAGGCTAATTCTGGCAAGTTACGTATTGGAGATGTTAACGTCGATTTCGGCACATCGCATAAGAAAGATATTCTCCATTTACGGCGAAAAAGTGCAATGGTTTTTCAGTCATACAATTTATTTAGTCACAAAACAGTATTGGAAAATGTTATTGAAGGCCCAGTCATCGTACAGAAAAGAAATAAAAAAGAGTGTGAGATTGAAGCCAGAAAGATTCTGAGTGATGTTGGTCTAGGTGAAAAGTTCGATTCGTACCCCTCCCAGCTTTCTGGTGGGCAACAGCAACGCGTAGGTATTGCCCGTGCGCTTGCAATGAAGCCCGAAGTTATTCTGTTTGATGAACCAACAAGTGCGCTTGATCCGGAACTCGTTGGTGAAGTACTGTCTGTAATAATAAAGCTGGCTCGACAAGGTATGACAATGATTGTTGTTACGCATGAGATGCAGTTTGCACAGCAGGTAGCTAGCCGTGTTGTTGTTATGGATGGTGGAAATATCATTGAGTCTGGTCCTCCGGCCGAGATATTTGCATCGCCGAAGGAAGAACGAACCCAACGATTTCTTAAACGAGTCCTTGAGCCGATCACTTATGATATCTAGATAAATTTTATTATTTAATAATACTCTCATTAATCCTGATAGCTTATTTAGGGTATAAATGTTTCGTTATTTTTTAACTGTATTAAGAAGGATATAGAAATGCCGGTAATTCATGTAGATATTCTCGAAGGTCGCACTTTGGAAGCCAAACGGGCTTATGTCGAAGCTTTAACCGAGTGTTCAATAAAACATCTTGGCTGTCAGGCGCAAAACGTAACCGTCGTGCTGTCTGAAATATCCTTTGACCATTATGGCCGCGCTGGCAAACTTAAAATTGATGAGTTGGCGGAAGCGGGATTAACGGTAGAGGAATACCATGCGCGTGAAAAAGAGAAAAATTCAAATAAAAAATGAACACTGAAGGATAAATAGGGTGGAGGCCCAGAGATATGATTTCCTCGATTATTACTGTCAGTGTTGTTGTCGATACGTTTTGAAGGTCGTTCCTCATCTCAGGCTGCTGGCTACCCCTTTAACGGGTCCAGAACGGTGATCATGGGAAAGAAGCGTAAAGCGTCCGTGCCTACATGGATGAACTTGCGGCGTCTTTACGATCTTCCCACTATCGCCACTCCATGACCGCCGCCGCCGGCAAACTCTTACCTATTTCAGCTTCAGCGTGTGAATAATATTTTCTGCTTCTGTCTGAGCTTGCTGCTGGTTGTCGGCGGGAAGGGTAATCTGCAATGTCAGTAATTGGTTATCCACTTTGCCTAATACGACGGAAGAGTATGCCTGCTGCCCACTGCTGGTGATAATGCTATCCAACTGCTGCAATTTCTGCCCATCGACGTCAATCGTTTTGTTGGTGACCACCTGAAGGTTGGCATCGCGTGTGCGCTGCTGATCTTCCAGACGCTGCGTCAATACCGAGAGTTCCTCTGTGGTGTTATCCCCCAAAATGACGATGACGGCCTTTTGCCCGCTTTCGTTCGCGTACACGTGCATATTGTTTGATTGCGTGCCTAATTTGCCGCTTTGATCCTGCATGTCTGCTGGTAGCGTGAAAACCACCTTGCCAGACAGTAACTCAATCGTCTTGTTCGCTGTGGCTTCTGCTGCCGGTTTATCCTGCGCGGGAGACGTTGCCGCGTCATCAGGTTTGCTATCACAAGCCGCAAGCACGGTCACCAATAGGCTGACGCCAAGATATTTCACTAAATTCGACATGGGTTCCCTTTTTCTCATTTCTGCAACAGAAGGACGATATGGCACCTTATTCAGGCTGCAAAAACAAGCATTTTGTTGTTGCAAACCGTTGGTGCGACGGGGTGTATTTTTACAAAACTCAGAGGATTAATCATAAACGATGATGCCATGATTTGCCGCTGGCATCGTCGTTTCCAGCGGCAGAATGGAATGGTTAACGTTGATTTTCAACGGATTGAAACTTTCCTGAACCTTGCTGTTCGCTGAGATGTTTGAGCACCATGTTCAGCATGACACCATACATTGGCAGGAAGAAAAGCAAACTAATCAGTAGCTTGAATGTGTAGTCAACGAGTGCGATTTCAACCCAGTTGGCAGCCATGAAAGGATCGGTGCTGCGATAGAACGCGATAAAGAAGAAGGCCACCGTGTCACTGAAATTACCGAATACCGTTGAGACAGCCGGAGCAACCCACCAGGCATTACGCTGCCGCAATCGGTTAAAAACATGTACGTCAAGGATCTGGCCCAGTACATATGCCATAAAACTGGCACACGCTATGCGGGCAACGACAATGTTAACTTGGTTCAGTGAAGCGAAACCTTGCCATGTCCCCTGGTAAAACAGTGCAGAAATAAAATAGGAAATCACCAACGCAGGCACCATCACCGTTAATATGATGCGACGTGCCAACGGTGCGCCAAAAATCCGTACGGTGAGATCGGTAGCTAAAAAGATAAAGGGGAAACTAAATGCTCCCCAGGTGGTATGGAACCCGAAGATGGATATTGGCAACTGTACCAGATAGTTACTAGAGGTAATGATCAGGATATGAAACAAGGCTAACCAGATCAGCGCCGTAAGCCGCTGCTGGGGAGTAAAACGATACATAATGTGGCCTTTTTGGTTATTGGGGTTAGGGAACCCAAGAAATAATGGCATGCTGTTTTTTCAGCAATGCGGCGGCATCATACGCAATTGGGTTGGTAATGCAATGTGTTTTGCCAATGAATAGGTCGTTTTTTACGCTGGGTCTGCTGTGGCTTGCGTCATAAAATCTCCGGCGTAAACTAAGGCCGCTGTTAATAACCCAATACAGAGAACGTTGATGACCGATCCTTTCGCTAACCCCGATAAAACCCTTGATGCTCAAGGGTTACGCTGCCCTGAACCGGTAATGATGGTGCGTAAGACTGTGCGCCAGATGGCGTCAGGACAAACATTGTTGGTGATAGCGGACGATCCGGCAACAACCCGAGATATTCCGGGTTTCTGCCGCTATATGGAACATGAGTTACTGGCGCAGGTGACCGAGCAACTTCCCTATCGCTATTTACTGCGTAAAGGGTGCTAAACATTGAACGCCCTGAATTTCAGGGCGTTACACAGTTTTTACTCACCTTTCTTTTTCAGCAATCGTAACGCATTGGCGGTGACTAATGCTGTTGCGCCGGAGTCTGCCAGCACAGCAAGCCAAAGCCCTGTGATACCCAAGATGCTGGTGACCAGAAACACCGCTTTTAACCCCAGTGCAATACTAATATTCTGCCGAATATTCGCGTTTGTTGCCCGAGAGAGCCGAATCATGCTGGCTAAGCCACCGAGGCGGCTGTGTGTTAGCGCAGCGTCAGCGGTTTCTAACGCAACGTCAGTGCCACTTCCCATCGCAATCCCAATGGTTGAGGCCTTCATGGCCGGCGCATCATTGATGCCGTCTCCGACCATCGCGACCGGGTGCTGCTGATTCAGCTCACTTATCGCTGCGACCTTGTCGGCAGGTAGCAGGCTTGCGCGATAATTGATGCCTAAATCAGTAGCGATAGCGGCGGCGGCACGAGGATTGTCGCCAGTGAGCATAATGCAGCGGATGTCCATGCTTTGCAGGTCAGCCAATGCATTGCGCGCATCGGTACGCAATGTGTCTCGTAGCGCCAGTAAGCCCAGTACGCGACGATCTTCTTGCACCACCACGACGGTTTTGCCTTCGCTTTCTAATGTTTCAACCTGTTGCTGCCAGAGGTGATCCAGCATATTCGGCTCTAATCTGGCTGGTGCGCTAACCTGAATGAGCTTACCGGCGATCGTCCCTTCCACACCAACACCGGCGAGCGCACGGCGATTTTCTGCAACTGGCAGGAAGGCGCTGGCGGTGTGCGCATGTTGCACAATGGCTTGGGCGAGTGGGTGGTGGGAACCGGATTCGATGGCCGCCGCGCGCGTCAATAACGCGGTTTCACTCACGCCAGCCGTTGGTAAGATATCGGTAACCTGCGGTTTGCCCTCCGTCAGCGTCCCCGTTTTATCAAAAGCGATCGTGCGGATGCTGCCGAGTGCTTCCAGCGCGGCACCGCCTTTGATGAGGGCGCCCTGACGGGTCGCTGCTGCCAAACCGGATGTAATTGCAGCGGGCGTAGAGATAACCAGCGCACAAGGGCAGCCAATCAATAACAGCGTTAACCCACGGTAAATCCAGTCCTGCCAAGGCAACCCGAGCAATAGCGGCGGTAGCAGAATAACCAGCAGCGATAGAAGCATGATGGCGGGGGTGTAGTAACGGCTAAAGCGGTCGAGGAAACGTTCTATCGGTGCGCGTCGCGTTTCGGCTTCCTCGATTAACTGTAGAATACGATCGATCGCGCTATTGCCTGGTTGCGAAATGACGCGTAACTGCACCATTTTATCGACGCACAAACTGCCAGCAGCGATCTTGTCACCCGCGCGGCGTTCAACGGGTACCGATTCACCCGTTAACGCACTTTCATCAAAGCTCGCTTCGGTAATAAGTAGCTCTGCATCGGCGGGCAGGCGTCCCCCAGGCGCAACTTCAATGACATCACCGGGTAAGAGGCTGGCAACGGGCACCTTAACGCGTCGTTCATTTTTAATTACGATGGCATCTTCGGGGATCAGCGCCATCAGTGAGGTAACACCTTGTCGCGCACGGTTAGCCGCATAGGCTTCCAGTTGCTCCCCCAACATAAAGAGCAGCAGAATGATCGTCGCTTCGGTGGTGGCACCAATCAGGAGCGCACCGATGGAGGCCACACTCATTAGCGTCTCGATCGCGAAAGGCGTACCGGAGCGGGTCAGCTGCATCGCCTTTTTCAAGATAGGAACAAGGCCGATAAGCGTGGTGGCGATAAATGCTATTTCACCGAACGCACTATTCAGTAATGAGACTCCCCAGCTTGCCGCTGCCAGCAACACGAAAAGCGTCAGGAAGCCATATTCCATAATAAAATGGCGAGAATCAGGAGAAGGCTGTGTTTTGGCTGGCGTGAGATCTTGTAACGTGAAACCGACTTGTTGAACGGCATGTTGGACTTGGGAGCGGACATCTTGCTGGGCTGAAACAATTAGTTTTTCAGTGGCGAATAACACGTCGACGTGTTCAATACCCTGAAGGTTTTTTACTGCATTTTCTACTTTTCGTGCGCAGCTTGGACAATCCATGCCGCTGATTTTCCAACTGAAACGTTGGTGGGAACGGGATCGGTCACTGTCTCCGCCGTCAGGATCATCAGAATCGGCATTATCGCCACTTTCGGACGCACCGTTATCAGTGGTCCTACCGGTATTGGCCACGGAGCTGGGGGCTTGCTTTACGGCACAGCAGCTTTTTTCTGCGTGTGATACGGATGTTGCATGAGCATGACAGCAGGCTGATTTTTCACCGCTGTGAGCGTGGTGCTGATGAGAATGCATACCTTCCTCCTATGTTGATGATAGTGATTCTCATCAAAGATTTTACACCGTTGCATGCGGCTACTCCAGCATTTGCATGTGCTGTGGCCGTTAAAAATAGAGCGAGCGAACAATAAGGAAATGTCCGCCAAAATAACCGATCGCCACAATGACCTGATGGGCGCGAAAACTGAATCGATAATGGTGAATAAGCCAGGCTGCATGCGCGATGAATAGCAGCGAACAACCAGCCAGTAAAGAGAAGTTATCATCGGTTCCCAAAGCAAAATAATGTTCTCCTGCGACCCAAACCATCAGTGTTGTCATCAGAATAAAAGCACATGCTGGCCAGCGCTGGCGTTCAAGTGAGCCCCAGAGGGTCGCGATCAACGTTGCGGCTAATACGGCAAGTATCAGCACCAGCGGCCAGAAGAATGTCAGCGTCATTTGGCTGACGAAGAAACTGATGGTGTAGAGAAGATGGGACACAAAGTAGGCGGAAAACGCATAGAACAAACGTTGCGTTGGAAGCAGCAGCAGCGCGTCTGCAACCAGCGTCGCCAGCAACCCGGCGACGATAAAATAGCCTGCGATGTTCAGAAACGGGTTTTGCCAGGCTAATGCGAGTAAAAGCAATAATGTGACCGGTTTGAATAGCCAGCGTTGCCATTCCGGGCCACGGTAGCTGGCATCTACGTATAACCAACCAGAGAGCAGTACGGCAATAAATGACCAAAGCATAGATTGTCCTTATTGGAGGATAATGTCAGGTTTAGCCCTTTCTTGGTTCAATGCAGGGGATGAATATCAGTATAAACAACATCCGGTGAGACGGATGCGAATACCTACGCTTCATGTTATTTTATCGGCCTGTTTTTACTACAGATGAGCGTCGTCACGTCTGTTGAAGGAGAGTGGTGTTGAATGAGTAATGAATCCGCACTGTATCGTATTCAATTTATTAATAACGGTAAAAATTACCAGCTTTATGTGCGCGAGTTAGTGTCGAGCAGTTTGTTCGGCTTTATTGAAATTGCTGATTTTGTTTTCGATAGCCAGTCAACGGTATTGGTTGATCCTTCTACAGAAAAGCTCAAAACGGAGTTTTCTGGCGTTAGCCGCAGTTTTATTCCTTTACAGGCGATTATTCGTATTGATGCCGTGACGGAAAAAGGCAGCGCCCAGATTTCAGATTTGGGCGATAACGTGACGAACTTCCCTTATCTGCCGGGTAAAAAGCCCTGACGGATGGACGAATTCCCGTTTCTGTTACTCGGCGCATTTGTCTTGATTGTGCTGTTGGCTGGTCGTCAGTTTTGCTCCCCGAGCATCGTGAAAGTCACGGTTTCGGGGGATGTTTAGGCTGTTTCTTTTGCCATGCCAGCAGTTCAAATACGCCAAATAAAAAAATGCGGGCCTGTAAGGCTCGGCTAAGTGGCGTGTTCCCCTTCGGCTGACTGGATTTCAGTAACAGCAATTGGAAGCCATGCATCAGGATCGTAAATAACATCGCCACTATCATGAAAATATTGAGTGGCTTGGGGAACGGCTGAATCAGATTTAAAATCAGAAATCCCCATACGCCCAGCATCAACAGTCGCCCCAGATTAATCCATATCATCATGTGCCCCTTACTCTTTTTAACAATGGGTCGCTGAAAAAATCATTGGCGAATGTATAAACGATAGGCAACTTGACCGGCGATTTTTTCGCGGTGTAATTGCCAGTTATCCGGTATAGCCAACTGCGTGTTCTCTGCCTCGGTTTCCACGTAGATCCAGGCTTCTGCTGCCAACCAGCCTTGCTGTTCCAACAATGAAAGCGTGTTGTTCAATAAGTCTTTGCGAAATGGTGGATCGAGAAACACAACATCGAAAGGCTCACCCGCCTGAGCCAGCCAGCGTAGCGTATCGGTATTGATGACTCGCGCATTTTCCGCTCGTAGCAGCGCCAGATTCTGCGTTAATTGTTGCGCTATCGCTCGTTCGGTTTCCAATAATGTGGCATGGGCCGCATAACGAGAGAGAGCCTCTAGTCCCAATGCACCACTACCAGCAAAACAATCCAGACAACGGGCCTCCTGAATCACTGGGGCTAACCAGTTAAACAACGTCTCACGCACCCGATCGGTTGTCGGTCGTAAACCTGGGCTTTCGGGAACCGGAAGTTTTCTGCCGCGCCATTGACCTCCGATAATTCGGATTTGTCCGGCGGCTGATGATGCGTTTTTTTTAGCCATAGCTCGTAGATTGGTTGGTGTGCCGTGTTACCGATCGGCGTAGTCAGGAAAATTCTGGCGCTATTCTAACGACGGTTAGGTGTAGAGGGAATGTTAAGATCGGTTTGTTTAAGTAACATAAGCCAAAAGTGTAGGGTCGCCGACATACTTCGTTACGGAGATTGTCTTCTTTTGGCCCTGTTGCCTGCGTGTTGCTGTTGGCAGGAAAGTGTTAAACTTGTGGTTTAACGATGATTTTCATTGATTCGCTGCGCGAAGCGGCGTGGAGCGCGATTGCAACATGACAAAAGAAAAGAAGCGCGGGTTTTTCTCCTGGCTGGGATTAGGTCGACAAGAGGAAGAACAAAAAGAGCAACCGCAAGAACCAACGGACGTTCAGGATGCCTCTGCCGTATTGCCAGAAACAACGACGAATGAATCGCCTGATCGCAGTCATCATGATGATATCGCTGAACCAAACAGTGAGACTCCGGTTGCGCTGACCTCCTCGGAGACGCCGCATACTGACGCTGTGGAATTGATACCTGATGCCGAACAGGCAGAAGACGAGATGGCTGTGGAGGCTGAACCGTCTGAGCCGCAACAACAACAGGTTGAACCCGCGCAAATTGCCGAGTCTGAACAGATTAGCTCGTCGCATGAAGATGAGCGGCCTGAGGATGTGCCTGAAGAGGATGACGCCCCTGTTGCGTCAGCGCCGGTATTGCAGGAGCAGGAACGCCCGACGAAAGAAGGATTTTTTGCCCGTCTGAAACGTGGTCTGATAAAAACGCGTCAAAATCTGGGTTCAGGATTTATCGGATTGTTTCGCGGTAAGAAAATTGACGATGATTTGTTTGATGAACTGGAAGAGCAACTGTTGGTTGCCGATGTTGGGGTAGAGACCACTCGCAAGATCATTACCAGTCTGACGGAACACGCTAATCGTCGACAGCTGAAAGATGCTGATACGCTTTTTGTTAAGCTAAAAGAAGAAATGTCGACCATTCTTGCTAAGGTTGATGAGCCGCTGAATATTGAAGGCAAGACGCCTTATGTCATCCTGATGGTAGGGGTGAACGGCGTTGGTAAAACTACCACGATCGGGAAAATGGCGCGTCAGTTTCAGGCTCAGGGGAAATCGGTCATGTTGGCAGCGGGGGATACGTTCCGTGCTGCCGCAGTGGAACAGCTTCAGGTTTGGGGTCAGCGCAACAACGTTGCGGTGGTGGCGCAGCATACGGGCGCAGACTCCGCCTCTGTCATTTTTGATACCATTCAGGCTGCTAAAGCGCGTGGTGTTGATGTGTTGATTGCGGATACCGCTGGTCGATTGCAAAACAAAGCACATCTGATGGAAGAGTTGAAAAAGATTGTGCGTGTGATGAAAAAGCTGGATGAAGATGCACCGCATGAAGTGATGCTGACATTGGATGCCAGTACTGGACAGAACGCCGTGAGCCAGACCAAGCTATTCAATGAAGCTGTCGGCCTGACGGGGATTGTGTTGACCAAATTGGATGGCACCGCCAAAGGCGGAGTCATTTTTGCCATTGCCGATCAGTTCGGTATTCCAATCCGTTATATCGGCGTTGGGGAAGGCATCGAAGATTTACGGCCATTTAAGGCTGATGATTTTATTGAGGCACTTTTTGCCCGAGAGGATTAAAACGGATGATTCGTTTTGAACAAGTCAGTAAAGCGTATCTCGGTGGACGCCAAGCGCTACAAGGGGTCGATTTCCATTTGCGTCCGGCAGAAATGGCGTTTCTGACCGGCCATTCCGGTGCCGGGAAAAGTACGCTGTTAAAACTGATTTGTGGTATTGAACGACCTAGCGCAGGCCAAATTCTTTTTGGTGGGCACAATATCAGCCGGTTGAGGAAAAGCGAGGTTCCCTTTCTACGTCGCCAGATCGGAATGATCTTTCAGGATCACCATTTACTGATGGAAAGGACCGTTTATGACAACGTAGCGATGCCGCTGATCATTTCAGGGGCCAGCAGCGAGGACATTCGTCGTCGGGTTTCGGCGGCGTTGGATAAGGTTGGGCTACTGGATAAAGCCCGAAATTATCCAATCCAGCTTTCAGGCGGAGAGCAGCAACGGGTCGGCATTGCGCGTGCGGTGGTGAATAAGCCCGCGGTATTATTGGCGGACGAACCAACGGGTAATCTGGATGATGCGCTGTCCGAGGGGATTTTGCGTTTGTTTGAAGAGTTTAACCGGGTTGGCGTGACGGTGTTGATGGCAACCCACGATACCGGGTTGATTGCTCGTCGTCATTATCGGGTTCTGACGCTATCCGATGGTCGCATGATTGGGGGAAATCATCATGGCGAATAACATCCGTAACGCGAAGAAACCGGGTATGAAGGCTAAGGCATTACGTGGTGGATGGCAGGAACAATGGCGTTACGCCTGGGCAAATACGCTGCATGATATGTTGCGCCAACCATTGGCAACATTGCTGACGGTGATGGTTATCGCCATTTCTCTGGCGTTGCCCAGTATTTGCTACCTGGTGTGGAAGAACGTTAGTGAAGCGGCTACCCAGTGGTATCCCTCACCACAGCTGACCGTGTATCTGGATAAATCATTGGATGATAATGCGGCACAAGCGGTGATCGCTCGGCTTCAGTCTGAAGACGGTGTCGAAAAAGTGAATTACCTGTCGCGCGATGAGGCGATGGGCGAGTTTCGCAACTGGTCTGGTTTTGGTGGGGCGTTGGATATGCTGGAGGAAAACCCGCTGCCTGCTGTAGCGATTATTACCCCCAACATGAGTTTTCAGGGCGCTGACACCTTAACGACATTGCGCGATCGGGTAGCGACGACGGAAGGTGTGGATGAAGTACGGATGGACGATAGCTGGTTTGCCAGATTGATCGCTTTGACTAGCCTCGTCGGCCAAATTGCGGCAACGATTGGTATATTGATGGTGATCGCCGTATTTTTAGTGATTGGTAACAGCGTGCGTCTGAGCATCTTTAGTCGTCGGGAAACTATTAACGTGATGAAGCTGATCGGTGCAACCGATGGTTTTATCCTGCGTCCGTTCTTGAATGGTGGCGCAGTCATGGGGTTCGGTGGCGCTGTACTATCGTTGATCCTGTCTCAGGCGCTGGTATGGAAACTCAGTTCTGTCGTCGCGCAGGTCGCATCCGTATTCGGTACGACCTTTACCGTGAAAGGTCTGAGCTGGGATGAGTCTCTGTTGCTATTGCTGGTTGCCGGAATGATCGGTTGGCTGGCGGCCTGGTTGGCGACGGTTCAACATTTACGTCGCTTTACACCGCAATAGCTTTTTTTGATATATTACGGTGTAAAGTAATGGCGCAATAGGTTTGGAACTTGTGAAGAAAATCACAGTCTGAATCCAGAGCGCGTTTTTAGCGCATTAACATAAAACGCGATGCTAGCGTGGTGTTAGAATAGCGCCTTGTCTATATCTGTCGTGTTGACAGATTGACTGAAAAAGTGTCACGTAACGGTAGTAATGAGAGGGGTTGAATGACTAAAGATATGCAAACTTTCACCTTAGTTCCCCAGGGCAGTCTGGAAGGTTATATTCGCGCCGCCAATGCCTATCCAATGCTGACGGCGGAGGAAGAGCGGGCGCTGGCTGAACGGCTGCATTATCAGGGCGATCTGGATGCCGCTAAGCAGCTCATTTTGTCGCACCTGCGTTTTGTTATTCACGTTGCCCGTAATTATTCAGGCTATGGTTTGCCGCAGGCGGACTTGATCCAGGAAGGTAACATCGGCCTGATGAAGGCGGTGCGTCGATTTAACCCAGAAGTGGGCGTGCGTTTGGTTTCTTTCGCCGTGCACTGGATTAAAGCAGAAATTCATGAGTACGTGCTGCGTAACTGGCGTATTGTCAAAGTCGCGACCACGAAAGCACAGCGCAAGCTGTTCTTTAACCTGCGTAAGTCTAAAACACGTCTTGGCTGGTTCAACCAGGATGAGGTTGAGTTGGTTGCTCGCGAGCTTGGCGTGACCAGTAAAGATGTTCGTGAAATGGAATCACGTATGGCCGCGCAGGACATGGCCTTTGATCCGACGCCGGACGAAGAAACCCATGATGGTAAAGCCGTTTCGCCCATGTTGTACTTGCAGGATAAATCTTCTGACTTTGCTGATGGCATTGAAGAGGACAACTGGGAGAACCATGCGGCAGATAAGCTGACGGATGCGTTACAGAGCCTTGATGAACGTAGCCAGCATATTATCCGCGCTCGCTGGCTGGATGATGATAATAAATCCACCTTGCAGGAATTGGCAGACACTTACGGCGTATCCGCAGAGCGGGTACGGCAGCTAGAAAAGAATGCGATGAAAAAGCTACGTGCGGCGATTGAAGCCTAAACGATAGTCAGAATGAAAAAATGGTCAGGTAAAAAGCCTGACCATTTTTTTTAATACTGATTGCGGATGTAGCGCCAGCCACCGGATACCGGTGAAAAGCCGCAGTTAATCATGAACTTTGCCAGCACATCTTCTTTGACCGCCGCATGATCTGCCGTCGCCAGCCACCACTCCTTGACGTCCGGTAGTTGTTTACGAACTTCCTCTATCAGATAGAGCCCGACACCGCGCCGTCGGGTTGCGTCACGCACCAGTAAATCGCTCAATTCAGCATATTCACCTTCAACCTCAATCATCACCGCAGCTAACAAGCGATCGTTGAAGCGTGCGACAAATAATCGACGGTTCACATTAAGGCTTTCTTCCAGGCGTTCGAGATTCTGATGAGGCCAGATTTTAGACAGATCGATTTTATCCTGATCACTAAATTGGGTGAGACATTCAACGGTTAGTTTCATTGACTGGCACTCCATAAAATGAGTGAAGAATAATGTAGCCGTTTTATTACGTCACCGTCATGCGATTTTTTATGGTGACGAACTGTCCATTCTTTATAGGCCGTCACAAGCAGGGAAAAATGTTTTTTCTGACGGTTATTTTTCGAGTAATACATCAAAAATTAATGCACAAAGTAGCATAACTGACTATATATAGATTAAAAGCTGGCGTTTAAGGTGAGTGTTTTATGCTGTTTGCCTCGCTTGTTTCTGCGAGTGTGAGTTGATTTGTAGCATAATATTCCTGTTTAATAATATGAAAAATAAAGCCTTATTAGAAAATATTGCCAATAATAACCATAACCTGTTCTTACTTATAAGAAAAAAGTTAGGTTATGACGGGGGCGGTCGTTTTCTCAGCAATAACCATAATGAAGATGGGGTGATCTAATGAAATTCAGTAAAGGCAAAGTATTGCTGATGGGATGTATGGCCGTGGCGTTGAGCCATGCTGCGAGTGCGGAGGATATCAAGGTTGCCGTTGTGGGAGCCATGTCGGGTCCTGTTGCGCAATATGGTGATATGGAATTTATTGGCGCACGCCAAGCCATTATTGATATCAACGCGAAAGGCGGTATTAACGGTAATAAATTGGTTGGTGTGGAATACGATGACGCTTGCGATCCAAAACAAGCTGTTGCGGTCGCCAACAAAGTCATTAGCGATGGTATTCGTTATGTGATCGGCCATTTATGCTCATCTTCCACTCAACCAGCCTCTGACACGTATGAAGAAGAGGGGGTGATCATGATTACGCCCGCCGCGACTAACGCTGATTTGACCACCCGCGGCTACAAAATGGTGTTGCGTACCACGGGGCTGGACTCCGATCAGGGGCCAACAGCCGCGAAGTATATTATTGAAACGGTGGAACCCCAACGCATTGCCGTTATACATGACAAACAGCAGTACGGTGAAGGGTTGGCACGCTCTGTTCAGGATAACCTGAAGAAGGCCAACGCGAATGTCGTATTGTTTGAAGGGGTGACCGCAGGTGATAAGGATTTCTCTTCACTGGTTGCTCGTTTGAAGAAAGAAAACGTCGATTTCGTTTATTTCGGTGGTTACTACCCGGAAATGGGGCAACTCATGCGTCAGGCGCGTCAGGCTAACATGACGACGAAATTTATGGGACCTGAAGGCGTAGGTAACTCTTCTTTATCTAATATCGCGGGTGAAGCGTCTGAAGGTATGTTGGTGACGTTGCCGAAACGCTACGACCAGGTACCCGCCAACCAACCGATCGTTGATGCGCTGAAAGCGAAAAAACTGGACCCAACTGGTCCGTTTGTCTGGACCACCTACGCCGCACTACAATCCCTGACAACGGCGATGCAGCGTAGTGGCAGCATGGAGCCGGAAGCATTAGTCAGCGATTTGAAGGCCAAACCTGTCGATACTGTGATGGGGCAACTGAGCTGGGATGAGAAAGGCGACCTGAAAGGGTTTGAGTTTGGTGTATTCGAGTGGCATGCGGACGGTACCTCCAGCGCAGCGAAGTAACGATCGAGAGAGGCGGTTTTGGCAGCGTGTTTAACATAGAGGCCAGCATCGTTATCAATTGATCCTGTATTAATCCCTCAATACCGATGCCCCTGTTGCCGTATGGCGCGGGGGCAGAATCTAAGGTTAAGGTATGTCCGAGCAGTTCCTTTACTTTTTTCAGCAGATGTTCAACGGTCTGACGTTGGGCAGTACTTATGCGCTGATTGCCATTGGCTACACGATGGTTTACGGCATTATCGGCATGATTAACTTCGCACACGGCGAGGTTTACATGATCGGTAGCTATGTTTCTTTTATTGTGATTGCCGCCCTGATGATGATGGGCATTGATGCGAGCTGGATTTTGATCAGCGTCGCTTTCGTCGCTGCGGTGGTGATTTCCAGCGCCTACGGCTGGAGTATTGAACGGGTCGCCTATCGACCGGTAAGAACGTCTAAGCGCCTGATCGCACTGATTTCTGCCATCGGGATGTCTATTTTCCTGCAAAACTACGTCAGTTTGAATCAGGGTTCTCGCGACGTCGCACTCCCTAGCATGATTACAGGACAGTGGGTCTTGGGTGAAGCTAATGGTTTTGCCGCGACGATCAGTACCATGCAGTTAACCATTTGGATTGTGACTTTCCTCGCTATGTTGGCTCTGACGCTGTTCATTCGCTATTCACGGATGGGGAGGGCGTGTCGGGCCTGTGCGGAAGATCTGAAGATGGCCAGCCTTCTGGGGATCAGTACCGACCGTGTCATTTCGTTAACTTTTGTGATTGGTGCGTTAATGGCGGCGGTCGCCGGTGTGCTGCTGGGTCAGTTCTACGGCGTGATTAACCCGTATATTGGCTTTATGGCCGGTATGAAAGCGTTTACTGCTGCGGTATTAGGTGGCATTGGCAGTATTCCTGGCGCGATGATCGGCGGGCTGATTTTGGGCGTCGCAGAAGCGCTGACGTCTGCCTACCTGAGTACGGAGTACAAGGATGCGGTGTCATTTGCGTTACTGATTGTGGTTCTGCTGGTGATGCCTACGGGAATTCTTGGTCGTCCTGAGGTTGAAAAAGTATGAAGAAACTCAACCTGTTCAATGCGATTCTCTCCGCATTTATGTTATTGGTTCTTGCCGCGTTCTTAATGGGCATGAAGCTGAGTCTGGACGGCACCAAGTTGGTTGTTCGGGGGGCGGATGAAGTTCGCTGGTATTGGATTGGCGCGGGCTGCATCGTGGTGTTCTTCTTCCAGCTTATTCGCCCGTTCTTTCTGGCGGGTATGAAGAAGTTTTCTGGTCCCTCGTTGGTTTTGCCAAGTTTTGATGGTAGTACGCCGCGTCAGAAGCTGTTGGCTGCATTGTTAATCATTGCGGCGGTTGCCTGGCCGTTTCTGGTTTCTCGCGGTACGGTCGATATTGCGACCCTCACGCTAATTTACGTCATGCTGGGGTTGGGGCTGAACGTAGTTGTCGGCCTGTCGGGTTTGCTGGTGCTGGGCTACGGCGGTTTTTACGCCATTGGCGCGTACACCTACGCGCTGCTCAATCATTATTATGGCTTAGGGTTCTGGGAAAGTTTGCCGCTGGCGGGTATAACCGCTGCGCTGTCCGGCTTCCTGCTTGGTTTTCCGGTATTACGTCTGCGCGGTGATTATCTGGCGATTGTCACGTTAGGGTTCGGTGAAATTGTTCGTATTTTACTCTTGAACAATACCGAAATTACCGGTGGGCCGAATGGTATCAGTCAGATCCCGAAACCGACCTTCTTTGGTTTGGAGTTCAGTCGTAGTGCTCGCGACGGTTGGGATACGTTCCATCATTTCTTTGGTCTGAAGTACGATCCCAGTGACCGCATCATATTCCTCTATCTGGTGGCGTTGCTGTTGGTGATATTCACATTGTTTGTGATTAATCGCCTGTTACGTATGCCTCTTGGTCGTGCGTGGGAAGCGTTGCGCGATGACGAAATCGCCTGCCGTTCGCTAGGCCTTAGCCCAACCCGCATCAAACTAACCGCCTTTACGATCAGTGCCGCGTTTGCCGGGTTTGCCGGTACGTTGTTTGCGGCGCGTCAGGGGTTTGTCAGCCCAGAGTCTTTCACGTTTGCCGAGTCGGCGTTTGTGCTCGCGATCGTTGTATTAGGCGGGATGGGTTCACAGTTCGCCGTGATTCTTGCCGCGATTCTACTGGTGGTTTCCCGTGAATTGATGCGCGACTTAAATGAGTACAGCATGTTGTTGCTGGGTGCGTTAATGGTACTGATGATGATTTGGCGTCCGCAAGGCTTATTGCCGATGAAGCGTCCGCAAATGAAGCTGAAAGTCGCGAATAAGGAAGAGCAGGCATGAGTACGACGCAGCCATTATTATCAGTGAGAGGTCTGATGATGCGTTTTGGCGGTCTGCTGGCCGTCAACAACGTGGAACTGGATATTCATGCGGGTGAAATCGTTTCGTTAATCGGCCCGAATGGTGCAGGGAAGACGACGGTATTCAACTGTCTAACCGGTTTTTATCGCCCGAGTGGCGGCACGATCATGTTGCGCGATCGTCATCTGGAAGGGTTACCAGGGCAGGCGATTGCGCGTATGGGGGTTGTGCGGACATTCCAGCATGTACGCCTGTTTCGTGAAATGACCGTGGTAGAAAACCTGCTGGTTGCGCAGCATCAGCATCTGAAAAGCGGCGTGTTTGCCGGATTGCTGAAGACGCCCGGGTTTCGTCGTGCTGAAGCGGATGCTCAGGATCGCGCCGCCGTTTGGCTAGAGCGTATCGGCCTGCTGGAACTGGCTAACCGCCAGGCAGGCAACCTGGCTTATGGTCAACAGCGTCGGTTGGAAATCGCCCGTTGCATGGTCACGCGTCCTGAACTATTGATGCTGGATGAGCCAGCGGCTGGCCTCAACCCGAAAGAAACCGAAGAGCTGGACCAGCTTATTGCGGAATTGCGGGGCAGCCATAATGTGACCGTGTTATTGATTGAGCACGATATGAAACTGGTGATGGGGATTTCCGATCGCATCTATGTCGTCAATCAGGGAACACCGCTGGCGCATGGCACGCCTGCTGAAATTCGTAATAACCCGGATGTAATCCGTGCTTATCTGGGTGAAGGATAACGTTATGCTGTCATTTAATCAGGTTTCTGCCCACTACGGCAAAATTCAGGCGTTGCATCAGGTTAGCCTGCACATTGAACAAGGCGAAATTGTAACGCTAATTGGTGCCAACGGTGCGGGTAAAACCACGTTGCTGGGAACGCTCTGTGGCGATCCTCGTGCGTCGGAAGGCACCATCATGTTCGACGGCAAAGAGATTACCCACTGGCAAACGGCGCAGATTATGCGAGAAGCCATCGCTATCGTGCCTGAAGGTCGTCGTGTTTTTTCCCGGATGACCGTTGAAGAAAATTTGGCGATGGGCGGTTTTTTTGCCGAGCGTCATCAATATCAGCAACGTATTGAACGGGTCTATGATTTATTCCCGCGTCTGTATGAACGACGAGTTCAGCGTGCGGGCACCATGTCTGGTGGTGAGCAGCAAATGCTGGCGATTGGACGAGCACTGATGAGTCAGCCGCGTCTCTTGTTGCTGGATGAACCTTCTCTAGGATTGGCTCCCATCATCATTTTGCAGATTTTTGATACTATTGCGCAACTGCGTGAAGAAGGCATGACTATCTTCCTGGTAGAGCAAAATGCAAATCAGGCTCTGCGTCTGGCTGATCGTGGCTATGTGCTTGAAAATGGCAATGTTGTACTTGAGGATACGGGTGCAGCACTGTTGGCGAATGAAGCGGTTCGCTCAGCTTATCTGGGTGGATAAGATTTAGCGTTTAAGTGTATATACCCGTCATACTTCAAGTTGCTTGTGCGTTGGCTGCGCTCACTCACCCGAATCACTTACCTGAGTAAGCTCATCGGGGTTCCTTCGCTTGCCGCCTTCATGCAACTCGAATTATTTAGTGTATAGAATAGGTATCGGGCCGGTTCTCCGGCCTGTTTTGTTATAGGGGTTGAAGAAAAATGTCCAATGAAGGGTTACTGGCGCACCGCATCGCTCAGTTAAAAAGCTCCGCGATTCGTGAATTGCTTAAACACAGCAAGATGGACAACATTATCTCGCTCGCTGGCGGGATTCCCTCCGATGCACTGTTTGATTTCGAAGGGTTAAACCAGGCGACACAGTTAGCTATTACTGAACAGCCGAAAACGGCATTTCAGTATGGTTTAACGGAAGGTAGCGGTGTACTGCGTGAACGTATTGCTGAACTGTGTGCGGTGCGTGGTGTGAAGACGCAGGCAGAAGATATCGTGGTGACAGCGGGGTCGCAGCAGGCGCTGGACCTTATCATGCGTGCGATGGTCGATCCAGGCGATGTCTTTGTGGTTGAACGTCCAACTTATCTTGCGGCCTTGCAAACGTTACAGTTGGCACAAGCGCAGGTCATGTCCGTATCATCGGATGAACACGGCATGGTGGTGGATGAACTGGAAACGTTGCTGAAAAAGCAGCGCATTAAAGGGGTATATATTGTCCCGAATTTTGGCAATCCCAGCGGGGTGACACTCAGTTACGAGCGCCGTGAGAAGCTGGTTGCGCTGGCTGAGCGTTATGGTTTTGTCATTATTGAGGACGATCCGTACGGCGAATTGCGTTTCACGGAAGAACGTCATCCGACGCTGTTCCAGTTGGCCCTGGAAACGCTGGGTAGCACGGATTATGTGCTCTATACCTCTACGTTTTCAAAGGTGCTGGCACCGGGATTACGCTTAGGTTGGGCGATCCTGCCACAGTGGCTGTTGCACAAAGTGGCGATCATTAAACAGGCGGCAGATCTTCATGCCAGCGCTTTGTCACAGGCGGTCGCAGAATGTTATTTGGGGCTAGGGCGCCTGGGCACGCAAATCGAGAAGATCCGCTTTGCTTATAAGCACAAGGGTGAACTGCTGGCGCAACTGATTGAACAGGAATTAGGTGATGTGATCGCCTTTAATCAGCCGAAAGGCGGGATGTTCCTGTGGGCGAAATTCCGCGAGGATTTCAATACTACGGCGTGGCTGAAGCAGACGCTTAATCAGGGCGTGGTATTTGTTCCCGGTGAATTTTTCTTCCCCGACAGCCCTGATTATTCGACGTTGCGTCTCTCTTTTGCGACTGCAACGGATGAGCAGATGCATGAAGCGGTTGCTCGCCTGCGTCGGGCACTGTAATGGTTGCTCACTGAGCTGTTAATGTAAAAAACCGCTGAATTCTCAGCGGTTTTTCCATGTTTGCCCCAACAAACCGTTACATCACCAACCACAAGGCCCAGGTGAAGAGGAATCCAGCCAGCCCGAGGATCGTTGTCAGCACTGTCCAGGTGCGCAGACCGTCAGCAACGGACAGCCCCAGATACTTGGTGACGATCCAGAAACCGGAGTCATTCACGTGTGACAATCCCAACCCACCAAAGCAGGCAGAAAGCGTCACCAGCACCAGTTGCATCTGATTCAGGCCGCTGACGGCTTCGCTCAGCAGGCCGCAGGTGGTGAGAATGGCGACGGTAGCTGAACCTTGCGAAGCACGCAGCGCCAGCGACAAAATAAACGCAGCCGGTACCAGCGGCAGGTGAATGCTGGTCAGCGTATCCGCCAGCGCTTTACCCACACCCGATTCCACCAGCACTTTGCCAAATACGCCACCCGCACCGGTCACCATAATGACGACGGCAGCAGCAGGCATCGCATCACCCATGACGTTTCCAGTCTTTTCAAGCGACCAACCCCTGCGCATGGCGATAAAGTAGAATGCCAGTGCAAGTGCGATGAGCAGCGCTACGGCAGGGGAGCCGATTAATGTGGTGATATTACGTAGCGGGTGGCCCGCTGGGAATAACGTCGCAGCAACGGTGCCGAGCATAATAATCGCGATAGGGATGACGATCAGCGCGGTTACCAGACTGGCGGAAGGCGCATTGTTATGCGGTGTTATCTCACTTTTGTCTTCCGTCTTCGCTAATTGTAATTGCTCTAATACATCAACAGATAAGGCGTATTGGCGACGGTTGAGATACTTGGCAACCCAGAAGCCAATAATACCGACAGGAATAGAGATCGCCAGACCTAATATGGTCAACCAACCCACATCCGCTTTTAATAGGCTGGCTGCGGCAACCGGGCCGGGATGAGGAGGTAGAGCGACGTGGACAGTCAGCATTACGCCAGCAACAGGCAGACCGAATTTAAGCGGGGAGACCTTGGCGACTTTGGCGAAGCCATAAATAATGGGAGCCAGAATAATAAATCCAACGTCAAAGAATACTGGAATACCGAGAATAAATGCCGCCATCGTCAGTGCAGCAATAACGCGCTTTTCTCCCAGTGTTTGCGTGAATTTTCTTGCCAGCGATTCAGCGCCGCCGGAAATTTCGATCATCCTCCCCAGCATAGCTCCCAGCCCAATGATCATGGTGATCGAACCGAGTACCCCACCCATCCCACTGGTCATTACTTTCATTATTTCTTCTGTGGGTATACCTGTTGCCAGTGCAACCAATAGGCTAACCACTAATAAGGCGACAAAAGGCTGAATTTTTAATTTAATGACCATCAGCAGCAGGAGTAATACCCCGGCGATAGCGATGCAGAGTAAGAGCGAGGTGGCCATGTTCTTATCCTCATTGACCCATTTTTCAATTCAGAGGCTGAAAAGGTATTGGGTTATTGTTTTATTTGAATAAAGGGATGCCTCGACTCCTGTAATACATACAGGAGTCTGACCTATTCTTTTTTATTTATTTGCGTCTAACGACTATTTCTCTGGTGTTAATATTATTTCCTGTAATAAGTTAGTTAGTGTTTTTTCTCCAGCCAAGTTTTAGCCCATCCTAATCCGTCTTCCGTTTTACCTCGTGGGTTATATTCACAGCCAACCCAGCCGGAATAATTCACGCGATCTAATTCGGCAAAAATGAACGGATAATTAATTTCCCCCTCATCGGGTTCATGACGTGCGGGCACTGAGGCAATTTGAATATGTCCGATGCGACTATCCAAATCGTGAATAATTTGCGTCAGGTTGCCATCGACAATTTGCGCGTGGAAGAAATCGAGCTGGATATAAACGTTCGGCCTGTCGATCAGATTGGCTAATTCCAACGCCTGATACTGGCTGGCGAACAGGTAATTCGGTTTCACCTTCGCGCTCAGTGCCTCAATCATGATATTGATGCCGTGTGGCGCAAATTTGTCGGCGGCGTAGCGCAGGTTATCGATGAAGGTTTGCTGATAGGCAGCACGGTCTTCACCGGGTGGGACGACGCCGCCCATCACCAGCACCGAAGGGCAATTCAGCGCCAGCGCATATTCCAGAGCGTTATCGATATCCCGGCGGGCATCTTCAATACGGTCGGGCAGGGCAGAGACACCCCATTCCCCCGCCGCAATATTGCCGGGCGCGGTATTGAACAGCACCTGCTTCAGGCCATTTTCCCGCAGCTTTTCCGCCAGCAGTGGTGCCGGATATTCATAAGGAAACAGGTACTCGACAGAGGTGAAACCCGCATCGGCAGCGGCTTTAAAACGATCGAGAAACGGCACGTCAGTAAACAGCATAGAAAGATTGGCAGCAAATTTAGGCATGGTTAACTCCATAGCTCAGTAAAAAGTCACTCATCAAGAGAGCTCGGTAATTTCGTCAGCGGTGAGGTAGCGAATTTTTCGATCACCGAGAATAAAAATCAGCTTGGCGGTTTCTTCCAGCTCTTCCATGTTGTCTGCCGCCGCACGCAGACCCTTACCTGTGACGACGGGGCCGTGGTTAGCCAATAAGAATGCTTTGTAGCGTGAGGCCAGCTTCGCCAGATCCTCGCCTAGCCGCGCATCGCCGGGACGGTAATAAGGCACGACGGGCACTTTGCCGACACGCATCACCACATACGGCGTGAACGGTTTGATAGCATCCTGCGTATCCAACCCTTCCAAGCACGAAAGTGCAGTCAGATAGGTGCTGTGCAGGTGAACGATCGCCTTACAGTCAGGATCGTTACGGTAAATCGACAGGTGAAAGCTGACTTCTTTCGACGGTTTATCCCCAGAGATCCACTCGCCGCTCATGCTGACTTTGGACAGCCGCTCGGCATCCAGTTCGCCGAGGCAGGAGCCGGTCGGTGTTGCCAGCAGCGTGCCGTCATCCAATAACAGTGAGAGGTTACCTGCCGAACCGGTAGCGTAGCCGCGCTGGAAAAAGGACGCGCCCAGCTTGACCATTTCCTCACGTGCGTGTTGCTCGCGATTCAGGTCTGCTTCAGCTCTGTGGTGTTTTTCACTCATGCGGCAAACTCCTTTTGGGCACGGGCAAAGAAGTCTTCATCGCCGAAATTGCCGGATTTCAACGCCAGCGAGAGCGGATGATTGGTGGAGCGCACCCACGGCACTCCGGGGGAAATAGACGGCCCGATATGGAACGCGTGAATGCCCAGCGTCTGTACCACGATGCTGGAGGTTTCACCGCCCGCGATGATGAAGCGCTGGAAGCCATCTTGCTGAAGCTGACGGGCAACGGCGGCAAACAGTTTCTCTACCGCCTGACTGCTGGCTTCTGCCCCCCAGCGCTGCTGAATCTTCGCCAGTTCATCGGGTGAGGATGTGGCGTACAGTAGCGGAGCGAGTGCGTCGTTACGATGCGCTTTCACCCAGTCAACCAGTTCCTGCACGTAGGATTCATCGTCTTGCAGACAGCGAGCGACATCGACCGCGCGACCCGCCGCCTGTTTCAGGTAGTGGGCGACCTGCTTGTTGGTCATCACCGAACAAGAGCCGGACAGCACAACGCCTGCGCCGGATTGCGGCTTGCCGGCTTCGGTGGCGGAACCGATTTGTGTCGCGGGTTCTGCCCACTGGCGTGCCAGACCAATCGCCAGGCCGGAACCGCCGGTAACCAGCTTCATATCGCGTAGCGCTTCGCCCTGCGTGAGTAGATGCTGTTCGTTCAGCGTATCCAGCACCACATAGCGGATGCCTTGTTCTTTCAACTGCGCCAACCGCTGTTTGACGGCGTCCGCCCCTTGATCCATCACGGCATACGGCACCAGTCCGCAGCGCCCGGCAGCCTGCAATTCCATGACGCGCATCAGGTTGCTGTCCGTCATCGGCGTGACCGGATGGTGGCGCATCCCAGATTCAGACAGCAGTTGATCCATCACAAACAGGTGCCCCTGATAGACGGTTCTACCATTCACCGGCAGCGCTGGAGAGATAATGGTTTGCGTTTCGCCAAGCTGTTCCAACAGCGCATCGGTCACCGGACCGATGTTGCCTTTTGCGGTGCTGTCGAAGGTGGAGCAATATTTAAAATAGAACTGCTGGCAACCCTGCTGTTGCAGCCACGCCAGCGCCTTGAGCGAATCCGCCACGGCTTGTTCCGCCGGGCAGGAGCGCGATTTCAGGCTAATGACCACAGCCTGCGTCTCCACCTTGAAGTCAGCCGGAGGCACGCCGTTGAGCTGTACGGTCGGCAACCCGTTATTCACCAGAAAGCTGGCGATATCCGTGGCACCGGTAAAGTCGTCGGCAATCACACCTAGCTTGATCATGGTGCCTCCTTCTTTTCCGGTAGTGTAATGCCGTTAAAAATCTTGATAACCGCGCTGTCGTCCTCTTTACCGAATCCTGCATTACTGGCTGAGGTGAACATATTGAACGCGGTGGAGGCTAGCGGCAGCGGGAAATGGAGCGATTTGGCGGTGTCGGTGACCAATCCCAAATCTTTCACGAAAATATCCACAGCGGATTTTGGTGTGTAGTCGCCGTCTACCACGTGACGCATCCGATTTTCGAACATCCAAGAGTTCCCCGCGGCATTCGTCACTACGTCGTACATGATATCCAGAGGGATGTCAGCGCGAGCGGCCAGCGCCATCGCTTCTGCACCGGCGGCGATGTGCACGCCTGCCAACAGCTGGTGGATAATTTTAACGGTCGCACCCAGCCCGATTTCTTCGCCGATGCGATAGACCTTGCCTGCGACGGCATCGAGCACTGGTTTCAGTTTTTCGAAGGCCAGATCGGAACCGGATGCCATCACCGTCATGTCACCTGCGGCGGCTTTGGCCGCACCGCCGGAGACCGGCGCATCCAGCATGATGAGCTGATGCTCTGCCAGACGCTGCTCAATATTTTTGGCATCCTGCGCGGAGATTGTGGAGGACACCATGACCACGGTGCTGGGCTTGAGCTTCGCCGCGACCTGCGGTTCACCAAACAGAATTCCGTTGACCTGTGCGGCATTCACGACTAACAGCACGACGGCGTCCAGCTTGTCAGCGAAGGCATCAATACGCGTATCGGCCTGCGCCGCCCCCGCCTGACGTAGCCGTTCCAGTGCTTGTGGATTGATATCGACACCGTATGTCGTCAGGCCGGCGTTGATACAGGACGCCGCTGCGCCAAAACCCATGGAACCCAGACCGATAACGGCGACAGCATAATCAGAAGTCTTTTTCATCGTGGTTGCCTTGTTAAAATTAGTGATTTTTTGTTCTCTGGTGTTAAATATAAGGACTATCAGAACAAGTTATGGTGATTTTTATCACATAAATTAACATTGAGATCGTGATGGTTTAGTGTGGCTGAACCCCACTGGGAATGTGATTCCCTTTGTTTCTATTAAATATCAGTATGTTATTTTCATTTTGGCGTCAAGCGATGAGGAAGGTTGTTATGTCTGGCGTGGTTTGTTGCGTGAATTTATGATAATTATCGTCATTAAATGGGCTGTTTCTCACAATATTTATCAGACTCAGTTTTTAGCAAACTCAATGTTTATCAAACCAGCATTATCAAACAGGGAACGGACAGCGTGATTCCAGTAGAACGTCATCAACAGATTCTGGCGCTGATCGCCGAGCGCGGCGCGGTAAGTATTAATGAACTCACCGAGCGGCTGGGTGTGTCGCATATGACGGTACGGCGCGATGTGCAAAAACTGGAGCAAGACGGACTGCTGTTGAGTGTTTCCGGCGGTGTGCGCTCGCCTGAACGGTTGGCGATTGAGCCATCACATCAGGATAAATCGGTGATGTTCAGCCAGCAGAAAGCGGCGATGGGGAAACTGGCGGCACAGCATATCCCACTGAATAGTTGCATTTATCTGGATGCTGGCACCACCACGCTATCGCTGGCTCGCGAACTGGCTGAACGCGACGATCTCCTGATTGTTACCAACGATTTTGCGATTGCCGATTTCCTCATTGAATCCAGTCAGTGTCGTATGATCCACACTGGAGGCACGTTGTGTCGGGAAAATCGCTCCTGCATCGGGGAAGCGGTGGCTCAGTCACTGCGTAACCTGTTTATCGACATTGCGTTTATCTCCGCCTCCTCATGGAGCCTGCGTGGTCTGTCCACGCCGAATGAAGATAAAGTCGTGGTGAAACGCGCGGCGGTGGAAGCCAGCAGAAAACGTGTCCTGCTGTGCGACACCTCAAAATACGGCCGTATCGCCACCCATCTCGCCACGCCGCTCAATGTATTCGACAGCATCATCACCGACGACGGCCTTCCTGCCGCCGCCAAAGAAGCGCTAAGCAAAATGGGTGTTGAGGTGCTGGTGGCGGGGTGAGGGCAGTTATCAACGATCCTAAAACCGTTATCGTTGATGTTATTCGAAAATAGCCCTGAATGAATCAGCAAGCGCGTTTGAATGTATGGTGATGTTCCGGTGTGTAGCATTTTTGTACACTTCATGTAGGGTTGTAGAGAGATTCACTACACAGGCATGATGATGAAACCGGAAACTAAAGAGGCGCGAATCACTATTCGGGCCAAAGCCTCCCAGCGGGACTTGATCGATATGGCTGCAAACCTTGTGTCAAAATCACGTACCGATTTTATACTTGAAGCCGCCTGTCGCGAGGCGCAGGACATTTTGTTGGATCAACGTTTGTTTATTCTGGACAACGAACAGTTTGATGAATTTTTGGCCGAGTTGGATGCACCTATCACCGCAGAGCGCCAGGCTCGCATTAACGAGCTGATGAGCCGCAAATCGCCATGGGAATAACAGCACCAGAGCCAGAGCCATTACTGATAATTGTTCTTGGTGGCATGCTATTGATTGAATACATCCTTATTTAGCCACTTTTCAAATATCAAAAAAGTGGCACATAGGTTCCATTTGCTGATGCAGGATTCGGATGATAAGAAGATCTTCTTCTCGTATGCGGTAGAAAATAGCGTGTTGCCTATGATCGAATCGGCGCACACCCTGGCTAATTTCAGGGTACTCTTGGCCTATATAAGGGGATTCTGCTAGCAGAATCAGCGTATTCTCTAGCGACTCTGTATAATTGTCAGCCTGACTGATGCCGTAGGTGTACTTAAAGATGCCTGCGAAATCTTCTGCTGCAAGATTAGAGAGTTTATACATTCCGTTCGCGCTTCTTTTTTGCTGCAATTTCACGCAGCGTCAACGAACTTTCTCCACTTTGCTCCCCTGCATAAATCGCTTTTTTCAGAGCCTCTGTTTTGGATTCTTGTTGTTCAAGAAGACGAAGTGCTGACCTGATGACTTCACTGGTAGAACTATAGCGACCGCTATCTATTAATTTGGAGACAAAATCATCCAGTTGTTCGCCGATCGTAATACTTGTCGTTCTAGGCATAAAAACCTCCTGTGTTATCTATTAACACAGATGGTAGCACAGAACAGCCTACTTAGTAGCCAATAAGAAGACCTCCTCCCTCTGTCACTTTCCCGTCATCTTCCGGTTATTTTTCTGTCATACGCCCATGTCATGTTTGTTTTCGCCCAAAAAAACACCGTGATGCTGGCGCATTAATTGATTGCAGGAGACAGGCATGTTCAACAACACAATTCGTAAAACACATGCTATTCGCACCGCAGTGGCGTGTGTGGCATTCGCGCTGATGAGCGCCAGTGCGCAGGCCGCGACAGACATTCCTTTCTGGCACTCCATGGAAGGCGAACTCGGGAAAGAAGTGAATGCTCTGGCTGACCGTTTTAACCAAGCGCACAGCGATGTAAAAATTGTGCCGGTCTACAAAGGCAACTACGAACAGAATCTGGCTGCCGGGATTGCGGCTTACCGCGCCGGGAATGCGCCCGCCATTTTGCAGGTCTATGAAGTCGGTACGGCGACCATGATGGCAAGTAAAGCCATCAAACCTGTCTATGAAGTCTTCAAAGAGTCAGGCATTACTTTCGATGAATCGGTGTTTGTGCCGACCGTCTCCGGCTATTACACCGATGCGAAGAGTGGCCACCTGCTATCGCAGCCGTTTAATAGCTCCACGCCGGTGCTGTACTACAACAAAGATGCTTTCAAGAAGGCGGGTTTAGATCCCGAACAGCCGCCGAAGACCTGGCAGCAAATGGCGGAATACACCGCCAAACTGCGTGCGGCCGGGATGAAGTGCGGCTATGCCAGCGGCTGGCAGGGCTGGATTCAGATTGAAAACTTTAGCGCCTGGCACGGTCTGCCGGTTGCGACCAAGAACAACGGCTTTGACGGCACCGATGCCGTGCTGGAATTCAATAAGCCGACGCAGGTTAAGCACATTCAGCTGTTGCAGGACATGAACAAGAAGGGCGATTTCACCTATTTCGGGCGCAAGGATGAGCCGACCGAGAAATTCTATAACGGTGACTGCGCTATCACCACGGCCTCTTCCGGTTCGCTGGCGAACATCCGCGAACACGCCAAGTTCAACTATGGTGTCGGCATGATGCCGTATGACGCCGATGCGAAAGGCGCACCGCAGAACGCCATTATCGGCGGAGCCAGCCTGTGGGTGATGGGCGGTAAAGATGCTGCGACCTACAAAGGCGTCGCGGAGTTTATGAAGTTCCTGGCCGAGCCGGAGAATGCCGCCGAATGGCACCAGAAAACCGGTTACCTGCCAATCACGACTGCGGCATATGAACTGACGCAGAAGCAGGGCTTCTACGAGAAAAACCCCGGTGCGGATATCGCTACGCGCCAGATGCTGAACAAGCCCCCGTTGTCGTTCACCAAAGGTCTGCGTTTGGGCAACATGCCGCAGATTCGTACCGTGGCGGATGAAGAATTAGAAAGCGTATGGACAGGTAAGAAGACGCCACAACAGGCGCTGGATAGCGCAGTAGAACGCGGCAATGCGCTTCTGCGTCGCTTCGAACAGTCGACAAAGTAATACGCTGCTGTTGAGCAATACCGGGCCGAAGGGAATCGGCCTGTTTCTTTTCTGTTTGTAATGAGCTACCGCATGACATCATCCCGCCCCGTTTTTCGCAGCAGCTGGTTGCCCTATGTGTTGGTGTTGCCTCAACTGCTGATTACTGTGATTTTCTTTATCTGGCCAGCCGGTCAGGCGCTATGGTATTCGGTGCAGAACTTGGATCCGTTTGGCTTATCCAGTGAATTTGTCGGCATGGAAAACTTCAGACAGCTGTTCAATAACCCTTACTACCTCGATTCGTTTTACACCACGCTGATATTCAGCTTTCTGGTCGCTGGGTTTGGCATGTTGATCTCACTTTTTCTGGCGGCTCTGGTGGACTATGTGATCCGTGCCAGCCGCTTGTATCAGACGTTAATCATCCTGCCCTATGCCGTGGCCCCCGCCGTTGCTGCGGTCTTGTGGATGTTCCTGTTTAACCCCGGACTGGGGCTGATTACCCACTTTCTCGGGCTGTTGGGCTATACGTGGAACCACGCGCAGCACAGCGGTCAGGCGATGTTTTTGGTGGTACTGGCGTCGGTCTGGAAGCAGATTAGCTATAACTTCCTGTTCTTTCTGGCGGCGCTGCAATCCATTCCCCGCTCACTGATGGAAGCGGGCGCGATCGATGGCGCAGGGCCCGTGCGGCGCTTCTTTAATCTGGTGCTGCCGATGATTTCGCCGGTGAGCTTCTTCCTGCTGGTGGTCAATCTGGTCTACGCCTTTTTCGATACCTTCCCGATTATCGATGCGGCAACGGCGGGCGGGCCAGTGCAGTCGACGACCACGCTGATCTACAAAATTTACCGCGAGGGCTTTGCAGGGCTGGATCTGTCCAGCTCGGCGGCGCAATCAGTGATTCTGATGCTACTGGTTATCGGGCTGACCGTTATTCAGTTCCGTTTTGTTGAACGGAAGGTGAACTATCAATGAAGGTGAATCTACTAAGGTCAACGGCCAATGATTGAGAATCGTCGCGGGTTAACTATTTTCAGCCATGTCATGCTGATCGTCGGCATTCTCGCCGTACTGTTTCCGCTGTACGTGGGGTTTGTGGCCGCCACGTTGGATAACCAGGACGTCTTTCTGGCTCCCATGACGCTCATCCCCGGTTCTCACCTGTGGGAGAACCTGCGTGATATCTGGCTGCATGGTGCAGGCAACAACACCACGCCGTTCGGGCTGATGTTGCTCAACAGTTTCGTCATGGCGCTGGCGATCACGGTGGGCAAAATTACCGTCTCGATCCTGTCCGCTTACGCCATCGTCTATTTTCGTTTTCCGCTGCGCAACCTGTTCTTCTGGATGATTTTCCTGACGCTGATGCTGCCGGTGGAAGTGCGTATTTTCCCCACGGTGGAAGTGATCGCGCGGCTGGACATGATGGACAGCTACACCGGTTTAACGCTGCCGCTGATGGCGTCGGCGACAGCGACCTTCCTGTTTCGCCAGTTCTTTATGACGCTGCCGGATGAGCTGATGGAGGCGGCACGTATCGACGGTGCCAGCCCGATGCGTTTCTTCTTCGACATGGTGTTACCGCTGTCGAAGACCAATCTGGCGGCGCTGTTTGTGATCACGTTCATCTACGGCTGGAACCAGTACCTGTGGCCGCTGCTGATTGTCAGCGATGCCAATTTGGGGACTGCGGTCGCCGGGATTAAAAGCATGATTGCCTCCGGCGATGGCGCGACCCAGTGGAATCAGGTGATGGCTGCGATGCTGCTGACCATGCTGCCGCCGCTGCTGGTGGTTCTACTGATGCAGCGCTGGTTCGTTCGCGGCCTGGTCGACAGCGAAAAATAAACCAAGACGAATTTCGGAAACGCTTATGGCATGTTTAAAACTTCAGGCCGTCACCAAGTCTTACGATGGCAAAACACAGATCATCCAACCCATCGATCTGGACGTTGCGGACGGTGAATTCGTGGTGATGGTCGGGCCGTCAGGCTGCGGTAAATCCACGTTGCTGCGTATGGTGGCGGGCCTTGAACGCACCACCAGCGGGGATATCTATATCGATAACGAACGTGTCACCGATCTGGAACCAAAAGATCGCGGAATTGCGATGGTATTCCAGAACTATGCGCTTTATCCCCATATGAACGTGTTCGACAATATGGCCTACGGCCTGAAAATTCGTGGTTTCGGTAAGGCGCAGATTCGTGAGCGGGTAGAAGATGCGGCGCGCATTCTGGAATTGATGTCGCTGCTGCAACGCAAACCGCGTGAACTCTCGGGCGGCCAGCGTCAGCGCGTGGCGATGGGACGAGCGATTGTCCGTGAGCCGGCGGTGTTCCTGTTTGACGAACCGCTGTCAAACTTGGATGCCAAACTGCGCGTACAAATGCGGCTCGAATTACAGCAACTGCATCAGCGCCTGAAAACGACCAGTCTGTACGTCACGCACGATCAGGTTGAGGCCATGACGTTGGCGCAGCGTGTCATCGTGATGAACAAAGGCATTGCCGAGCAAATCGGCGCACCTGCTGAGATCTATCGGCGTCCAGCGTCGCTGTTTGTGGCGAGCTTTATTGGCTCACCAGCGATGAATCTCTGGTCAGGCCGTATTAGCGAGGATGGTTGCCGCTTTCAAATAGGTGAAGACATTGCGCTGGCGCTACCGGCACCGAAGCCGCAGTGGCGTGGTAAAGCATTGACGCTGGGGGTGCGACCAGAGCATATTCAGCTGACGACGCGCGAAACCGACGGTATTCCGTTGCAGATCGACACCCTTGAACTGCTGGGCGCGGACAATTTAGCGCACGGCAAATGGGGCGGGCAAAATGTGATCGCGCGACTCTCTTATGAGCACTGTCCCGCCATCGGCTCGACGCTCTGGCTATATTTGCCGACGTCTTCATGGCACCTGTTTGATTCGCAAAGCGGATTACGGATGGAATAATGGAAACAATCTGGCCTTACCCGAGCATTGTCGCCCATCGCGGCGGTGGTTCACTGGCACCGGAAAACACATTGGCGGCGATTGATGTTGGTGCCAGTTTTGGTCACAAGATGATCGAATTTGACGCTAAGCTGTCGCAGGACGGTCAGATTTTCCTTCTACACGACGATACGCTGGAGCGCACCAGCAACGGCTGGGGTATTGCAGGCGAACTGCCGTGGGACAAGCTGGTTGGGCTGGATGTCGGCGGCTGGTACGGTCGTAAATTTGTCGGTGAACGCCTGCCGCTACTATCGGAAGTAGCAAAACGCTGTGCACAGTACGGCATGGCGGCCAATATCGAGATTAAACCCACTACCGGATATGAAACCGAAACGGGGCGAGTGATTGCGCTAGCGGCACGCCAGCTATGGGCCGATCATCCGGTTGCACCGCTGCTGTCATCGTTCTCTATCGAAGCCCTGGAAGCGGCGCAGCAGGCCGTACCGGAACTGCCGCGTGGGCTGCTTTTGGATGAGTGGGAAGAGGACTGGCTGGCGTTAACGCAGCGTCTGGGGTGTGTGTCCATCCATCTGAATCACAAGCTGCTGACGGCAGAACGCACCGCGGCGCTGAAGGCGGCGGGATTACACATCCTGGTTTATACCGTTAATCAACCCGCCCGCGCGCAAACTTTGCTGGATTGGGGCGTTGACTGTATCTGCACTGACCGGATAGATTTAATTGGGGCAAGCTTCGCAACCGGCTGACGCTGGCCTTTTGTCTTCGTGCGAGCGGTGCGTGATACACCTATCATAGCGTGCGTACGGTGATTCCCTGTTTTGACTCGGTGCCGGTAATAAGGAAGTGGCGTCATGCCCGCATTTATTGTTTCGCTTTGGCACCAGATTTTTCTGTCGCTCCCCCTGTTTGTTTTGATTGCGCTCGGCTATAGCTTGATTCGCTATGGTAAATGGCCGACCGCCATTACAGATGGCATGACGCGTTTTGTCTTTTCCGTGGCAATGCCCGCGATGCTGTTTCGTCTGATGTCGGATTTTTCTAAGCGTCCGGCAGTAGATGCGCGTTTATTGATCGCCTTTTTCGGCAGTTGTCTGATCGTTTTTGTGCTAGGGCGAATTGTCGCAAAGAAAATCTTTCATCTTGATGGGGTATCCGGCTCACTTTTTGCGTTAAGCGGTATTTTTTCCAATAACGTCATGCTGGGATTGCCTATTGCCACATTGATGCTAGGCGAAGATGCTATTCCTTCGGTTGCGTTGGTGGTGGTGTTTAACGGGCTTATTTTGTGGACGCTGGTGACGGTATCGGTGGAATGGGCGCGTAACGGGGCGCTATCGCTGCGTGGATTTGGGAAAACTGCGGTAGGGGTGTTAAAAAATCCTCTGATTATCGGTATTTTGTCCGGTACGGCGTTTAGCCTGACTGGCCTGCCATTGCCGTCTTTTGTTGAACAACCGCTTGCGATGTTAGGGCAGATTGCGGCTCCGCTCTCACTTATTGCGCTGGGGATGGGGTTAGCCGAATACCGTGTGCGCGACGGTTGGCAGATCAGTACGATGATTTGTACGATCAAGCTGCTAGTTCAGCCGCTGGTGATCTGGGGGCTTGCTATTGCACTCGGTTTGCCGGAAATGGAAACGCGTGTCGTGGTCTTACTAGGTTCAATGGCGATAGGCGTGAATGTCTATCTGATGTCGCGCCAGTTCGATGTGCTAGGTGGCCCGGTGGCATCGAGCCTGCTGCTATCAACGGCAATGGCAGCATTAACCACGCCGTTGATTTTGACGCTGATGGGTGTGCGATTATAAGGCCACTATTGCATCAAGGGTTCTGATTGATCGGCGGTGGTGGCGTAGTTCTCTGTGACCGCTGTAAATCCTGCTGTAGCTGCTGCTGGCGTTGTTGCTGCAACTGCTGGTTGCGCTGCTGGAGCTGATTATTCAACTGCTGTTGCTGTAATTTCTGGCTCTGCTGCATATTCTGCTGCAACTGTTTCTGGCTGCTGATACCGCTCTCAAACTGCTGCTGAGGCGTGGGCGCTTGCGGCGTGTTGGCGCTCGCCAGAAGCGGTAGGCCGAGCAGGGCAACGGTGGCCAATAATAATGCCTTATCGTGTTGCATTAAACCTCCACACAGGCTATACCCGTCATACTTCAAGCTGCTTGTGCGTTGGCCGCCCTTACTCACCCCAGTCACTTACCTGAGTAAGCTCCTGGGGATTCGCTCGGTTGCCGCGTTACAAGGCCATAAATGGGCCTTGCCCTAAAGGGTCAACGCAGAGCGTTGTTCAAAACGCTAACGTTTTGTCACGCAACTCGAATTATTTAGGGTATACATGCCCGAATTGTATTTTCATCAGTACATTATCCTGACGTATTTCCTTAAGTGTAATCGCTGTGGGTGAAAACGTCGTACAGAGTAATCCGCAATCTGGAGCGTACAGGTTTTGGGTTGCCCTGTGGGAATGCGCTATACTGCGGCGGAATTTTCCTTCGTGGTCGACGTTATCTCATGTTCCATATCGCGCTCTATGAGCCTCAAATTGCACCAAACACCGGCAATATTATCCGACTGGCGGCCAACAACGGCTGTACGCTTCATTTGATTGAACCGCTGGGGTTTGATTTTGAAGAGAAAAAACTACGCCGTGCAGGGCTGGATTACCACGATCTGGCGAACGTCAGCCGTCATAAGAACTATCAGGATTTTCTGGCTTCGGTTCCGGGTAAACGCATTTTTGCCTGTACTACCAAAGGCAGTCGCCCGTATGACCAGCCAACGTATCAACCAGGTGATGTGCTGTTATTTGGGTCGGAAACCGCAGGTTTGCCGGACGAGCTCCGTAATGGTTTCGAGCCGGATTTCCGTATCCGCATTCCCATGCAGTCTAATAACCGTAGTCTGAATCTGTCGAATGCGGTAGCGATCATCAGCTATGAAGCCTGGCGGCAGAATGGTTTTGGCGGCTGCATCTGATAATCCACAGATTTTTCGTGTTGTTTATTGATTGATAACCGATTTTTTCAGCGGTGGATTCACCAGAAAAACGACCTCACCACGATAATAGGGCGAGGCCGCCAAGCGTTGCTGCCATTGTTTGTCCCATTCTCCGTGTTGCACCAGCCCGATACGGAAAGGGATGGTCAGCTTCATGAGGGCCGGGAGGTAGGCTGAATAATTCGTTATTGTCCCATAGCCTTGATAGGTTTGAACCACCAATTCATCCACGCTTCCTTGCAAACGGTTGAGCTCTGCGACGTCGCCCGTTTTTGACCAGTCGAGTAAGCCAGTAATACTGATTTGATCGTCTGCTGGTAATCTTTTGCGTAATTGCTGCAAAAAATCGACATATCCTGCGAGTTGGTAGCTTTTTGCATCGAAATCGATTTGGATTCCTTTTACCTGATTACCCTGACGACGCCAGCTTTCTTGTCGCTTCAGGATTCGATTGAGATGGTCATCCGAAAGCGTCAGGGTAGTCATACGGTAAGAAAGCCAGATCTGGGGAATACGCAGTTTGCTTGGAGGGATCCCCTGACGTAAAAAAATGGTTTTTCCTCGCCGACGGGCAATTTCGCCTTGATGCAGATACAGCGTCTGTGCCTGATGTAACACTGGCTGTGGCCGAACGGCGGCCCATAACCAGAAATCCTGATAGTGGGCAGCATTAACAGTAATGGTGTCAGCCTGAGCGCTGGATGATAGCGCCCAGGCCAATATAACCCTCTGTGCTACCAGTAATATTTGAGCTGTTTTGCCCACACGCTGCCTTTAAATTCGGTTTTCAGTTGGGTAAACCAGGCTTTACGCGTTGCCTTGCTGATGTCCTGTTGACCACAGCCGTTATTACCGCTGTGTGCATAGCAATACATCGCACGATAGAGCGCATAGCTCTTATCTTCCGGCGGCGCTTTGGGATCGGCAATCACCCGAATATAGCCGTCGAGTCGATTATATTTTGTCCCTTTAAACTGTGTCGGTGCGTCGGTTAATGTCATTAACATCGTGTCCTCGCCCCAGTCATATCCAACATCGTTGCCTGTTCGCAGGAAGAACTCGCCAAGGCAGTTAATGGCTCGGGCATCGTTCGGGCGTTGATTCAGGGTATTCACCACCTTCTCTAACGCCGGGCATTGGTATCCTTCTTCGGTATCGCTACCATCCCAGGAGAAAACAGCCAGATTTTCCTCATTCCAACTGATGTTTTCATTATTCTTTAACGGCGCGATTTCCTTGAGAAGTACGCTGTCTTTCAGATAGCTGGCGTAGTCAGCATGCGTGAGTGATTTGGTCAGCAGGGTATGCAGTGCGATAGCCTGTTCTTCATGTGACAGTTGGGAGCGGGTTTGCTGGCGCAGTAGCTCGGCATCGGCAACGGTTTTGAGAACGGCAGAACGAAAACGAAGGTTTTTAACCGGACTGTCTGGAGCAAAAATCCGCTCTGGATGAGAGGATTGCACTAACGTTTCGCTCAGCGCCAACTGTAGGAATTGCTGTTGGGTATAATCCGTTTTCAGAGTCAGCAGGTGACGCCAGTGGGCTTCAGCATTATCCCAGCGGGATAAGTGTTGTAATGCCTGTCCACGTAATACCTGTAGGCTAAAGCGGGTGGTATCCGTCAGATCGGCATCGACGGCCGCGGGGATGATATTCACCACGGTGCCATAGTCTTTTTGATGATAGAACTGCCAGGCAGCCTGCAAATAGAGGAACTCATTGTTCATGCCTGCTTGCTCAAACAGCGGTTGCTGGGCAACGATGTCCTCGGCGGAGAGCTCGGGTAATCTTGACCAACTGCGATGAGGGCGTAGGCGCTTGAGATCCTGTACAAATGTTAGCATCGGGCTTTCTGGTGCTATCAGAAAGTTTTGGTTTTCCAGCAGTTTATTATCAATTTCATCGCTGAGTTCCAGCAGGGTAGTGAGGCTATCGGTGTTTGCCATCACCTGTTGGTAAGTTTTTGATAAATTATCTACGTCGCCAATAATCCAGTAAGCGCGGCGGTAAAGTCCTTTAGCTGAATCGGCATAGCGACCTTGCGGATACGTTGCCAAATAGGCATCAATATTCTGTATCGTGGCAAATGCGGCATTTTTATCGGCTTTGCTGGCATCAAACATATCGTATTCGTCTAATGCGTTTTGCATGGCCTGATTGATTTTTACTCGAATCAGCATGTAGCGCGATGTTTCAGCCACCCACGGCTGAGACGTTTGTATTAACGACTGAAAAAGGTTTTCCGCCTGTTCAAATTGACCGTCATAGAAATGCTGTGCGCCAATCAGGTAGTGTTTGAGTGCTCCGGCATGGCCTTCCTCCGGAACATTGGCAAGTTCACCCGATAAGGTCGATGCTGTGTAATCGGCCGTCAGCATATTGGCGCGAGCCTGTGCCAGCAAAGTACGATGGGCATCGGTGAGTTGCTGGTCGGTTTGCAACACATCAAAAAACGCTTCACCCGTCGTGATGTCATTTGAAATTTGGCGGCCTTCTCCCTCACCGGTAGTTAGCGAGCTCAGCTTTTCCTGTATCGCTGGTGGGAGATGAAGCTGCTGGCCTTTCTGTTGCAGGGCGCTGATGTTATTGGCTACGGGCGGAGTTGTCTCGGTTGTTACCACGGGTTCGGTCGGTTGGACGGGCGCTTCCGTCGCCGCGACGCCCATTACACGGTAAGCGGTAAAAGGATCGACTCGAGTGTGTGCCTGTTCAGGCAACGGTTGCGGCAGCGGTAACGCAAGATGGTTACGGCGACTCTGCAATAATATTAAGTTGGTGCGCGTGTCGTTCTCTGGAACGAGGTAAGGAAAGGCAAACACGCCGCATTCGGCGTCTGAAAAGCCACAAATATAGTCGCTGGAACTGAGTGCATAGCCGCTAAATAATAAGGGGAGCGAACCTGCCAGTAGCGTTATTCCTTTCATGTTTGTTCCTTGTGTTTACCTAAGCTTAGATTGCTTATCGCTGATCGAACGGTAACCAGATGATTAACCGCAGGCCACCTAGCGGGCTGTCATCGGCCTTCACCCAACCTTTATGCTGCGTAATCGCGGTTTCGACAATCGCCAGTCCCAGACCGGTACCGCCGGATTCACGGTCGCGGGCTTCATCTGTCCGATAAAATGGCCGGAAAATCTGTTCGCGATCTTCTGGACTCACACCGGGGCCATCATCGTCAACTTTGATCGTGATACCCTGATTATCGACGGAAAACGCAACAGCAATATGATGGTGGGAATAACGTAGCGCGTTACGCACAATGTTCTCCAGCGCACTTTCTAGGGCATTCGGGTTACCGAAAAGTGTCCATGGCCCTGGCGGATACGTAACCTCCAGCGTTTTCCCCATTTGCTCTGCTTCAAATGCGGCATCATCCAGCACATTGCCCCAGAGCTCGTTGGCGCGCAGAAATTCACGCGTCAATTCATTGTTATGCTGGTTGCGCGACAGCACCAGTAGATCGTTAATCATGCTGTCGAGTCGCTGGGTTTCCATTTCAATACGATTAAGCTCATTCCCCTCTCCCTGTCGTCTGCGTAAAAGCGCGGTAGCCAGTTGTAAGCGAGTGAGTGGCGTGCGCAGCTCATGCGAAATGTCGGACAGCAGGCGTTGCTGGGCGGTCACCATGCGTTCCAGTGCGCTAACCATTTGGTTAAAGCTGACGCCCGTTGCCTGAAATTCCTGTGGCCCGGATTCCAGTTCAGGGTGCTGACGCAGGCTCCCTCTGGCCACTTCATCCGCCGCATTTTTCAGTTTTCGTGCGGGTTTGGCGAGGCTCCAGGCAAGCCATAACAACAGGGGAGAACTAATTAGCATTGTGAACATCAGCAGCAGCAATGGCCGATCGAACAGCAGGCTAATAAAGTCCGATTGGAGGCTACTGGCCGGGCGAATCAGATAAAGCTGGTAGTTATCTTCACCATCCCGAATGGAGAACGGCCCCAGCAATTCAACTCGGCCATATTTTTTCTTTTGTGGATGATCGGCATTATCGGAGAGCCCGATAAAGTTACGTACAATTTGTGTTTCATTTTTCTGTGCGCCCAAGACTCGTCCTTCACTGGTGACCAGTAAGAGGCGTTGCCCCGGCGGGGCCCATTTCTCAATAACCCAGAATAACCTTAGCCACCAGCGCAAATCATTGGCCGGGGTGTTAGCCAGATCGGCTTCAATATGCTGTTCCAACATCAGCCCTTGCCGCTGCTCATTTTCCAGCAATGCCGTTAACTGGCGGGAATCCAGTTTGGGCACCATCAGCACCAGCATGAGAACCAGTGCCAGCGTGAGCCAGAAAATGGCAAAAATTCGTGCGGTCAGGCTGTTAATCATGCAGCAGACACCATCAGATAACCGCGTCCGCGTAAGGTTTTAAACCAGGGGAGCCCATCCTTACGTTCGGGTAACTTGCGGCGCAGATTAGAAATGTGCATATCAATGGCGCGGTCAAATGGCGTCAGACGCTTACCTAAGACTTCCTGGCTCAGATGTTCGCGTGAAACCACCTGCCCCAGCCGTTGAGCCAGCAGATAAAGCAAGGTAAATTCTGTGCCTGTCAAATCCAGCACGATGTCGTCAAAACTGGCTTCCTGACGCCCGGGGCTAAGCCGCAAACCATCGACTTCCAGCGTTGGTGCACTGTTTTCGCTGGCCTGTTGCTGATCTGTCCAGTTTGAACGGCGCAGAATCGCTCGAATACGTGCGACCAATTCACGATCGTTAAACGGTTTTGGCAGATAATCATCCGCGCCCAGTTCCAGACCGAGTACGCGATCCAGTTCGCTGCCGCGAGCGGTCAACATAATAACCGGTGTCTGGTGTTGCTGGCGTAGCTCTTTTAATGTGTCGATACCATTTTTCTTCGGCATCATCACATCCAGCAAAAGCAGGTCGATTGTATTATCCAATGCGTTTAACGCTTGCTCGCCATCATAGGCGACCACGACATTAAATCCTTCCATTTCGAGCAGTTCTTTCAGTAACGATGTCAGCTCTTTATCGTCATCAACCAGCAGGATCTTGTTCATGTTTTATCTACCTCCAGGGGCAAAATACGTCATAGATTGGCGGTATTCCATGACTTTACGTAGTTTTACATCCTCTGACGCATGTTTGCAGCAAGACAATTAGACTGATGTTCACTGATTCACAGAACAGCATACCAAAATGGAGCGTTACCGATGCAACAAGCCACGACGCTATCTCTTGCTTCACTGCTAATGCTGAGTGCTTTCACGGCGTTTGCGGCAGATGTCGGGCGTGCGTCTGTGAATGGCTGGCATCAGGATGACTCTGCCATGAAACGCATGCACGATCAGCAGGCGATGTTTGATGGTGTGAAGTTAACCGAGCAACAACGGCAGCAAATGCGCGATCTCATGCATCAGGGGCGCCAGGATGTACCGGCGTTTAATGCAGAAGATGTTGAAACGATGCATAACCTGGTGACGGCTGGCGCGTTTGATGAAGATGCAGTGCGTAAGCAGATCACTAAAATGATGGAAATACAGGTTGAGCGCCAGGTACAGATGACGCGAGTGCGCAACCAAATGTACAACCTGCTGACACCAGAGCAGAAAAATGTTCTGGAGCAGAAACATCAGCAACGAATGCAACAAATGGAGCGGCAGATCTCAATGTTAAATCAGATCCCAGCGCCATGATTTGGTCCCAGAGTTAATCCCGAGTAGTGAGTGTAGTGTGTAGTGAGAGTAGTAGTCACGTGTAGTAGATATACCCTGTTTTTCCTTGCCATAGACACCATCCCTGTCTATTCGCCCTCCATGACGGAGGGCTTTTTTTATGGGTTTTTTATGAAGGTAGTCCGGTGTCACGGTTTGGTGAATCGCAAAATTTCTTCCGATATCTGTTATCGTTTGACTTCATAATTTGACTTCATATTGAAAGTCTCTAGAATGGCTTTAAAAAGTGACGTCATGAGGCCGGCAATGCAGGAAAAAATAGCCAGTCTGAGAAAAAAACAGCGGGAAACGCTGAATCAGATTTTTAAGATGCCGGTACTTTCTGGTGTTAAATGGTCAAATATTGAGTCATTGATTACAGCGTTAGGTGGTGAAATTAAGGAAGGAAGCGGATCGAGAGTGCGGTTTTTACTGAATGGGAGTATTGCTCGATTCCATCGTCCTCATCCTTCACCGGATACAGATAAAGGCGCGTTGGTCAGCCTGCGTGAATGGCTGGAAAGCATAGGGGTAAAACCATGACGAAAGCACTCAATACACCAAATACGATGGTTGTTGCTGGGCAACCAGCCATTATTAGTTATGTCCCTGAAATTGGCATGTTTCGCGGTAAGTTTATTGGCTTATCTGGCTATTGTGACTTTGTGGCCGATAGCATTGATGGGCTAAAGCGTGAGGGAGAAATCTCACTACGTGAATATCTTGAAGATTGCCAAGAAATCGGAATCGATCCCTATGAACGTGAAGAGAAAGTAAAAACGTTCACTCTCCGCTACCCTGAATCGTTCGGAGAGCGGTTGAGCATTGCTGCCGCTGAACGTCAGGTTTCAGTGAATGCATTTATCGTCGAAACACTTAGCGAACGAATGAAACTTGCTTAACGATCTCCCGCCACGGCGGGTTTTCTTTTGGTTCATCTCGACAATAAACGTCTTCACGTTCCCTTCACTTTTGTAGGCGCGATCTCGTTTTCCTGGCAATCTATACCCAAAATAATTCAAGTTTCAGGACAAAAACAGCAAAGCGTTTTTGAACAGCGCTTGCGCTGGCCCCGAAGGGGTGAGGCCATAAGGCCGAATAACGCGGCAAGCGAAGGACAAATTCGTCAGGAACGAATTTGACCAGCCTTTGGCTGGCCTCAGGTGAGAGACAGGATGTCTCTCATTTCATCCCGATGAGCTTACTTGAGTAAGTGATTCGGGTGACTGAACGCAGCCAACGCACATGCAACTTGAAGTATGACGGGTATATCAGGTATTCACGTTGTCCCCATTTATCAGTGCGTCCCTGAAACCAAATCAGAGGTCACTTTCTCAAATGCATCAAATGGACAGAATCCATCGGCATTAATCGGGCAATCTTTCAATGCCAGCGTGACGCGCTGCGGTGGGTTGTTACGGTTAAGCTGGGCCAGTGTTTTGATTTGATCGGTAGATTGATAAACATATTCCATCTTCAGCCATGTTTTGCCGTTGGTTTTATTTTTCCAGCGCTCGAAAACGATTTTTCCGCCAATCGGTGTGGTTTCAAACTGGTTCGGTAATGTATAGGGCTTCACACCCAAAGCCGAAAACAGCGATGCCACGTTTGAATCATGTCCGACGAGGAAGGTGAATTTGGGTTTGTCTTGTCCGAAAGCATCCTTTAGCGCTTTAACCAGATTAGCGGAGACCTCTTTAGCGACGACCGGTGAGCTAAATACCACGCTGTTGTAATACTCTTTAATTGAGACTAACGATTCGAACTGCTTATCGTCTTTGATACGTCCCCAAGCCACGTTTTCAATCGGTGCACCTTCATAATATTGAAGAATAAATGCATCTGAAATGGAGGTGCCCGTTCTCAATGGGCCTGAAACGCCGGGTTCCTGGTTAGCCACAATCTTGATTGATGTGGGGATTGCCGTGAGATCGCACTGTTTATCTTCTTTACAGTTGGCGGACTCGCTGTAGCGAATGATTTGCGCCATTTGCTGATAAGTGGGTTTCAGACGCTCATTCAATCCTTCAAGACCTTTCTCGCCAGCGGTCTTGTTAATGGATTCAATCGCGCGTTGCTTAAATTCCGGGCTACCATCGCGGATGATGGGGTTAAAGGTGGCATCCATCGTACCCAATTTTTCTTTATGGGTGACAGGCACGATACAGCCTGGGAAAGCGCCTACTGCGAAATACTGTGCGGTGGCTATCGTGCGTTGCAGGCTGTTCGCGTAGAAATAAACATCTTTATCCGTCGGGCAAGTATCGGCAGTCAGCAGATGGTTATCGACCAGCCATTCATTAAAATAGTGGCCGAAGTAGGCTTCCAACACGCCGCCGCGGGTCGTCAGCCAGCTACTGGGGGTATCCCACTGTGGCCAGGCTTCTGGCGTCAATTTACCTAGCGCACTGCTCGGGCTGGCAAGTGGTGCTCTCAATCCATGACGACTAAATACAACGACCTGCTCCAGTGCTAGCTCGTCATGACTGTTGTTGTTGGCAAACGTTTCGGTTGAAAACGGTAACAGTAGCGGCAGGCAAAACAGTGCTTTCGTTTTTAGAGACATTGGGCACTCTCCTCGTTGATGACCAGTTATTTCTTAATGTAAAAAAAGAAAATGCTATAAAACCCAGAATATTTTGGTTAATAGCATCTATTTATTTTGTGCCTAAGAGGGGATTCATGACAGTTTGAAACAGGACTGAATCATTAAACTGTGATTCAAACCACGCAATGTCTGTTTCTGGAGATCAGATCGGCCGGGATTTTAAAGTTTGCAGAAAAAACACGGTTTTAAAAATTGTGAAGGGATACAAACCATGTTAAAAAAGCACGATTTATTATCGATATATCATTAGGGACAGATATGTTAAAGAAGCTATTCAGTCTTTTACCTATTTTTGGTGACAAAGCCGCGACGGCGACGGAAAAGCTGTTACAAGAATCTTTATTACCGCTGGCAGAATTTGATAAAGCGTTGCCGAATACGGTATTTGATTATGTCATGAAGGGCACCACACCTGAGATTATTTACAAATTAAGTCAACTCGATGCCGATCAGGTGATTGTTCTATTCGATAAGCCCGGAACGGTTGATTGGTGGCGTGTTCAGAACCATCATTTTAATTCCACTGAGTATAAAAGAATCATAACGCAAGCAATAAATGCGCGTTATAAACTCTATTCTATGGTAGGAAAAGGGTTAACGGATGAACAGATAGCCCGTTTTGCAAAGGCATTAGCTGCCGCGTGTCAGGATAAGAATATAAAACTGATTACGAATGAAGTGCCGAACTGGATGATTTATTTATTGTGTGATGGTTTGTTCTCCACGTTACGCAGTACATCGAGTGAAGATGCGAAATTGACGTATCGTGATGGCTGGAATGTTCAACTGCTTGCTAATTTAGTTGCTGATGAACAAGGATATAAGGAAGGCGAAAATATTTTATTTGCCATTTTTGATAGAAAAGAATTAGATGGATTCTATCATGCACATTTGAATATATTTTTTGAACTTCCGGATTTGTCAGAATATATCAAATGTCATGCGCAGTTTGTTCGCACCACGTTGGTTGAGAAACTTTCTGTCACTGGTTTAATTCATTTGCTAAAATATTTTTCCGGTCAGGAAACGCTGAGTATCTTATTTTCTGATGTGATTGTCGCTCTGGCGATGGACCCGCGAAAAACGGTTCGTCATGAAGCCGAGCCTTTACTGAATACGCTTCCTGCTAACGATGTTAAACAACATATGAGTGATATGTTGTTTAACGGAACACCGAAGCAACGCGCGCAGGCTGCCGATCTATTCGCACGTCAGGGTGAAAATAAGGCGATTCTAGAACAAGCGTTAACGGTAGAAAAAAGTAAGTCTGTGATGAAAAGTATCGAGAGCGCCATTATGCGTTTCGATGTTATCGATACGGCACAGGATATTGCATTGCCTGAATTACCTGCGCTAACGGCACTGGTAGATACACCGTTACCGGAAAGCGTAAAGGATATTCTGGTTGAAAATTTCAATGAGATGCTGGAAAAAGCAAGAGTGGGTGCTGAACAAGAAATCGAGCAGAATAAAACGAGTCAGCATCAGTATTCCTGGCAGCAACGGCATTATAAAGAATTACGGAAAATCAGTATTGAACACTGCCGTTCTCTGTTAAATAAACTGAATGGCGTGGAAGGGCGTCTATCCAGAGAAGATATCAGTATTATTCAATACAAAAAACGTATTCGCAGTTTGCCTGAATTTACACTTTATCATGCTGCTCGCGTGATATTCTCTGACGAAGACAGAAACTTAGGTTTGAACTCATATCAGATAGAAAATGAGGTGCCAGTAGAGATTTTGGCGACGTTGGAGCTACGGCAACTGGAAGATGTTTTACAGAAATTAGCGCTCCGCGAACCGGCGAGAATAGTAGCCGCATTGTGTTTAGAGTCATACAATCATGGTCTGCGGATCTTTCCTAAAACGGAACAACTTTGGCCATTTTTCTCACAATATCCTGATTATATCGGTGAAGCATTGGGATTGTTGCCAAATAAAAGTGAGAATAAGTATCGTATATTTGAAATAGGTAATGCTTTTGAGTTGCTTGATAAATTCCCTACTGTTCCTGCACAGTTTATTCCGCGTGTTATGGAATTTGCATTGGGTGAAAATAAAACTTATCGTCAGGGTGCGCAACAGCTACTCGAAAAATTACCCAATATTCATATCAGCGTACAGGAAAGTCTGCATTCTACGAAACAAGAAATTCGCATTACAACCGTTGAATGGCTTGCCCGCATAAGGAATAAAGACAGTATTGTACCGCTTTATGCCTTGTTGAAAAAAGAAAAGCGGGAAACCGTGCGTGCGGCATTATTAGCGGTTTTGGAGCAATTTGGTGAGGATATTTCTCCTTATCTGTCAGAAAAAGTGTTGCGTGATGAAGCATTGAAAGGGTTGAAAGCAAACCCTCCCGCCAGCATGAGTTGGTTTGATTACGATACGATCCCACCATTGAAATGGGAAAATGGAAAGATCGTTGATGCTGAAATTATTAAATGGTGGATTATTCTGGCAGTGAAATTAAAAATGCCAGCGGGTAACACGTTATTACACCGTTATGTAGGGCTGTTAGCTAAAGAGAGCCAGCATAAACTTGGTTCATTTATTTTACACACCTTTATCGCTCAGGATGTAAAACATCCACCGTTGGAAGAGGCGATGTTGGAGGCGAATAAAGAGGCTCCAGCGCGTTTAAAAAACTATCAGTATTGTTTTGAGAAATATGGTGAGTATTACCAGAAGTACGGCAGCTATACGCTGGAGATGGTGATTGAGGAAATAAAGAATGAGGTATTGCAGCGCTATGTAGGCTCCGCAATCAGCGAGAAGGGCATGCTAGCGCTGATCGGCCATATCGAAGGCCATGTGGCTGTCTCTGCATTGCGTAATTATACGCGTGATCATTACCAGCGCCGTTCACAGGTTGAAGCGATGATCAGTGCAATGGCAATTAGCGATGATCCACTCATTATCCAATTGTTACTTTCACTTTCACGTCGTTATCGCACTGCTGCTATTCAGGAAAAGGCGCGTGAATTAGTTGAAGGGATTGCCGAGCGTAATGGTTGGAGTGCTGACGAATTGGCCGACCGAACCATCCCTACGGCGGGGTTGGATGAGACAGGGACGTTAGTGCTGGAATACGGTGAGCGAACCTTTACCGCACGTATGGATAGCAAGCAGCGACTGGTGCTCCTGAACCCGGAAGGCAAAGAGATTAAAGCACTGCCTGCCGCGCGTAAAACAGATAATGAAGAGCAGATAAAAGAGACAAAAAAATTATTCTCATCAAGCAAGAAAGAGCTAAAACAGGTGATCGATCTGCAAACTGCTCGTCTGCATGAGGCGATGTGCAGCCAGCGGCAATGGCCAAGTGAAGACTGGCGCACCTATATTCTGTCACACCCTGTCATGCATCCCCTCATCGAGCGTTTAGTATGGCAAGAGGTGAAAGAAGGACAGGTGATCAACACGTTCCGGCCAACGGATGATGGCTGCCTCATTAATCTTGATGATGATGAGATTGAATTATCTGATGGCACGACGATCCAGCTTGCTCATGCGGCTATCGTGGATACGGCAACGAGCAAAGCCTGGTTAGCGCATTTTAGCGATTATAAAGTGGCGTTTTTATTCTCACAGATGGAGCACACGTTGCCCGATTTCGATCTTAAATTGGTTAAGGTTGAAGATAAAAAAGGCTGGCTAACCGATACGTTTACGTTGCGCGGGGTGTTAACAAAAATGGGATACCAGCGCGGGCCAGCGGAAGATGGCGGCACGTTTTTCCATTATTACAAACATTTCAGCAGTTTGGGTTTGTTCGTTAATATCGGTTTCAGCGGCAGTTACGTGCCGGAGGAAAATATACCCGCTGTGCTGTTTGATTTGAGTTTTGAGAAAAATCAGCAAAATTACTGGGATCATAACAATCTGGTATTACACGATATTCCTCCCATTCTTTTGGCAGAAAGCTATGCCGATTATCTAAAAGCCGCTCAGGCCTGTTCTGGATTTGATCCTGATTGGGAAAAGAAAACCCTCTGGTAATCCGTTTATGAAGCCAGCAGCCAGTGCTGGCTTTGCTCATTATTTTGTGGCGAAAGAGATCCAAGCATGGAAAAACAACAACCGATGGCAGGCAATGTGCTGCGTCAGCCGGCGGAAACTCGATTTGCGGATGAATTAGCGCGTCTGACGAAAGCGGACGAAAATAATCCTAAACCCCAAGGCTGGTTACGTTCACCTCGTGCCGTTCGCCAGTTTGTTTTAGGCGATGAGGCATTAGCGATTTCAGCGAAGTTTTTTGGCGACAACGCGCTGGTCGATCGTGCCATTGTGACGCTATTGGGAAAACAGGGATTGATGTTGGTTGGTGAGCCAGGAACGGCGAAATCAATGCTGTCAGAACTGTTTGCCGCAGCGATTTCGGGAGATTCAGGCCTCACGATCCAAGGTACGGCGGGAACGACAGAAGACCACATCAAATATTCCTGGAACTATGCGCTGCTGCTTGCCGAAGGCCCCACGGAGCGTGCCCTTGTCGGCTCGCCGCTCTATCAGGGAATGATGCAGGGAAAAATCGTCCGCTTTGAGGAAATCACCCGTTGTCCACCGGAAATACAGGATGTGCTGGTTTCGTTGATGTCTGAAAAACAGATGATGATCCCTGAAATGAGTGAGCGGGGGCGGGTGAATGCGAAACCCGGCTTTAATTTAATCGGGACGGCAAACTTGCGCGATCGCGGCGTCCATGAGATGTCTGCGGCGTTAAAACGGCGCTTCAATTTTGAGACTGTCAGGCCAATTCAGGATCCTGAGTTTGAAATTGAGCTGATTCAGACGCAGCTTGCGCGTGAATTGGGGGAGCTCGCCGCGCTGATCACGGTGCCACCAAGCGTCATTGAACTCCTTGTGACGACATTTCAGGAGCTCCGCTCCGGTAATACCCGTGATGGCGGCAGTATCAAGACGCCGGATGCGGTGATGTCGAGTGCAGAAGCCGTTAACATTGCCTATGCCTCCGCGCTTGAAGCGCATTATCTGGGCGACAGTAAACTGAATGCTGCTGCGATTGCGCGTCAGCTTATTGGCGTCGTGCTCAAAGATAATCCTGATGACGCGAAACGCATGCGTTACTACGTTGATAATGTGGCGCGTGAGCGTGCGAGAAACAGCGATGATTGGAAAGCGTTTTATGATGCGTCACGCCAATTCTGGAAGTGAGGCCGTGGCACAACTTACTGCTTTCCATATGGGAGGTTATTGATGAGTCTCCCAAATATCACGTTGCCTGCTCGTCTGGAGCAGGCGCTAGCGACACGGCTATTTTTACAGTCGCAGCAGATCTATTTTGCGCCCGTTCGCCATCATAGCCCGGCCTGTGCTTATGCGCTGTTGTCGTTGATTGAGGATATCCGTCCTGACGATATCCTGATTGAAGCGCCCGTCAGTTTTAATCATCTCTTGCCTGATTTGCTCCATCCTGACACCCGACCTCCGATTGCCGTGATGGGACAGGCCGATGTTCAATGTTGCGCGTCGGACGAGGGAGAAAGCCGACAAACTGCGACGCGTAGTGCTTTTTTCCCCTTCTGTGACTATTCGCCAGAATGGGTTGCGCTGCGTACCGGCCAACGACATCACGCCACGTTGCGCTTTATCGACTTGCCGTGGGTTGAACAAATCGCGATTGATGAACGTCAGGCGGATGTTAGCCAAAGTCTACAGGCGGAACGTTACCTCGCCCATAGCCAGTTTATTTCTGCGCTGGCAAAAAAATGTTATTGCCGCGATCACGATGAAGTCTGGGAACACTTATTCGAATTACGAACGAGTGAAGCACTGGCCGACTGGTCGTCACTTTTTCATGACACGTTGATTTGGTGTGCGCTGGCGCGACTGGATTATGAACCCCAGGTTTTGGAGGCCGAAGGATCCGCACAGCGTGAAGCCCATATGCTTGCTGCGATTATGCAGGCGCGAGCTGAAAACCCGACGGGAAAAATTCTGGTGGTAACGGGGGGATTTCATTCGTTGGCGCTAATCGAGGGGCTGTCTCATGATGGTCAGTCGCTTAATGCGTTGACTGACGCGGCGAAAAAACAGTATCAAAAACAGCTAAAGCAGGCGGAAAAAGATCAGGCATGGCTAATCCGCTATAGCTTTGACCGACTGGACGCGCTCAATGGGTATGCCTCTGGCATGCCTGCCCCGGCTTACTACCAACAAAGCTGGCAAATGCTGATGACGCAGCGGCGCGATCGGGCGGCAGAAAAAGATCTGCCGTTGCGCACGACTCAGGCATACCGTCACCACATGGTGATGCGTTTTTTGTCCGAGGTCGCCAGTATGCTCCGTACCCAATCGTTTGACGATCCACCCAGTTATATCACGGTGAAAAATGCCATGGAGCAATGTGTGCAGTTAGCCGCATTGCGTGGGCATGAAGGCCCTGGCCGTTATGATCTGCTGGATGGATTACAGAGTAGTTTTATTAAAGGCAGTATTGACGATACGCAGCGCGATCTCTGGCTTGAGATCGAAAAGACCTTTTCAGGGCATACGTTAGGGCAGATCCCAAAGGGGAGTGCGACGCCGCCACTGGTTAATGAAACCTACCAGTTAGCAAAAGGGCATCGTTTTAAACTGGATGATACGCTCGCCAAGCTGAGCCGTTTAGATATTTATCGTAATCCGCAGCACCGTGCTCGTAGCCGTTTCTTGCACCTGCTGAATTTCCTTGAGGTAGGGTTTGCCACACGAATGAGCGGCCCTGATTTTTTGAGCGGTCACAACCTCGAACTGCTTTTTGAAGAGTGGCAATACGCGTGGACGCCGTCGGTTGAAGGACGATTGATTGCGTTATCGGAGAAGGGAAGCCAACTGGAAGCGATTGCGATCGATAAATTAGTCCATTTGGAGAAGCAATTAGAAGAGCAGGGACAAAACCGCTCGAGTAAAAATGCGGTTCAGGTATTGATTCAGGCGGCGTTATTAGGTCTACAGTCACGTTTAGCCGGATTATTTCGTCTATTACATGATGATATCCAGAATGATTTTCGGCTGAGCTCGCTCGTGGAATGTGGGCATAGTCTGATTCATTTATGGCGTGGACGTGATTTTCTTGGTCTACGCTACCAGCCTGAATTAACCCAACTGTTGCTCGAGTTGGTTCCACAAACGTTGTTTTGTTTATCGACCATTGCGGCAGGGGATGAACCACAGCAGGAAGAACACTTCACCGCCTTGCTTGCTCTGCGTGAGTTTATTGAGTTTGTTCCTACGATCGATCCCACCAGTACCGCCAGTGGCGATTTTTACCGCCAATTGCGGCAGATTGCCCCTACGCTAAACGATGTCCCTTTATTAAAAGGGGCGGTGGATGCCTTACGCTATCTTGGTGATGAAATAGATGAATGTGCCCTGAGTGACAACCTATCGAATGCTTTTAGCCAGGGTAGCGATCCTGAGCAGGCGATTCGTTATTTTGTGGGGGTAATGCGTACCACGCCTGAATTGATTATCAAAACGCCGCGTCTGATCGATAGGTTAAACATGTTGATTGCGCAATGGGATGATGACCGTTTTTTGCACGTGTTACCTGACTTGCGTTTTGCCTTTAGCCAACTCACCCCGAAGCAAAATGCCGTGCTAGCGAACTACCTCGCTGAGCAATGCGGCCTCTCCGAACCGGAATTGCAACTCTGGCAAACGGATTTTACGGAACGGGAGATGTTACAGGCGATCCAGTTAAACCAAAAGCTGCAACAGCAATTGGTCGAGAACGATTTACTGTCGTGGTACGAAAATGATAAAGGGGTGGTGCGATGAGCGCTCAGGACCCGCAGTCTGATGATGATAAAGAAAAAAATGGCAAACGCTGGCGATTAATCCTGGGTCACTATGCCGATGAGGCTTTAGGTAAAGCGGTGCTTGATGCGAACGATCTGAAAATTGAACGCACGCTGGATTATCTGTATCACCGTGAATATCAGCGTCGTGGGCTAAAACAGGAAGGTGGTCGCCACGGTTCTTTGGATCAGTCCCAACTGACGGCGGTGAACTGGCTGGATCAGGCGCGTAAATTATTTCCCAGCAGTACGTTTGAGCGGATGCAATCACAGGCGATTGAGCGTTATGAGATGACCAGTTTGCTCAAAGACCCGCAGGCGTTGCAAGCCATGGAACCCACGCCTGCGCTGGCGAAAGCCTTGCTGAGTTTACGTGGCCGGATGAATGAGCAAACGCGTGAAGCGGTACGCGAGATTATTCGCAAGGTGGTTGATGAGATATTACGTACGCTGAGGCCCACCTTTACCCATACGCTGACTGGTCGGCGTAACCGATTTCGACGCTCACCGATTGCCAGTAGCCAAAATTTTGACTGGCGTGCCACGATTGCGGCCAACCTGAAGCATTTCGATCGCGAGAAAAATCGCTTGATCATTGAAACGCCGTATTTTAATTCACGTATGCAGCGGCATATGCCGTGGGATGTCATTTTATGCGTTGACCAAAGCGCATCGATGTCCAGTTCGGTGATGTACGCCGCGATCTGTGCCAGCATTTTGGCAACATTACCGGCGGTACGGGTCTCTTTAATTGTGTTTGATACGCAGGTGGTGGATTTATCGCATCTTGCCCACGATCCTGTTGAGGTGTTGATGACCGTTCAACTCGGTGGCGGCACGAATATTGCGCAAGCCATGCAGTATTGCGAACAGTTAGTACAAAATCCGAGGCGTACGATTGTGACCCTAATCAGTGATTTTGAAGAAGGGGGCGCGCTGAATCGTCTGCTCAGTTGTGTGCAGCGTATGCATAGCCAGCAGATCACGTTGCTGGGGCTGGCGGCGCTTGATGATGCCGCGATGCCTGTTTATGACACTGCGATTGGGCAGAAATTGGCCGATCGAGGTATGCACGTCGCGGCATTGACGCCCGAGCACTTTGCGCAATGGCTGGCGGAGGTGATGCGATGAGCTGGCAATCCATCTACCTGAATTATGATGATGATGCGCTGAGCCTTTTTGCTAACGCGGGTTTATTACGCCGGGCGAAGAAGGATCTGACCGGCGATAATGTGACGCTCGTGGAAAATACCGGGCACGAAGGACATTTTATCAGCGATGGACAGCAGGTCGTGCTCAATGGACAAGGCATACAGGCAGCGCGATGCCATTGCCCCGCGAGCGGCTGTTGTAAACATATTCTGGCATCGGTGCTGTGGTTACAAGCCCATGCTGAGGAGGCTGTGGAGAATGACGCGGTATCCTCCGTGGACGTGGATGCGCCACCAATAGAGGTTCCTCCCGTAGATGTGATGGCTGAAATCCTACAGCTCTCGCCTGATGCGCTGATGAAGCAAGTCGGCAAGGGACAAACGCGGCATGCTGCACGGTTTATGCAGACATGGACGGGCGAGTCGGTCAGGACAGAATCTCTGCCCAATCAGTTGAAGATTTACCTGCCCACGCTAGAGACCCCGGTGATTTACCTGGCTGGCGCAGGCATGGCGGGTATGTTGTCGGATTTTTTGCGTGATAAGCAGCCCGCGTTACACCTCGCCGCCATTGCCTGTCTCTTTGAAAAACATCAGCGTGTCTGGCCGTGGCCATCGGATTGCCTGATTCAGGATACGAGTGAAAGGGCACTTAATGCGGATGAACACGCACTGATTACGTCACTTCATTCGTTTATTGATGACGTGATGAATCAGGGGCTATCGCACATGAGTAAAAGCAGCGCACGACAGCTTCATTTGCTGAATATGTCTGCGCGAGCAGAAGGCTTACCCCGACTGGCGAGCTATCTGCGCAATGTGAGTGGGCAGGTTCGTTTGTTGGCGGATAAACATTACAGTCTGGAAGAACGCGATGTCTTACTGTTTATTGCCCGTCTGTCGGCTTACTTATATCAGCTTGAACAGGCAACGCCGGCACGATTGCAGCATTTGCGTGGACAGGTGCGACGGCGCTATCAGCAACAGCCGGAATCCTTATCTCTGGTGCCATTGGGAGCGCAATGGTGGGAGACACAGAGCGGTACACGAGGTGCCACTTTTTCATTTTGGGATAGCGAAAACCAGCAATTGCTGCATTGTACGCAAGCGCGAGCCGATCGCCATGATGTTTCGTTTGATCAGCATGGTGTGTGGCATAGCCAGTCTCTGTGGAAGCAGATTGGTGAAAGCATCATGCGAGCGCCTTTTACGTTACACCATCCCCGCTTTTCTGAGGACGGCAAATTGGCCGTAGGCGGAGAGAGTTATGCGAGCCTTGACGATAGACGATGGGATATTGCGGCTTATGAGCAGTGTAAAGCGACAAGCGGGATTGCTGACTGGTCGCAGCTGTTTCATTATTTTGAGCAGGAAGATCATGATTATCCGCCTCCCTTGCTGCTGCATGTGCAGCGCTATGAGGCGGTGGTGTGGCATGAAGTGGATCAACGTGTGGTATGGCCCGTTTTTGATAAAGCGGATAATGCGCTGTACCTCAACCTAAACTGGGGAAAAACGCAGCGCCAACGGATAGATATGCTTGAACGCGCTACCCAGCAAGGGGTGGATATTGTTGCGGTCTTGGTACAACCCCAGCGCCGTGGGAATCAGATTGAGCTTCATCCCTATTCTCTGATGGTGAATGATGGCGGTGCCGTTATCGCTTTCTGCCTGGATTTTCAGACGATTAAAAGTAAGCCAAAAATGCCGAATTTTATTGGTCGTATTCAAGCGCTTCTTACACAGAAGAAACAAAGCAAAATAGTGAGACAGCCTGCGCCTACATTGGCACAGCGGGTTTGTCGCCCCATTCTTGATGTGTTGGATGCACAGGCTTGTACCGGACGGCGGCATTTAACGGAGATGCAACGAGAACAACTGCAAACTTGCATGAAAATCGCCAATGAACTGGGGCTAACGCTTATCGAGCGTGCCTTGGCACACTATTTAGCGCAGCATCAACCGAAAGGCAGCCAGTTGCTGCGGGTTGTTTTTATTTGCGACAGGCTTCAACGTCTTCAACATGAATTGCCCCTTGTGTTGCGTCAATCCTCATCGGCACCACGTTGATTTTTCGTCAGCAGACAGCGCAGCGAAAAGGGCTAGCCGGAAGTGTGTATTTCAACCTATCGGCACGAAATAAAGACAGCGTAAAAGAGAGGTAAAGCGTAGAATGTGAGCATCAAAAAATGATGCTCATGAGAGTTTTCTACTTGTTATCAGGCTGCTGATTCACACCCTCATAAAAGCACAAAAAAAACCGGCTAACGTTGGTTTTGCGCGGCATTGTCATACTTATTCTGTACCATTGCTTCATCGTACCAGGCCTTGTCAACGCAGGGCGGTGCATCCTTTTATTTTAACGTTTGATATCAATGCTATGACCCGTTCTCCTCGCTCGACAGCATGGTTGAGAGTTGTCAGTCTCTCTCTCGCTGCTTTTATTTTTAATACCGCCGAATTTGCTCCTGTTGCTTTGCTATCTGATATTGCGGCCAGTTTTTCAATGAGCGCGGCGCAGGTTGGATTGATTATTACCATCTATGCCTGGGTCGTCGGGGTCATGTCGTTGCCCTGCATGTTGTTCTCCAGTGACATGGAGCGGCGAGGCCTGTTGATCAAAATTTTTATTCTATTTGTTATCAGCAACATATTGTCGGGCTTGGCCTGGAACTATTGGGTTTTGGTGGCTGCTCGTATCGGCGTCGCGCTGGCACATGCGATCTTCTGGTCGATCACGGCGTCGCTAGCCGTCCGACTGGCACCGGCGGATAAAAAGGCACAGGCGCTGAGTTTGTTGGCGACCGGTACCGCTCTGGCGATGGTGTTGGGGTTGCCATTGGGGCGTCTGATTGGTCAGTATTTGGGCTGGCGTAGCACGTTTGTCATGATTGGTGTGGTGGCTGCCGCAATTATGCTAGTGATGATGAAACTGTTGCCGACATTGCCTAGTAGTAATTCTGGTTCGCTGAAAAGTTTGCCGCTATTGCTGAAGCGTCCCGCATTATTGTGCATTTACGGTTTGACCGTGATGATTGTTACCGCACATTTTACGGCTTACAGCTACATTGAGCCGTTCATTCAGAAAGTCGCGCTGCTGAGTGAGAACTTTACGACCGTGTTGCTGCTAATCTTTGGTGGTGCAGGCATTATCGGCAGTATGTTATTCAGTCGCTATAGCAGTAAGTATCCTTCTGGCTTTTTGATGACGTCATTTGCGTTTTTAACCGTATCCCTGTTGCTGCTTTTGCCGCTGTCATTTAGCGGTTGGAGCGTGTCCTTGTTGTGCGTCGTATGGGGGATCGCGATTATGGCACTGAGTCTGGCGATGCAGGTTAAAGTGCTGACGTTGGCGTCGGATGCGACGGATGTTGCCATGGCGCTTTACTCGGGGATTTACAATCTGGGTATTGGTGCGGGGGCTTTGTTAGGCAATCAGGTGATCATTCATCTGGGTTTGCCCGATATTGGTTTCATGGGCGCGGCGTTGGGATTGATCGCACTGATTTGCTGTATTTTTACACTGAGCCGCTATGCCCGCGTGTTAAATAATACGTTGATGAACTGAGGTTCAACGTTTCCTGTCCTAAGTGAGGGCGTGATGAATTCACATTATGCGCGTTTGGTGACGCTGGCGGCATTTAGCGCGACAACGGTTGCGGTGCTGTTGTTTGTGATGAAGATATTCGCCTGGTGGCATACTGGCTCAGTAAGCCTGCTGGCCTCGCTAGTGGATTCGTTGGTGGATATCGCCGCTTCACTGGTCAATCTGCTGGTGGTTCGCTATTCGTTGCAGCCTGCGGATCCCGAACATACTTTTGGTCACGGTAAGGCCGAATCGCTGGCGGCGTTGGCTCAAAGTATGTTTATTTCCGGTTCTGCGTTGTTCCTGATCCTGACAGGGTTGCAGCATACGCTGACACCGCAAACGCTTCGGGCACCGGAAGTCGGCATGTGGGTCACGGTTATTGCTCTACTGTCGACGCTGTTGCTGGTGTCATTCCAGCGTTGGGTGGTTAAGCGCACACACAGCCAGGCTGTGCGGGCGGATATGCTCCACTATCAGTCTGACCTCTTGATGAATGGCGCCATTCTGGTGGCCTTGGCACTCAGTTGGAAAGGGATAACGCGTGCTGATGCGTTATTTGCGCTGGGCATTGGTGCCTATATTTTGTATAGCGCCTTACGTATGGGCTATGAGGCCGTTCAATCTTTACTCGATCGTGCTTTGCCCGATGAAGAGCGGCGCTTAATTGTGGAGATTATTGCCAATTGGCCGGGTATTCGAGGTGCTCACGATCTGAGAACCCGCCGTTCCGGTCCAACCCGTTTCATTCAACTGCATCTGGAGATGGATGACGCCTTTCCACTGGTGCAGGCGCATCAAATCGCCGATGACATAGAGCAGGCATTGCTCAAGCAATTTCCGGGCTCCGATATTATTATCCATCAGGATCCGGTCTCGGCTGTGCCAGCGTCACAGAAAGGACAACTCAGCGTGCGATGATGCGTTGTCCCCGGCGTTGTTTGTTACCAGCTTATGTTTAAAACGTGATATAGCATGAAAATTCATGCACAATTTAGACTGACCTGAATCAATTCAGCTACGTGTATTTGTTATAATATGCTAATAAAAGATGAGTGGTCGCTGTCGACGTAACAAGCGACAGCTAATTTACGATAGAAGAATCCTGCGAAATTACATCTACAAGTCCAGAGGTTGTCATGATTAAAAGAATTGGAGTACTGACGAGCGGCGGTGATGCACCCGGAATGAATGCGGCAATTCGTGGTGTGGTTCGAGCCGCACTGTCGGAAGGGCTGGAAGTTTTTGGTATTTATGATGGCTATCAGGGCTTGTATGAAGATCGCATGGCGCAGTTGGATCGCTACAGCGTATCGGATGTAATCAATCGTGGCGGAACCTTTCTTGGCTCAGCGCGTTTCCCGCAGTTTCGGGAAGATGCGGTTCGACAGGTGTGCGTAGATAATATGAAAAAACGCGGCCTGGATGCGTTGGTGGTTATTGGCGGCGATGGTTCCTATATGGGGGCTAAACGTCTGACTGAGACGGGATTTCCCTGCATCGGTCTGCCCGGTACGATCGACAACGACGTAGCGGGAACGGATTATACGATAGGTTACTTTACGGCGCTGGAAACGGTGCTGGAGGCGATTGACCGACTGCGTGATACTTCTTCTTCACATCAACGTATTTCCATTGTGGAAGTGATGGGGCGTCACTGTGGCGATTTGACGCTGGCGGCAGCGATTGCCGGTGGATGTGAGTTTATCGTGTTGCCAGAAGTACCGTTCAGCCCGGAAGATTTGGTTTGCGAAATCAAAGCGGGTATTGAGAAAGGCAAAAAACACGCGATTGTGGCGATCACTGAACTGGTATGTGACGTCGATGAGTTGGCTAAATACATTGAGAAAGAGACGGGGCGTGAAACCCGGGCAACCGTTCTTGGTCACATTCAGCGTGGCGGTTCCCCTGTCGCTTATGACCGCATTCTGGCTTCTCGTATGGGCGCGTACTCCATTGAGTTATTGCTGCAAGGCTATGGCGGTCGCTGTGTCGGTATCCAGAATGAGAAACTGGTTCATCACGATATCATCGATGCGATCGAGAATATGAAGCGTCCATTTAAAGGCGACTGGTTGGATACGGCGAAAAAATTGTTCTAATTTCGCCAGATGTTGTTTGTTCCTGTCTGAAGTAAAAATCCCGCTCGCTCGTAAGGCGGGATTTTTATATGTGTTTAATAATTAATTATTTTTTATCGTTATTACCCATTATGGCTAAATATCGCCATTAACTGGCATAATACGAATCGCTGCTTTAGCGAATGCAGGGTTTGGGTTTTGTCGATCGGCATTGGGCAGTTTGTTGACCTAAACTTCTGGTATGACGTCCATTGAGTGAACATGCTGCTTTGCTTATTGCTGGTGAATTGAATCGCTATTATTGAGGTTTTCGCATGAAAAAAGTTACCGTTGCCGCAACACAAATGGCGTGCTCCTGGGATTTACCCAGAAACATTGAAAATGCTGAGAAGCTGGTGCGGCAGGCGCATGCAAAAGGCGCTCAGGTTATCCTGATTCAGGAATTGTTTGCCGCGCCTTATTTCTGTATCGACCAGAGCCCAGAGCACTATGCACTGGCGGAAGAGCTGGAAACCAGTCCGCTCATCAAACATTTTTCTGCATTGGCAGCAGAATTGAGCGTGGTGCTGCCGTTGAGCTTCTTTGAACGTGCCAATAACGCCTATTACAACTCGCTGGTGATGATTGACGCGGATGGTGCCGTGCTGGATGTTTACCGTAAAACGCATATCCCGAACGGCCCGGCGTATCAGGAAAAACAGTTCTTCATTCCGGGCGACACCGGCTTTAAGGTCTGGCAGACGCGCTATGCGAAAATTGGTGTCGGTATCTGTTGGGATCAATGGTTCCCGGAAACCGCGCGTAGTCTGGCGTTGCTTGGCGCGGAGATGATCTTTTACCCAACGGCGATTGGTTCTGAACCCGCTTATCCTGAGATCGACAGTCAACCGCATTGGACTCGTGTTCAGCAAGGCCATGCCGCCGCGAATTTGGTGCCGGTGATTGCCTCTAACCGTATTGGAACGGAAGCCAGTAAGTTTATCGATGGTCTGGAAATGACATTCTACGGCTCCTCTTTTATTGCCGATCAGACCGGTGCGCTGGTGGCTCAGGCTAACAAAACCGATGAAACCGTGCTGGTCCACGAATTTGATTTAGATGCTATCGCTGCACAGCGTGCTTCGTGGGGCTTGTTCCGCGATCGCCGCCCGGAAATGTATGGCACGATTGGCAGTTCTGACGGTAAAACCCGGAGATAAGTGATGCCACAGTTAGCAACTTCTCGCTTCACGACACCTCATTTGACAACCGTCCCGCGCCAGGATGGTTTCATGATGCCTGCTGAATGGGCTCAGCATGACGCGGTGTGGATGATTTGGCCGTATCGTCGGGATAACTGGCGTGAAGACGGTGTTCCTGCTCAGAAAACGTTTGCACAGGTTGCAACGGCAATTGCGCAAACAACGCCGGTTATCATGGGGGTGCCCGCGAGCCATATGGCGGAAGCAAAACGCGTGATGCCTGCCAATGTCACGTTGGTTGAGATGGAAAGTGATGATGCCTGGATGCGTGATACCGGGCCAACCATGCTGTTGAATTCGGATGGCGAACGGCGTGGTGTTGACTGGGGGTTCAATGCCTGGGGCGGCGAACTAGGCGGGTTGTATGAAGACTGGCGTCAGGATGAAAACGTTGCGGCTCAGGTGTTGGCCTATCATCAGAACGCTCGCTATATTGCACCGCTGATCCTCGAGGGTGGTTCAATTCATACGGATGGCGAAGGTACGTTGCTTACTACGGCAGAATGCCTGTTGAACCCTAACCGTAATCCTCAGTTGAACAAGGCAGAAATTGAACAGCTGATGCGTGATTATCTGAACATATCGACGATTATCTGGTTGGAAGAGGGCGTGTTTAACGACGAAACCGATGGTCACATCGACAATATGTGTTGTTTTGTCCGCCCCGGTGAAGTGGCGCTGCACTGGACCGATGACGAGAACGATCCCCAATATGCGCGTTCTGTCGCGGCTTACGAGGTGCTCTCAGCGGCACGTGATGCGCAAGGACGTGAACTGAAGATCTGGAAGTTACCTGCTCCCGGTCCGCTGTATGCGACCCAGGAGGAGGCGCAGGGCGTGGCGAGCGGAGATGCCATTGAACGCCTTGCCGATTCTCGTCTGGCAGGTTCTTATGTGAATTTTCTGATTAGTAACCAGCAGATTATTTTCCCGTTGCTGGATGAAAAGACGGATGGCGTTGCGCGCGATTTGTTGCGACAGATGTTCCCGAGCTATTTGATTAGTGGTGTCCCTGCACGGGAAATCCTGCTGGGCGGGGGGAATATCCACTGTATTACGCAGCAAATCCCAGCGGTGAAGTAAGCGTTGATCCGTTAGCGGACGATTGAAAAGAGCGGGCGCATATCCCGTTCGCCATAAAAAGCCGGTTGGCGCGACAGCGTGAACCGGCTTTTTGATCGGACGGACAGGTGTCCATCCGTTTTCTATAAAGCGTAAAGGTTATAAAAGCTTAGCCGCGTTTCGCGTCGGCTGCGGCTTTCACGATGACCGCAAAGGCATCGGCTTTCAGGGAGGCCCCACCAACCAATGCGCCGTCGATGTCAGGTTGAGTGAACAACTCCGCCGCGTTGGCAGCATTAACAGAACCGCCGTATTGGATGATGACTTGCTTGGCGATGGCCGCGTCTTGTTTGGCAATATGGTCACGGATAAATTTATGAACGGCTTGAGCTTGTGCTGGCGTTGCTGATTTGCCGGTGCCGATAGCCCATACGGGTTCGTAGGCGATGACGGTGTTTTCAAATGCTTTCGCACCCAGCGTATTCAGCACCGCGTCCAATTGACGTGCGCAGACAGCTTCTGTCTGTCCGGCTTCGTTTTCAGCTTCGGTTTCGCCGATGCACAGAACCGGAATTAAACCTGTTTCTTTCAGTACACCAAATTTTTTGGCAATGAATTCATCGCTTTCTTTATGGTAAGTGCGACGTTCTGAGTGGCCGATAATAATATATTTCGCCCCGATGTCTTTCAGCATATCGGCAGAGGTTTCGCCCGTAAACGCGCCAGACAGGTTCACATCCACGTTCTGTGCGCCCAGAGCAATACGGCTACCAGCCAAGTGATGATTAGCTTGATCCAGATAGATTGCGGGCGGTGCGATAGCGACACCACAGCCGTCAACGGTGCTTAATTCTTTACGCAGACCAGCGATCAGTTCGTTGACCATATTGGTGCTACCATTCAGCTTCCAGTTACCCATAACTAATGGATGACGCATTTTTTTTCCTCCAAGGGGGATCGCGAATAATCAATATGTTACTGCCGAGAGGCAGCCTTATCTGTCACCAGTATAAAGACGAAATGCGGAGGTGGCTCGGTCTTTCGTCATTTATTGCCTCATTGATCACGGTTCAGATAACGTTAGCTTAATCGGTTCAACAGCAAAAGTTAGCCCTTTTTCCGCATTGTCTGCCACAACATAGCGCATAGCGCCTTCCGTTTGCTGATAAAAGTGTTGTCCTTTGCCTTTCTCCAGTAATTCGGTCACTTTCTTAATGCTCTGTTCCTCCGTCAAGGAGGGAGAAAATGCGCGTGACAGAGCAGCCATATAGCTGATGGCTTGTGTGCGCCTTGCGGCTGTATCGGTATCTTCCTGTTGTGGTAACCAGGTAATTTGTAGCGTTTTTATCTTCCCTGTCCCTTTTTCCAAGGCCGTTGAAGCATACAGGTGATCGTTGATTTTGCTGGCGGCACGTGTCAGCAGGCTGGAAATACTGCCGGTATCGACAACCCGAAATTCCCCAATAGGTAGCGCTGGATTGCTCAAATTATAGCGAGCCCGGAATTGAACAATCGTTTGATCAAAGGTTGGAGCTCCAGCCGATAGGTAGGGCGCGGTTATGGCTGTTTTGGCGGGGAAAATAGGATCGGACCATACACAGGGTTGGTAGAGCATCAGAGCGGAAAACGTACAAAGCGTAGCGATAGATTGTCGTGTCATATCAGTTTTATCAGTCATCACCGTGGTGATCAGTTTAGGCCAAAGGTGGCGATAGTGTGGGGCAATATCTGATTAAAACGGTATTCATGAGTCATTGTCAAAAGGCGCGTAAAGATAACGCTTCATTGTTGGTCTGTTAAGGTAAACTCTGCTGAAGATATTGGTGCTGCAATTTAGGATTCCGTATTTGATGACGTTACAGCAATGGTGTTTCTCGTTTAAAGGCCGGATTGGACGCCGTGATTTTTGGGTCTGGATTGCGCTTTGGCTACTGGCGATGGTGATTCTTTTCACGTTATCTGGCCAGAATTGGTTGGATGTTCAATCTACCGCGTTTGTGATTGTTGCATTGCTGTGGCCAACGTCGGCGATGGTGGTGAAGCGTTTGCACGATCGTGGTAAAAGCGGTTGGTGGGCGTTATTACTCGTCGTGGCTTGGGTATTAGCGTCGGGTAACTGGTCCATGTTGCCAGTGGTCTGGCAGTGGGGAATCGGTCGGTTTATCCCAACGCTGATTGGCATCATGATGGTGCTTGATTGCGGTGTCTTTTTAGGGACGAAAGGTGAGAATCGGTTTGGACCTGAAGCGGAACCGCTGAAATTCCGCTTCTGAACGGCCCTCTGCCTGACAATAGCGTTGATTACCAGTAATGTTCGCTGGTCATATGTCCGGGTCTGCGGCGCAGATGCTTAGTCATCTGGCGTTCGTCTTTTAGCACTTGCTGCGTATCACGTACCATTTGCGGGTTGCCGCACAGCATGACATGGCTGGTTGCCGCATCCATTGATAAACCTACCGTTGCTTCCAGCGAACCATTACTGATTAGCGCCGGAACTCGTCCTGTTAATGAACCCACTTCCTCTTCACGGCTGACGACAGTCTGGATACGTAACTTGCCGTTATAGCGTTGTTGTAGCTGCTGCATTAATGGCAGATAGCTTAAATCGCGGGCGAAGCGGGCGGCATGGACCAGTACGATGTTTTTAAAACGCGCCAAATCGTTGCCTTCCTGGAGGATGGAAAGATACGGTCCGATGGCAGTACCAGTTGCCAGCATCCATAGGGTTTCGCAGGTGGGAATTTCTTCCAGCACGAAAAAGCCGGTCGCGTCTTTGGTGATCATGATTTCTGCACCGGGTTGCATGGCATGCAAATGAGGGCTGAGTTTCCCCTCTGGTACGTTAACCAAGTAAAATTCGAGATGAGGATTACTGGGCGCGTTGACATAGGAGTAGGCACGCTGAACTTTTTCACCGTTAAGCTCTAGCGCCAGCTTTGCATATTGTCCGGCCGTAAACGGATCGGTGGGGGCGGTGACCCGAATGCTAAACAAACTTTCTGTCCAGTGTTCCACCTGAATAACGTTGCCTGTGACCCATTCAGCCATCGTGCTGCGCTCCTGTTCTCTGTGTTCGCCCTTATACCCTTACATATTATTACGGTAGGCGAGTGCGGCCATGATCGACCGCCTCTAAGATACGCTATCTATTAACAATTGTGAAACAAATCATCGGTTAAAACGTATTGTTCCGCGATCGGTTACAGTAAGAAATCATGTAGCGTTTGATCTTTGCGATCGAGGTAATGTGTGGATTTAATTCGACGGATCGTCCTTGATTTACCCCGGATCAGTAAGGTTTCCGTGGTGGCGATATTTCCCTTGCGGGAGATCCCCTCAAGCAAGTCGCCTTTGGTGATCCCCGTGGCTGAAAAAATCACGTTATCATTACGCGCCATATCACTCAGTTGTAAAACTTTGTCGGCTTCAATCCCCATTTGCTGGCAGCGAGCCAGTTCATTTTCACCAATATGACGGTTTTCTGCGGTATCGCCTTTTACCTGATGACGGGCCAGCAAGCGACCTTGCATATCGCCATCAAGTGCGCGAATGACCGCGGCTGAAATGACACCTTCCGGCGCACCGCCGATACCGTACAGCACGTCCACTTCGCTGTCAGGCATACAGGTAAGAATAGATGCGGCAACATCACCGTCGGGAATGGCGAACACTTTTACCCCCAATTGCTGCATTTCCGCAATGCAGGCGTCGTGGCGTGGTTTTGCCAGCGTGATGACGGTTAATTGACTGAGCGGTTTCGCCAGTTTTATCGCGATATTGCGCAGGTTCTCAGCCAGAGGACGAGACAGGTCAATCACGCCCTTTGCCGCAGGGCCGACAATCAATTTTTCCATGTACATGTCAGGCGCGTGGAGAAACGCGCCTTTTTCGCCAACGGCCAGCACCGCTAAGGCATTGGCCTGACCCATGGCTGTCATCCGGGTGCCTTCAATAGGATCAACGGCGATATCGACGGCTTCTCCCTGACCGGTCCCCACCTGCTCACCGATGAAAAGCATGGGCGCGTCGTCGATTTCACCTTCGCCAATGACAATTTGACCATTGATATTGACCTGATTGAGCATAATGCGCATGGCTTGCACCGCAGCATTATCCGCAGCGTTTTTATCACCACGGCCTAACCATTTATAGCCTGCTAGCGCCGCCGCTTCGGTGACGCGTGAGAATTCGATGGCTAATTCACGTTTCATGGATACCTGTCTGTTTTTGATCGGGAAGAGAAGAGTAAACGGGCGGGATTTTATCACAGTGGATTGCTGAGGGGAGTCAGTGCGATGTGATTAAACAAAGGGCGCGACTCGCGCGCCCTGAATGACATTATGCGTCGTGTTCTTCCCAGTTACGTGCGCGGGCAACGGCTTTTTGCCAGCCACTGTAACGGTAGTTACGTTCCACTGTTTCAATACCAGGGCGGAATTCACGCTCGATCGTGGCTTTGCTTTTGACTTCATCCAGATCGTTCCAGAATCCGGTCGCTAGCCCTGCCAGGAACGCAGCACCTAATGCGGTGGATTCACGTACTTCCGGGCGTTCCACGCGCGTACCGAGGATATCTGACTGGAACTGCATCAGGAAGTTGTTGGCGACCGCTCCGCCATCGACACGCAGTGCTTTCAAACGCGTATTGGCGTCGGCCTGCATGGCATCCAGCACGTCACGAGTCTGGAAAGCAATGGATTCCAGCGTGGCACGAATAATGTGGTTCGCGTTGACGCCACGGGTCAAACCGAAAATCGCGCCACGGGCATACGGGTCCCAGTAGGGCGCACCCAAACCGGTAAAGGCGGGAACGACATAGACGCCATTGGTATCTTTTACCTTGGTGGCAAAATATTCAGAGTCCATGGAGTCGCCGATCAGCTTAAGTTCATCGCGCAACCACTGGATTGATGCGCCGCCAACGAAAACGGATCCTTCCAGAGCATAGTTAACTTCACCGCGAGGTCCGCAGGCGATGGTAGTCAGTAAACCGTGTTTGGAGAGCACGGCTTCGTTACCAGTATTCATGAGCAGGAAGCAGCCGGTGCCATAGGTGTTTTTGGCCATGCCAGGGTGGACGCAAAGTTGTCCATACAGCGCGGCCTGCTGATCTCCTGCGATACCCGCGATCGGAATACGCGTACCACCCTTACCGCCAATGTTGGTTTGACCATAGACCTCGGAAGAAGCGCGGACTTCTGGCAGCATCGCGCGAGGAATATCTAATGCTTCCAGCATGCGCTCATCCCATTCGAGCGTATGGATGTTGAACAGCATGGTACGTGAGGCATTGGTATAATCGGTAACGTGAACGCGTCCCTGTGTCATTTTCCAGATCAGCCAGGTGTCTACGGTACCGAACAGGAGTTCACCGCGCTGAGCGCGTTCACGAGAGCCCTCGACGTGATCCAAAATCCATTTCACCTTGGTGCCGGAGAAATAAGGGTCAACGACCAGACCGGTCGTGTTACGAACATACTCTTCCAAACCTTCTTTTTTGAGTCGTTCGCAGATCTCCGCCGTTCGACGACATTGCCAGACAATAGCGTTATAAATAGGCTTGCCTGTTTCTTTTTCCCACACAATAGTGGTTTCACGCTGGTTGGTGATACCGATCCCTGCGACTTCATCCGCGCTAATATCTGCTTTAGCCAGCACTTCAACCAGTGTTGAACTCTGCGAAGCCCAGATTTCCATCGGATCGTGTTCTACCCAACCGGCTTTAGGATAAATTTGGCTGAATTCACGCTGTGAGACGCTGATAATATTGGCGTCGTGATCCAGCACAACGGCACGGGAGCTGGTGGTACCCTGGTCGAGTGCGACAATGTATTTTTTTTCCGGGTTCATAAATCTAATCCTGTAATGGTTAGCCATAAAAAGGCAATTCGCGGTAACACGACATTTAGCGGGTTTCTGTGCGCGTCGTCGTTTCGTTGTCTGCTTCGCATACATCACATGGCAGGTGGCGGCCGATTAAGGCACGGTAACCGAATGCGCCTAAGCAAGCACCGACTAGCGGACCAAAAATGGGTACCAGAAAGTACGGAATATCGCGTGCGCCAGTTAACGCAACGTCTCCCCAGCCTGCCAGGAAGGCAAAAAGTTTTGGACCAAAGTCACGCGCCGGGTTAAGTGCGAATCCAGTCAGCGGCCCCATCGAAGCCCCGATGACGGCGATTAAAATACCGATCAATAGCGGAGCCAGCGGCCCACGTGGAATACCGTTACCATCATCCGTTAACGCTAGAATCAGACACATTAGGATGGCGGTAATCACGGTTTCAATTAAAAATGCCTGCATCACTGAAATATGCGGGTTGGGGTAAGTGGAGAAGATGCCCGCGAGATTCAGGCTCTCGACGCTACCGCGTACCATATTGTTTGCCTGCTCGAAATCTACGAACAAATTGTAGTACAGGGCATAGACTAATGCTGCGGCGCAGAAGGCTCCTGCAACTTGAGCAAGAATATAAGGAATGACTTTCTTACCATCAAAACAGGCGAACAGCCATAGTGCGATGGTCACTGCCGGGTTCAGATGCGCTCCAGAGATGGCCGCTGTCAGATAGATTGCCATTGCCACTCCCAGGCCCCAGATAACACTGATTTCCCATTGACCAAAGCTGGCTCCGGCTAACTTTAGTGCTGCGACACAGCCCACGCCGAAGAAAATTAATAGGCCAGTGCCCAGAAACTCAGCGATACATTGACCTTTTAGGGGGGAACGCTCTGATTGACTCATGTTGTTTTCCTACTTGTTGAATACAGAGTGGTTGGTCTTGAGTGATTTCACAAACAGTGATTTTACAAACAAAGAACGACCATGGCTTTGAACGTCCTGATAATGTGAATTTATCGTTAATGAGCGTAAACGAGAAGTATCGAAATCGAAATGTGTGTTGCTCGTCAAAAAATGTGCGAATTCGCCTATTATTTTGTGACTTGGTGGTCGATAGCGTCCATTTTATGTTAAATAATCGGTGAAATAATTAACATGACTGTTGCCATGTCAGACTAGGTCGTGCTTTTTCAGTTTGTGCTGATAGTGGTAATAAATAAAAACCGTCACACTCGGCGTTGTATGGGATGTCCGCTAGACAGCGAGCCATTGGCTACATACAATTCAGCTATGGTCGGTTTCGCCATCAGGTTATGTCCAGAGGTGTATTAAACGGGCATTATTACCGGTTTATGCCTTGCGATTAAAAGGGGTTTGAAGAATGTCATTTGAAGTGTTTGAAAAGCTGGAAGCAAAAGTTCAGCAGGCGATTGATACGATCACGCTGTTGCAAATGGAAATCGAAGAGCTAAAAGAACAGAACAACACGCTGTCACAAGATGTTCAGGCTGCTGCGGGTTCCCAGGAAGCGCTCGTGCGTGAAAATGCACAATTGAAAGAAGAACAGGCGGTATGGCAAGAGCGTCTGCGCGCGCTGTTAGGCAAGATGGAAGAAGTTTAAGCGCTTACTGCTTGTTAATCATCCCCGCGAAGGCGGGGATTCTGTTTGGCAGTGCGATACTGATCGATTATATAATACTGATCGGTTGTGCAATACTGACGGTTATTCAATATCCAGCGGATCTTCTGCCAGAATAATACCGGTGTTGTCGGCGTACAGGTGGTCGCCGGAGAAGAACGTCACACCGCCAAAATTCACCCGAATATCGCTCTCTCCAATACCTTCACTGGTAGCGCCTGCTGGGATCGCTGCCATTGCCTGAATTCCGATATCCAGTTCGGCGAGATCGTCCACCTGACGCACTGCGCCATAGATGACGATACCTTCCCATTCATTTTGTGTCGCTAACCTGGCTAGCTCTGCGTTGATTAAGGCGCGGCGCACTGAGCCTCCGCCATCAATAAGCAATACTCGTCCGAGGCCATTTTCTTCCAGCAGATCGTAAAGCAGGCCATTATCCTCAAAACATTTCACCGTGGTGATTTTTCCACCAAATGAAGTACGCCCGCCAAAATTAGAGAACAGAGGTTCAACAACGTTCACCTCTTCGTGGTAAATATCGCACAGTTCGGAAGTATCGTATTTCATAGGATTAATGTCAGGTTGCCGCTGGAATGGTGAGTATATCCCTTTCTGACGGGTGTTGGCAAAATCATCAAATGTTAACTTGATGAGAATCAGTAAACGGCAATTAACGCTTCGCCATCCCTTTGAGTCAAGCAAACCCCATTAACACGATGTTATTGGGGCGTCCCAATTTCAATTTTTAGCTGAGTATTACGCCGACGGCAAACAGGATATTGGTCAGCAACGCCCCTTTGACCGTTTTTTCCAGCATAGGACGCATACTGAACGCACTGGTTTCACGTAGCACATAAATAGCTTGTTTAAGCAGTAGGGGAAGCGTCAGGAGGAAGAGCCAGCCAGCCAGACTATGTAAGTACAGCATAGCAAACAGACCGAGACAGAAAGGGGCCAGCATTAATAACAGCGTGTGATAGCAGCGTGCTTTTTGTGCGCCAAGACGAACGGCCAGCGTGTTTTTGCCGCTGAGCCGATCATTATCAATATCGCGCAAGTTATTAATATTTAATACCGCAGTAGCAAGCAGGCCGCAGGCGGTAGCGGGAAGCATCACGATGCTATCGAAATGACCGGTTTGAAGATAATAGGAACCCGCAACGCTAAGCCAGCCAAAAAATATGAGTACCGAAATGTCGCCGAGCCCGATATAGCCGTAGGGACGATTGCCGACGGTATAGGTAATTGCGGCAAAAATCGCCAGTAAACCCAGAACCAGAAAGCCGATAATATCGCTTGGCTTTTCACACGCGATAACCACCAGTGATACGCCTGAGATAATGGTGAGCACGATGGTGACAATGAGCGCGTTTCTTAACTGTGACAGACTGATTGCACCGGTTTGGATACCACGTAATGGCCCGATACGGTCTTCGGTGTCGCTGCCTTTTACCGCATCCCCATAGTCATTGGCCAGATTAGAAAGAATCTGTAGCAATCCTGCGGTGAGTAACGCGAGTAACGCCACTCCCGGTTTAAAACTGCTATGCCAGCTTGCAATTGCAGAGCCGGTGACGATAGAAGCGAAAGCCAATGGCAATGTTTTAGGGCGTAAGCTATCCAGCCAGGCTTTGGTTTTGCTGCTATGGGTTGATAAGGTCATGGTGTGCTTCAGTTTTTATTGATACTCCCAAATGAGGGAAGTATTTGTTTATGAATAAATAATTTCTTTAACGACAATGCGATAAATATAAACGGAACCATTGGCCACGTCGCGATGCGTCACGCCGAATTTGCATTCGTCATCCTTGCTGCGTGAGGGATAGCGAGGTTTGTCATTAACCTCAAATGGGAGGCCGAGGCCTCCCATTTTATAAACCGGGCGATCCGTGAAACGGATTATAAGATAAATCGGCTTAGATCTTCATCTGCAACTAATTCATCCAGGTGACTACGTACGTAATCTGCGTCAATGGTAACATTTTGACCACCCATTTCGCTGGCATCGTAAGAAATATCTTCTATCAGACGCTCCAATACGGTATGTAAACGACGTGCGCCGATATTCTCAGTGCGTTCGTTAACCTGCCATGCGGCTTCTGCAATACGACGAATCCCCTCGGCAGAAAACTCAATATTGACGCCTTCGGTGGCCATCAGGGCTTTATATTGCTCGGTCAGAGAGGCGCTCGGTTCCGTCAGGATACGCTCAAAATCTTCTGTCGTCAGCGCCTGTAATTCAACACGGATGGGTAAACGGCCTTGTAATTCCGGGATCAAATCGGATGGGCTGGCAACCTGAAATGCCCCCGAGGCGATAAACAGAATATGGTCGGTTTTTACCATGCCGTGCTTGGTCGAAACCGTGCAACCTTCTACCAGCGGCAATAAATCACGCTGAACACCTTCACGAGACACATCTGGGCCAGAGCTTTCACCACGCTTACAGATTTTATCGATCTCATCGATAAACACGATACCGTGTTGTTCGACGGCCTCAATGGCCTGCTGTTTTAGCTCTTCAGGATTGACCAACTTGGCCGCTTCTTCTTCAACCAACAGCTTAAACGCTTCTTTAATTTTGACTTTACGCGCTTTTTGTTTCTGACCCGCCAGATTCTGGAACATGGACTGTAGCTGGTTCGTCATCTCTTCCATGCCAGGAGGCGCCATAATTTCAACGCCAACGGGGGCCGCAGCCAGTTCGATTTCAATTTCTTTATCATCTAACTGACCTTCGCGTAATTTTTTACGGAAAGCCTGACGGGCCGCAGAGGGTTCACTGACTTCTTCTGCCTGCCCCCAGTTGTTTTTCGCCGGAGGGATCAACACATCCAGAATACGCTCTTCCGCCAACTCTTCCGCACGGTAGCGATTCTTTTCAATGGACTGATGACGCACCATCTTGATCGCCGAATCCGTTAAGTCACGGATAATCGAGTCGACTTCTTTACCAACATAGCCAACTTCGGTGAATTTGGTGGCTTCAACCTTGATGAACGGCGCATTCGCTAGCTTAGCCAGACGGCGGGCGATTTCCGTTTTGCCGACACCGGTTGGACCAATCATCAGGATATTTTTGGGGGTGACTTCGTGACGCAGTGTTTCTTCCAACTGCATTCGACGCCAGCGATTACGCAAGGCAATCGCAACGGCTCGTTTGGCTTTTTGCTGACCAATGATATAGCTATCGAGTTCACTCACTATTTCGCGCGGGGTCATTTCAGACATGGTGGATCCTTACGCCTTTGAGGCTAATTCTTCAATCGTGTGGAACTGGTTGGTGTAGATACAGATATCGCCAGCAATACCTAACGACTTTTCGACAATATCCCGTGCGTTCAATTCTGTGTTTTCAAGCAAGGCGCGAGCGGCGGCCTGAGCATATGGCCCGCCAGAACCGATAGCAATCAGATCGTTTTCTGGCTGCACGACATCGCCATTACCTGTAATGATCAATGACGCGTTTTCATCAGCAACGGCAAGTAAAGCCTCAAGCCGACGCAACATGCGATCGGTACGCCAGTCTTTCGCCAGTTCGACCGCTGCTTTTACCAGATGCCCCTGATGCATTTCCAGTTTGCGCTCAAAAAGCTCAAACAAGGTGAAAGCATCCGCCGTACCACCAGCGAAACCGGCAATAACGCGATCGTTATAGAGGCGACGAACTTTACGCACATTGCCCTTCATGACGGTGTTGCCCAGCGTGGCTTGCCCATCACCGCCGATGACCACATGGCCGTTGCGGCGTACACTTACAATAGTTGTCACGAGTGAGTCCCCGTTACTGAAGAAAAAGGCCCCCGCCAAGCGGGCGGGGTGTAGTTAAGGTATATACCCGTCATACTTCAAGTTGCATGTGCGTTGGCTGCGCTCGTTACTCGGCTCATCCATGAGCCTCGCCCCGTTGGGGCCGCTGCAAGCAGCGTTCAAATCTGCTCCCGGCAGATTTGTCACCCGAATCACTTACTCAAGTAAGCTCATCGGGATTAAATGAGAGACATCCTGTCTCTCACCGGAGGCCAGCCGTTGGCTGTTCAAATTCGTTCCCGACGAATTTGTCCCTCACTTGCCGTCTTCCTGAAACTTGAATTATTTAGGATATAGATGGGGGAATGGGTAAAGTTTTTCAACCCCCGCTGGCAAGCGGGATGCAGTTTGATGCCCCAGCACCTTTCAGGCGTTGCAGCATACTGTCTGCGGTAGCGCGGTTATTGTAAGGCCCCAACATAATGCGGTTCCATCCACCGCTCGACGCGATGCGGCTTTCGATGCCAGCAAAGGCCAATTGTGCTCGCACTGATTCGGCTGGTTCCATGGTTTTGAATGAGCCGCATTGAACGACCCAGCGTTGGTTTTTCTCTTTTTCCGGTTTTGGCGCTTCGGGTTGTTTTACCGGTTCCTGCTTTGGCGGTGTAGGCGTTGCTGCCACTGGTGCCCGAACGGCAGGTGGCGGTGCCGTGACAACCGGGGTTTGCTGCGCGGGTGACGGTGGTTTGATCGTAACTTGCGAACGCGGTACCGGCGTTTGGTCGTTATACGGCACTTCTGAAAGTTGCGTCGGTTGGCGACGCATATCTGATTGCATCTGTTCCAGCAGTTGACGCTGTTCATCCGTTAGTTGTACGGGAGACCGGACTTCTCCGCCAGCGGAAGGCTCAGTTGGCGACGCCACACCCAACTGGCGGTTTTCCAGCTCTTTAATATAACGCCAACGCTCTTCAGGCTTAGGAGGGAGGCCATTGCCTTTTCCTGCGGCGTTTTGATGTGGTAATACTGGCGATTCTTCTGGTTTGTTGTGCGCGATAAAATAGAGCCCGCCCGCAAACGTGACCAAAACGGCAACAGCCAGAGCTACCATGGTTTTGGATGCACCTGACGTATTACCCTTTCTTCGGCTGGTTGTCTTTTTCCGGCGCGTACCTGCACGGCCCCGGCTGACATAGTCTCTTTGTGCCACTGTCGTTTCGCTGTGAATGAGATAAAAAGTATTAGGGGGCCATGTTACTGAACCCTAAAATATTTGACCAGCACCTGAATTCTTAAAGCCTGTTGCGAGAATAATTCAACGCTGCCGAACTCTCTCGTATGACAAGTTCACTGGCCAGTAATCGTGAGCCGCTACGAACGGTATTGCCGTGCAACTGCTCTAATAATAGCAGCATTGCTTCACGTCCGATCTGATAACGCGGCTGTGCCACCGTTGTCAGCGGCGGGCAACAATACTGTGCCTGAGCGATATCGTCAAAACCGACCACGGAAATATCGCGTGGGATGGCTAACTCCATTTTTCTGGCCTGCGACAGTACGCCCAATGCCATCATGTCGCTATGACAAAAAATTGCGCTGGGTGGCTGTGGGTGTTTCATCAGTGCAATCAAGCCATTTACGCCCGTTTCATAGGTAAAATCACCCCGGATGATGTATTGGTTATCGACAGCAATGCCACTGCGACGCAGTGCCTGTATATAGCCTTGTAGCCGATATTGGCTCAGATGCGTGTGTTCTGGACCGGCAATGCAGGCGATCCGTTGGTGACCGAGCTGGTGTAAGTAGTGTACTGCATCGAATGCAGCGGTGAGATTATCAATATGGACCGTAGGCAGTTCCAATTCCGGTGCAAATTCGTTCGCCATCACCATCGGCGGTAGATTTCGCTGTTCTTCTTTACTTGCATCGAACGGTAGGTCTGATCCCAGCAGTAACATGCCATCAATTTGTTTCGTAATGATTAAATCAACGAAGGTTTTTTCTTTCTGACGTTGATGTGCGCAATCGCCAACCAGAACCAGATACCCGTGTTCCGCCGCGGTTTCCTCAATGCCTCTGAATATTTCAGAAAAGTAGGGATCACAGATATCTGGCACGATAGTTAAGATGGTTCGTGATTCGTTACGTTTCAGGTTTCTGGCCAGGGCATGAGGGGCGTAACCTACCGTGGTCACCGCTTGTTCGACTTTTTTTCTCGTTGTTGCGGAGACTTTTTCCGGATTCATCAACGTGCGGGACACCGTGGCGGTGGATACACCGGCCTCGTCCGCGACGTCTTTCATCGTCGCTGTCGTGACTGCTTTTTTCTGTTCCAACGCTTTTCTCCTTGCGTCAGTTTTAACTGGCGCGACCAGCCGGGTTATTGCTTCCCCCTTCGCACGAAGATGATGATGCGCCATCATTCATCACCGTGCCGGGGTGTTGTCATATTGGTGGGGTAATCTTTTTCAGCATACTGTTTTCACCCACATTCTTAACAGATTGAGCGCAATTTTTGTTGCTTAATTTGCATAGAAAGTGTGATGAATATCGGTTTTACGAGGTGGTTCGCAACAATGGACCGGGGTTGTGGAAAGTGGAAGGCTTAACCGTCCGTCGGGTCTACATCTAACACCCATTTCACTTTGCGTGCTTGCGGTAGCGTATCAATGAGCGTCATGGACGTTTTAACCAGACGTTGCAATACGCCTCGAGAAGGGTGCTGTAATAATAACTGCCAGCGGAAGCGCCCGGCGCGTTTGGGTTGAAGGGCTGGCACTGGCCCCAGGATCCACAGCGACTCATCCTGTAGCGGGCTGGCTTCCAACAGGTTGCGCAACTGCTGTAGGAAAAGAGCAGCCTGCTGATTATCATGATCGTCAGCACGGAACAGAATATGGTTAGTGAACGGAGGGAGAAAAACGCTTTTTCGCTCTTTTAAAGTCTGGCTGGCGAAAGCGTCATAACCCTGTTGCAGCAGTATTTGCAATAAAGGGTGTTCTGGATGGTGTGTCTGTAACACGACTTCCCCCGCTTTACCGGCACGTCCCGCGCGTCCTGAAACCTGAGTATAAAGTTGGGCGAAGCGTTCTGCTGCGCGAAAATCTGCCGAAAAGAGCGAACTGTCTACATCCAGTAAAGCAACCAGCGTTACGTCAGGGAAATGGTGCCCCTTCGCCAGCATTTGTGTACCGATCAGGATACGAGCGCCGCCTTGTCTCACCTGTGATAGCTGATGTTCCAGCGTACCTTTACGACTGGTGGTGTCCCGATCGATACGGGTGATGGGGGTATCGGGAAAGAGCGGCGACAGCGATTGTTCCAACTGTTCCGTACCAAGACCGATCGGTACCAGATTGGTGGACCCGCAACCGGGACACTGATGCGGCACTGGGCGCTGGCTGTCGCAATGGTGACAGCGCAGCATTTTCTGATGCTGGTGTAGGGTATAGTAATGATCGCAACGTTGGCATTCAGCGATCCAACCACATTCGTGGCACATCACCACTGGCGCAAATCCGCGACGATTCAGGAATAAAATGACTTGATTATCCTGTGCCAAATGGTGACGGATACGAGTGATGAGTGGCTGTGGTAACCCCGTAGTGAGAGGCAACCCCTTCAAATCAAGAATATGCTGACGTGCCAGCATCGCGTTGCCAGGGCGTTTGGTCAGCTTTAATTGACGGTATTTGCCGATTTGTACGTTATACAGCGTTTCCAGCGCAGGTGTCGCGGTTCCCATGACGACTGGGATATCTTCTTCTCGGGCACGGAATACCGCCAGATCGCGAGCATGATAGCGCCAGCCTTCCTGTTGTTTATACGAACCATCATGTTCTTCATCGATAACGATCACCCCCAGTCTGGCAAATGGGGTGAACAGGGCCGATCGCGTACCGATGACAATTGCCGTTTCACCCTGTCGCGCTCTGAGCCAGACGGCAAGTCGCTCGCTGTCATTCAGGCCGGAATGTAGTACATCGACGGGGGCGTTGAAGCGTTCGCGGAATCGGGCAATCGTCTGCGGCGTCAGGCCTATCTCCGGCACCAGCACCAGCGCTTGCTTTCCCTGTGCCAGCACGTTTTCCAGTACGCTCAGGTAGACTTCCGTTTTACCGGAGCCAGTGATACCGGCCAATAACCATGCGGCAAAATGACGATCTTCGCTACGAATGGCGCCAACGGCGGTTGCCTGTTCGGTACTTAGCCGAAGACGTTCTGTGGCGGTACTGAAATCTTTACGCCAATCGTGAGTTGCCTGCTCGGCAGCTTTTAAATCGCATAACCCTTTATTACGCAACGCCTGGAATACTGATTCTGTTAATTCGGTTTCACTAACCTGATGACGATAGATCGGGCCCTGGATGAGTGTTGCCAATGCCTGCTGTTGTTTAGGTGCCCGTTTGAGTGAGCTTAACGGTGTGGCTCGTCCTTGTTCGGTGGCGAACCATTGCCAGAGTGGTGCGCGATGGGCGGGTTTACCTTGGCGTAATAAGACGGGTAACGCATGGAATAGCACTTCACCAATAGGATAGTGATAATAATCCACCGCCCACATTAGAATTCGCCACAGGCTGGTAGGAAACAAGGGGTGATCATCCAGTACCGCGTGTATAGGTTTCAATTGATCCAGCGGGAGTACGCTTGATTCGCTCAATGCGGTGACGATGCCGATGGCCTTGCGGTTACCAAAGGACACGCTGACGCGCACGCCTACCTGTGGCATGATGCCATCAGTGGGGAGTGTGTAATCGAATGTACGTGCTAATGGCACGGGCAGTGCGATTTGGGCGACAGGCATGACAGCTCCGGTTGGGTCAGACGTAGAATGATGTAATGCGCTAGTGTACATGCAGTGAGTGATAATGTGTGGATGCGATTGCATCGGGTTATCAGTTTCTGTATGATCCGCCGCCATTGTGTAGTTAGCATAAACGATCACGCTATTTGCATGATAAACCCATTTACTCAACTTTCGTGTGGTGTCTGGCGGAACAGGGCTGGATAGCGACACGGCCTTAATCGAGGTTTCCCATGAAAAAAGGTATTCACCCGAATTACGTTGAAGTTACTGCAACTTGCTCTTGCGGTAATGTTATCAAAACCCATTCTACCGTGGGTCACGATCTGAACCTGGACGTTTGTGGCGCATGCCACCCGTTCTATACTGGTAAGCAACGTGTTGTTGATACTGGTGGTCGTGTTGAACGCTTTAACAAGCGTTTCAGCGTACCAGGCAGCAAAAAATAAGCTGTTTTGGTTCAGCGATAACAAGCTAAGCAGAAACAATCAGGGCGCCGTCAGGCGCCCTGATTGTTTCTACAATTGACAACGTCTGTTTCTCTTTTCATCTCTCCATCTTCATTTCATCGACATGACCGGCAAACGCAATTAATAAACACATGAGGCCAAGATGACGATCTGGGGCTTTGCCGTGATGGTTTCGTCATCGACTCGTTTGGTTCGATTTCGATCATTTTTAGCGGGGTTTTAATCGTTATTGCGCGGTTTGGACTTAATGTTGAGCGAATAAGGTGATTTTTCATGGTTTTTTGTTAAAAAACCTATCATTACTACCTGGATGGTATAGCTCAAGGTGGCAATGTAGTGTAATTTTCACTCGGAATTATCTGAAAAATCGTTAGAGGGAAGAATGACGTGAAATTACGAACCAGAATTGCGCTGCTATGCGGCATGACTTTGTTAGGGATGTTAATTTTATCTGCGGTGGCGCTGAACACACTCTATAACACGATGATGAGTGAGCGTACTGGCCAGCTTTCTACGCTGGTTCAACTGGCGCATTCTGCGGCACAAAAGGCCTACGACCTTGAGAAAAGCGGCAAGCTGTCGCGCGATGAAGCAGAGAAAGAGGCCAAACGTACGATCGGCAGTTTCCATCAGGGCGATCGCTATTTCTTTGTGCGCGGTTACACGAATGATGTGAACTATGTCCACCCCAATCCTAAGCGCATTGGTATCGTTGATGCTAATGGTGGTAAAGAGGCCGGGGAACGTTATCGTGCTGCGCTCCAGGGCAATACGATTGGCACCGTAATCGCGGAAGGAACACGTCCAGGACAGCAAAATAAGGTTGAGAAGCTTTATGCCGTCATCAAATTCGAGCCTTGGGACTGGACGATTGGTTACGGTGATTATATCGACGATATTCAGCAGACGTTCTGGCACAATGCGCTGGTTCTGCTGTCTTTAGGGTTGGTTCTGTTGTTAGCTATTTCCGCGTTAGCATGGAATATGCTGCGTACGTTGATGCGCCAGCTCGGCGGTGAACCTCAGTATGCCGTTGATGTCGTTCGTGAAATCGCGGAAGGCAATTTGCGCGTTGATGTTGAAACAAAACCGGGCGATCAAACCAGTATTCTTTACGCTATCCGGGCGATGCGCGACAACCTGTCTCATCTCGTTAATCAGGTGCGCAGCAGCACAAACTCTATCGCCACCGCGTCAACGCAGATCGCATCGGGTAATGGCGATTTATCTGCCCGTACTGAGTCACAGGCCAGCGCATTAGAACAAACGGCTGCGGCAATGGAACAACTGACCGCGACGGTGAAACAGAATGCGGATAATGCACGTTATGCGAATGAACTTGCAGTGTCGGCATCGGATGTGGCGGTACGCGGTGGGGATGTTGTCAGTCGGGTTGTCGTGACGATGGATTCCATTAGCTCATCATCGCGCAAAATTGTGGATATCATCGGCGTGATCGACAGCATTGCTTTCCAGACGAACATTTTGGCGTTGAATGCGGCAGTTGAGGCGGCACGAGCCGGTGAACAAGGTCGCGGTTTTGCGGTAGTCGCCAGCGAAGTACGCACGTTGGCGCAGCGCTCTGCATCTGCGGCCCGTGAAATTAAAGGTCTGATTGATGATTCTGTTACCAAGGTTGGCGAAGGTTCGGATTTCGTGAAGCAGGCTGGCGATACGATGAGTGAGGTCGTTGAAAGTGTACATCGCGTCACATCTATGATGGGTGAGATCAGCGTGGCTAGCGCAGAACAACGCTCTGGTATCGAACAGGTTAATCTGGCGATATCGCAGATGGATCAGAGCACAGAACAGAATGCTGCGCTCGTCGAAGAAGCCCTAGCTGCGGCGAGGTCGCTGAGTGAGCAAGCGCAAGAACTGTCACGCACCGTTGAACAGTTCCGCGTTGATGAATCCGCAGGTAGTTATCTGGCGTTGGGTGCAAGCTAACAGGTGAAAACCGCAGGCGTTAAGTCATCGGCTAAGCACTGTTGGCACTGAGGCCCAAAAGACGAAACCACCTCTTTTCGAGGTGGTTTCAGATGACTGCTGATAGACAATCAACCACTAAAATGGGGAAAATACGATCAATATTCCCACGTATCAGGATCTATCCCCATTTCCCGCATGATAACTTTCGCTTCTTCAGGAATTTCATCGCTACGTTCTTTACGCAAATCTTCATCGTTTGGAAGGGGTTGACCCGTGAAGGCATGTAAGAAAGCCTCACAGAGAAGCTCGCTGTTTGTTGCGTGGCGTAAATTATTCACCTGGCGTCTTGTTCGCTCATCCGTCAGGATTTTCAAGACTTTCAGCGGAATAGAGACCGTGATCTTTTTGACCTGTTCGCTTTTTTTACCGTGTTCAGCGTAAGGGCTGACATACTCACCATTCCACTCAGCAGCCATGGGATACCTTAAAAATTAATCACAATGAAGAAGACAGCATTTGTCATGAAATACCACAATTCTAGCGGTTATTATGCCTATGCTCAATCTATACGCAAAGAAGTTTAGAAGTCTAGATGTATTGACGTCCGTTGAGAGTGGGTTTACTCTTTACTTCCCTATGTTTTAGCCTCCAGCCAGGAAAAACCGATGACGCGTAAACAGGCAACGATCGCAGTTCGCAGCGGGTTAAATGATGACGAGCAATACGGCTGCGTTGTCCCCCCCATTCATCTTTCCAGTACCTATAATTTTACCGGGTTTAATCAGCCAAGAGCGCATGATTATTCACGTCGCGGTAATCCGACTCGTGATGTTGTACAGCGCGCGTTGGCTGAGCTGGAAGGGGGCGCAGGGTCGGTAATGACCAGCAGCGGTATGTCGGCGATTATGCTGGTTTGTACGGTATTTCTGCGTCCGGGGGATTTGCTGGTTGCCCCCCATGATTGTTACGGCGGTAGCTATCGTTTATTCGACAGCCTGAGTAAACGCGGTGCGTTTCGCGTGAAGTTTGTCGATCAGGGCGATGAATCGGCGCTCAATGCTGCGCTGGAAGAGAAGCCCAAGCTGGTGCTGGTTGAAAGCCCCAGCAACCCATTACTTCGTGTCGTGGATATTGCGGCAATTTGCCGGGCGGCCCGTGCCGCTGGTGCGATTAGCGTGGTGGATAACACCTTCCTGAGTCCTGCTTTGCAGCAGCCGTTGGCGTTGGGCGCGGATTTGGTGCTGCACTCCTGCACTAAGTACCTGAATGGTCACTCCGATGTGGTTGCGGGAGCGGTAATAGCCAGCGATCCGGAAATGGTCACCGAACTGGCATGGTGGGCAAACAATATCGGTGTAACGGGCGCGGCATTTGATAGTTATCTGTTATTACGTGGTCTGCGCACGTTGGCACCGCGTATGGCCGCTGCACAGCGTAACGCATTGCAATTGGTTGAATACTTGCAACATCAGCCGTTGGTGAAGAAATTATATCATCCGTCACTGCCACAGAATCCGGGTCATGAAATTGCGCGTCGTCAGCAATCTGGGTTTGGTGCCATGCTAAGCTTTGAGCTAGATGGCGATGAAGACACTCTGCGGCGCTTCTTGGAACCGCTGGAGCTGTTTACTTTGGCTGAATCGTTGGGGGGAGTGGAAAGCCTGATTTCCCATGCAGCAACCATGACTCATGCGGGTATGGCTCCCGAAGCGCGTGCGGCAGCCGGGATCTCTGAGACGTTACTGCGTATTTCAACCGGTATTGAAGACGGCGATGATCTCGTTGCCGATCTGGATCGTGCATTTCAGGCGGCAGCGAAGAGGTAAGAATGAGTTCACTAGGAGTTGCAGGACCGGTAACCGACCGGCAATTGCATAAATTTGGCGGTAGCAGCCTGGCGGATGTGAAATGTTATCTGCGTGTCGCAGGCATCATGGCGGAGTATAGCCATCCAGGAGATCTGATGGTGGTATCCGCTGCGGGCAGTACCACCAACCAGCTGATCAGCTGGTTAAAATTGAGCCAAAGCGATCGTCTTTCCGCTCATCAGGTTCAACAAGCATTGCGTCGTTATCAGAGTGATTTGATTGCAGGGTTGCTTCCTTCTGAGATAGCTGAACCGCTGATTGCCCTGCTAATTCGCGATCTGGAGCGTTTGGCCGCCCTGCTGGATGGCAAAATTACCGATGCGGTATACGCCGAAGTCGTGGGACACGGCGAGATTTGGTCCGCACGTTTGATGTCGGCAGTACTTAATCACCTGGACATGCAAACATCCTGGCTGGATGCGCGTGATTTTATGCGGGCAGAACGTGCGGCGCAGCCTCAGGTAGACGAAGGACAATCCCGACCGTTGTTGCAGCAATACCTCACGAAGTATGCGGGGCACCGTCTGGTGGTGACCGGCTTTATCTGTCGCAATGATGCGGGAGAAACGGTACTGCTGGGGCGTAACGGTAGTGATTATTCCGCGACGCAGATTGGTGCGCTGGCGGGCGTGGCTCGCGTCACGATTTGGAGTGATGTCGCTGGTGTTTACAGTGCTGATCCGCGCAAGGTGAAAGATGCCTGTCTGCTCCCTCTGCTACGGTTGGACGAAGCGAGTGAACTGGCGCGATTGGCTGCGCCCGTGTTACATGCGCGTACGCTGCAACCAGTATCCGGTAGTGATATCGATTTGCAGTTGCGTTGCAGCTACCAGCCGGAACAGGGATCGACGCGTATTGAGCGCGTATTGGCTTCTGGAACCGGTGCCAAAATAGTGACCAGCCATGATGACGTTTGCCTGATTGAAATTCAGGTTCCGGCTGAAGACGCGTTCTTGCAGGTACAGCACGACATTGAGCAGCTTTTAAATCGTTTACAGTTAAAACCGCTAGCGACGGGAGTTCATCATGACCGTCATTTGCTACAGCTCTGCTATACCTCTGAGGTTGTGGACAGCGCCTGGGAGAAGCTGGCTCAGGCAGATCTTCCGGTCGTGCTAAATAAGCGGGAAAACCTGGCGTTGGTTGCGATGGTTGGCGCGGGCGTGGGGAAAAATCCGCTGCACAGCCATCGTTTTTATCAGCAGTTAAAAGATCAGCCGATCGAGTTTATCTGGCAGTCGGAAGATGGGATTAGTCTGGTTGCAGTATTGCGTGTTGGCCCGACAGAACATCTGATTCGTGGTCTTCATCACTCTTTATTCCGGGCGGAAAAACGCATCGGGCTGGTATTGTTCGGTAAAGGGAACATTGGCTCGCGTTGGCTGGAACTGTTCGCGCGTGAGCAGAGTAATATCTCTGCCCGGACAGGCTTTGAATTTGTGTTGGCAGGCGTCGTGGACAGTACTCGTAGCTTGCTAAATTACGACGGTCTGGACGCCAGTCGTGTGTTGGCATTTTTCGAAAATGAAGCACAGACGCGTGATGGTGAAGATTTATTCCTGTGGATGCGTTCACATCCCTTCGATGATTTAGTGGTGCTGGATGTCACGGCCAGTGAGTCGGTTGCCGATTTGTACCTCGATTTTGCCAGCTATGGTTTTCATGTGATTAGTGCTAACAAGTTGGCTGGAGCTTCTGGAGGGAATAATTATCGTCAGATCCGGGACGCCTTTGCTAAAACGGGTCGTCATTGGCTGTATAACGCGACGGTCGGCGCTGGGTTGCCGGTGAACTTTGCTGTCAGGGATCTGCGCGATAGCGGTGATAGTATTCTTGCAATCAGTGGTATTTTTTCTGGCACCCTGTCTTGGTTATTCTTGCAGTTTGATGGTTCAGTACCGTTTACTGAGCTCGTGGATCAGGCATGCCAGCAAGGGTTGACCGAACCCGATCCGCGTGTCGATCTGTCTGGACAGGATGTGATGCGTAAGTTGGTGATTTTGGCTCGTGAAGCAGGGTATGAAATTGAGCCCAGTCAGGTGCGGGTGGAATCGTTGGTGCCATCAGGTTGTGAAGAAGGTTCTGTTGACTATTTCTTCGAAAATGGTGAATCGCTAAACGAACAGATGATCCAACGTCTGGAAGCCGCTCAGGAGATGGGGTTGGTATTGCGACACGTCGCCCGGTTTGACAGCAATGGCAAAGCGCGGGTTGGCGTGGAAGCGGTCAGGCCGGATCATCCGCTGGCGTCATTGTTGCCCTGTGATAATGTGTTTGCCATCGAAAGTCGCTGGTACCGCGACAATCCTCTGGTGATCCGTGGGCCCGGTGCGGGGCGTGATGTAACGGCTGGCGCTATCCAATCCGATTTAAACCGGTTGGCTCAACTACTTTAGTTTTTTGTGACTATTTATCAATAGATTACATCTAATCGCGCGCTCTTGTTTTCCTGGGGCGCGTAATTCATTGTCTGAGTAATCCTCTATTTTCTTTATCCTCATATCGACCACATGAATTTTATTCATGTAGCTTGAGTAATCATCACCGCATATCCTGATGAAAAGCGTTGACTCTTTAGGCAGATTACGTCATTTTCTATATAGACGTCTAAACGTATAGACGTTTATGGAAATGATGATAACGGCAACGGTGAATGGGGTAGCAGGGTATGAGTTTTTTTCACGCAAACCAGCGGGAAGCGCTGAATCAAAGTCTGGCGGAATTACAGGGGCAGATTAATGTTTCATTTGAGTTTTTCCCGCCGCGTACCAGTGATATGGAAGAGACTTTGTGGAATTCTATTGATCGCCTGAGTAACCTAAAGCCGAAGTTTGTGTCTGTTACCTACGGTGCTAATTCGGGTGAGCGCGATCGTACTCACAGCATCATAAAAACCATTAAAGAACGCACGGGCTTGGAAGCCGCCCCACACTTGACTTGTATTGACGCTTCACGTGAGCAGTTACGTGAAATCGCGCAGGATTACTGGCAGAGCGGCATTCGTCATATTGTCGCGCTGCGGGGTGATTTGCCCCCTACCGGTGGAAAACCAGAAATGTATGCATCCGATCTGGTGACGTTGCTGAAAGAGGTCGGTGATTTTGATATTTCTGTTGCCGCCTATCCGGAAGTCCATCCCGAAGCAAAGAGTGCGCAGGCTGACTTGATCAATTTGAAACATAAGATTGATGCAGGTGCTAACCGTGCGATTACGCAATTCTTTTTTGATGTAGAGAGCTATTTACGCTTTCGCGATCGCTGTGTTTCCACAGGGATCGATGTCGAGATTGTGCCGGGGATCTTGCCTGTTTCTAACTTCAAACAGCTACAGCGTTTCGCCACCATGACGAATGTTCGTGTGCCGAACTGGATGACGTCTATGTTTGAAGGGTTGGATAACGATCCGGAAACCCGCAAGATGGTTGGCGCGTCCATTGCCATGGATATGGTTAAAATTCTGAGCCGTGAAGGTGTGAAGGATTTCCATTTTTATACGTTGAATCGTGCTGAATTAAGCTACGCAATTTGTCATACGCTGGGCGTTCGTCCGGTGGTCGCACACTAAACTCACTCTTGCATAATACAGACGATGCCTGGTTTTCCCCGAACCCGGTATCGTCTGCGCATTTCGTTATCTTCCTGTCTTTGCAAATCATGACGATATCAACGCGTTGTTTTTTGTTATCTTATCGCGCCGTGATCGCTGCTCTACATGCCAGAACATTTTCTTGAAGATGCTGGCAACCGTGACATCGATGACATGCACAAAATGCTATCAACACCAAATAACTTGAATATATTAGCCAACTCATTATAGCGTGGCAGGTGGCTGAGGGAGCATGTAGATAAAAGTAGATATATCGTGATGAGATGCATTATTCGTTTTGTCTGTTGATAGGAATAATCGTTCATTGCTATTCTATCTATCGCCATTTGCTATCATGATAAGGAGAATAATAAATGAATATTCGGGATTTAGAGTATCTTGTGGCGTTGGCCGAGCACCGTCATTTTCGGCGCGCAGCAGACTCTTGCCACGTTAGTCAGCCAACGCTCAGTGGGCAAATTCGGAAGTTGGAAGATGAACTTGGTGTGATGTTGTTAGAACGAACCAGTCGAAAAGTCTTGTTTACTCAAGCTGGGTTGTTACTGGTAGAACAGGCACGAACGGTACTGCGTGAAGTCAAAGTGTTGAAAGAAATGGCGAGTCAGCAGGGAGAAACCATGTCTGGCCCGTTGCATATCGGTTTGATCCCGACAGTTGGCCCTTATCTGCTACCGCAAATTATTCCTATGTTGCATCGTACGTTTCCCAAGCTTGAGATGTACCTACATGAAGCACAAACGCATCAGCTGTTGGCTCAGTTGGATAGTGGGAAATTGGATTGCGCAATACTAGCTATGGTGAAAGAGTCCGAGGCTTTTATTGAAGTGCCTCTCTTTGATGAGCCAATGAAACTGGCTATTTATCAGGATCATCCGTGGGCAAACCGCGAACGGGTTGCCATGTCCGATCTGGCTGGCGAAAAGTTACTGATGCTGGAAGATGGACACTGCCTGCGCGATCAGGCGATGGGATTCTGTTTTCAGGCTGGTGCCGATGAAGATACCCATTTCCGTGCGACCAGTCTGGAAACGCTGCGTAACATGGTGGCCGCAGGAAGTGGCATCACGCTGTTGCCCTCGTTATCGGTACCGCATGAGCGAGAACGCGATGGCGTCTGTTATTTGACCTGTTATAAACCGGAGCCAAAGCGGACTGTCGCTCTGGTTTATCGCCCTGGTTCACCGCTGCGCGGACGTTATGAACAACTTGCTGATACCGTCCGCGAGCATATGCAGGCTTATATGGAAAACTTGTCAAAACAGACGGTTTAACCCATTTAATGCCGCAACCCGATAGGCTTCCGCCATCGTTGGGTAATTGAAGGTGGTATTGACGAAATACTCGATGGTATTACCTTCGCCTTTTTGCTCCATGATGGCCTGTCCGATATGAATGATCTCCGCAGCACGTTCGCCAAAGCAGTGAATACCCAAAATCTGTTTGGTTTCTCGATGGAAGAGAATTTTCAGGCTACCTACGTTCATCCCGACGATCTGTGCCCGTGCCAGATGTTTGAATTGCGCTCTCCCTACCTCATAAGGCACCTTCATGGCGGTGAGTTCTTGTTCGGTTTTACCCACGGAGCTGATTTCTGGAATGGTGTAAATGCCGGTAGGAATGTCTTCGATGAGGTGAGCGGTCGCATCGCCTTTCGTGATGGCCTGTGCGGCAAGACGCCCTTGATCATAGGCTGCTGAAGCCAGACTGGGGTAGCCAATAACGTCACCCACGGCATAAATGTGCGCCAGACCGGTTTGGTACATACTGTTGACCTTGATTTGCCCACGGCTATCAGTATTCAGACCAATGTTATCCAGTCCCAGTGTTTCAGTATTACCCGTTCGGCCATTGGCATAGAGCAAACAGTCGGCTTTCATTTTTTTGCCCGATTTTAGATGGACGATAACGCCATCGGACAACCCTTCAATACGTTCAAATTCTTCGTTATGGCGGATCACCACGCCATTGTTCCAAAAATGATAGGACAGTGAGTCTGACATTTCCTGATCGAGAAACGCCAGTAAACGATCGCGAGTGTTGATCAGGTCGACCTTAACGCTCAATCCACGGAAGATCGATGCATATTCGCAACCGATCACGCCAGCGCCATAGATGATGACGTGTTGCGGCTCATGATTAAGTTGTAGGATCGAATCGCTGTCATAAATACGGGGATGCGTGAAATCGACTTCCGGTGGGCGATAAGGCCGCGAACCGGTCGCAATGATGATATTGGCGGCGGTCAGGGTATCGTGTGTGCCATCCGGATAATGTACGGCAAGCGTATGTGCGTCAATAAATTGCGCCTCGCCGGAGAATAGTTCGCACTGATTTCGCTCATAGAACCCCTGACGCATGCGGGTTTGCTGACCAATCACGCTGTCGGCATGACGCAGGATATCGGAAAATGAAGAACTGATAATGCGGGAGTTATCACTATAGAGTGGGTTCTGGTTGAATTCGATGATACGGCTGACGGCATGGCGCAAGGCTTTGGAAGGAATGGTTCCCCAATGGGTACAGCCGCCGCCGACATTGTAATGTCGTTCAATTACCGCAATTTTAGCCCCTTGTTTGGATAAGCCCATGGCTGCCCCTTCGCCGCCGGGACCTGAACCAATCACTATCGCATCGTAGTCGAATTGCTTTTGTAAGGCCATTGTCTAAACCTGTTTTTATACAAAATAGTAACTTGATTGTAACATCGCTCACGGTAGAACCCAATCATCCCTGCTGTTATTAAGGAGAAATGATAGGCGCATTTTTAATATGGCAAACTTTGTCTCAGTATGCTGGGATTAAAGTTTGCTATAGTGCTTTTCTGGAAAGGAGAGCGAAGGATTTGGGCAGGATAATGGGTGTCAGAGCACAACAAAAAGAACGGACGCGTCGTTCGCTGATTGAGGCGGCGTTTAGTCAATTAAGTGCTGAACGTAGTTTTGCCAGCCTGAGTTTGCGTGAGGTCGCTCGTGAAGCCGGTATCGCGCCAACCTCTTTTTATCGCCATTTTCGCGATGTGGACGAATTGGGGCTGACGATGGTGGATGAAAGCGGGTTGATGCTGCGTCAGCTAATGCGTCAGGCCCGGCAACGTATTGCGAAAAGCGGCAGTGTGATCAGAACGTCAGTGTCTACTTTCATGGAATTTATTGGCGATAATCCTAACGCTTTCAGATTGTTATTACGCGAACGCTCTGGAACGTCTGCTGCATTTCGTGCTGCGGTCGCGCGTGAGATACAGCACTTTATCGCAGAATTGGCTGATTATCTGGAAGTTGAAAATCATATACCCCGCAGTTTTGCGGAGGCGCAATCAGAAGCGATGGTGACCATTGTTTTTAGTGCCGGGGCGGAAGCATTGGATGTCGATTTGGCACAGCGTAGGCAACTGGAAGAACGTTTGGTGTTACAACTGCGCATTATCTCTAAAGGCGCTTACTACTGGTATAGAAAGGAACAAGACTCTGGCACCAGTACAAGTACTTCGTGATTTTTATACCGAATATTCCTGACATAATTTGAGTTGCTGCGGCATCCCATAATGCTAGCCCCTTGGATAGGGCAAGTCGTAAACGTCGCTAATATACAGGGCAACTTGGAATATGGCGGGTGTCAACATGAAAAGGGAGATCCCATGACAAAACAACCACCTCTGCAAGAAAAAGGGACGCTGTTGCTGGCGCTTATCGCTGGGTTATCGGTGAACGGTGCGTTTGCAGCGTTATTTAGTTCAATCGTCCCCTTCTCGATTTTTCCCTTGATTGCGCTGGCGCTCTCTATTTACTGCCTGCATCAGCGTTACATGAATCAGAGCATGCAAGAAGGGATGCCAATACTGGTCGCCGCCTGTTTCCTATTGGGATTGTTGATCTACAGCGCGATTGTTCGCGTTGAATACCCGGCTATTGGCTCAAATTTTATTCCGTCTCTGCTGTGTGTTGCGTTGATTTTCTGGATTGGACTTAAATTGCGGGCCAGAAAGCCTGCAACAGAGATAGACACACCGTAGGTACTCGTTTCTGGCGGCGATGCCGCCAGTCAGTAGTGCGGATTACGTGCGTTTTTCCAGTACTACGCCACATTCCATGTGGTGGGTATAGGGGAATTGGTCAAAGAGCGCCAGACGTTGAATCCGATGTGTATCATTCAACGTTTCCAGGTTGTGGCACAGCGTTTCCGGGTTGCAGGAAATATAGAGTATGCGCGGATAAGCCTGCACAAGTTTGAGCGTTTCTGAATCCAGACCGCTACGTGGTGGATCGACAAAAATGGTTTCGCACTGATAATCGGTTAGATCGATCCCTTCTAAGCGATTAAACGCCCTGAACCCTTGCATGGCTTGAGTAAACTCTTCTGCTGACATTCGGATAATCTGTACGTTATCAATCAGGTTTGCTGAAATGTTATATTGTGCTGCGGCGACGGAAGGTTTGGCGATCTCAGTAGCCAGCACCCGCTCGAAGTTTCTTGCCAGCGCGAGTGAAAAATTGCCATTGCCGCAATACAGTTCCAGCAAATCACCTTTTGATCCTGCCGTAGCATCTAACGCCCACTCCAGCATCTGAATATTGATTGCCGCATTCGGCTGGGTAAAGCTATTTTCCACTTGCCGGTAAATCATATCCCGGCCTGCAACTGGCAGACATTCATCGACATAATCGTGGTCAAGGCAGATTTTGGTTTTTGTCGCGCGACCAATTAACTGTAGACGAAATCCTTGATGAGTCAGGTTGTCGCGTAGTACGCGGGCATGTTCCTGCCATTCCTCATCCAGTGCGCGGTGATACAGTAGAGAAACGACGATTTCACCGCTCAACGTGGATAAATAATCAATCTGAAATAATTTGCGGCGTAGCGTCGGGTTGGGCTGTAACTCGCGAATCAACACCGGCATCAGACGATTAATCAGTTCGCTGGCTACGGGAAATTGATCAACCCGAATGCGTTGTTTCGTTTGCGGGTTAAACATGATGTGGTAAAGCTCATCGCCGTCATGCCAAATACGAAATTCTGCTCGCATCCGGTAGTGGCTGACGGGGGAACGGAAAACGAATGGTTCCGGCGCATCAAAGGGTGCCATCATCCTGCGAAGACGTTCAGTTTTTTGTGCAAGCTGGTCGTCATATTGATCAATAGGCAGGGTTTCTGGCGTCATGGTTTTCTCGTCTGAACGGCGTCTAAATGAGGTTTACTGGCGGGGAATTGTAGGGAATATCGCTGGGAAGTCCAGTTCTGTTATACGGTTATGCTGTTGTGAAATAGCAGTCTAGACATCTGCATGCTGGCATCGTAGCATGTGCGTCCGGCCTTTTATCATGAGTTAAAAGGGAATCCAGTGTAAATCTGGGGCTGACGCGCAGCGGTAAGGGAACGTCGAGCGATAGCATGATTGCAGACACTGTCTTTTAAAGATGGGAAGTCATCGCTCCTATTGTTAACCATACTTTCGTTTTCGAAATAGAGTAACAATGGCACCCAAGCCCGAAGACCTGCCGGTATACGTCGCAATGACCATGACCATCGCGTGCTATCGATCGTGGTAATGCGGCATCCTTAATATGGTGTGGATGCTTGATTTATGTTTAAAAAAACAACGCTGTTGACAGCGCTCTCTGTCACGGCATTTTCCGGCTGGGCGCAGGATAGCCATTCATCGCAAGATTCTTCTGACGATATTGTCGTAACAGCAAACCGTTTTTCTCAACCCGTTTCCTCTGTGTTGGCTCCAATCGATATTGTCACTCGTGATGATATTGATCGTTGGCAGGCTAAAAATGTATTGGAAGTGATGCGCCGATTACCCGGTGTTGATATCGCTCAGAATGGCGGGTTGGGGCAAAGTGCCTCAATGTTTATTCGTGGTTCAGAAGCGCGTCATACTCTGGTGCTGATTGATGGAGTGCCTGTTGCTAAACCTGGGATTTCAGGTGTTGCTGATTTCAACCAGATTCCAATTTCTCTTGTTCAGCGTATTGAGTTTATTCGTGGCCCTCGCTCTGCGGTGTACGGCGCTGACGCGATTGGTGGCGTGATTAATATCATTACTCAGGCTGAAGGTGACAGCGCAAACCTCCATGCTGGCATAGGGTCCAACCATTATCAGGAATATGGTGGCAATTTTCGCCGTATGATTGCGGATAATACGCAACTGACTTTGGCTGGCGCATATCAGGACACAAGAGGCTTTAATGTTTATCCTGATTCTTCCTATAGCGTTGATAGAGATAGAGACGGTTGGCGAAATAAATCATTCTGGGCGGGCGTTGAACATAAGTTTAATGAGCGTTTTTCAGGGTTTGTGCGCGGCTATGGCTATGGGGCAAATAATGATTATGACGCGAGATCTCCCGGAGAAGGGGATGAGCAACAAACCTATAACCACACCTATAGCTCAGGCTTGCGTTTCAATCAGGGGAATTATGCTTCTCAACTGATTGCTACTTATCAGACATACAGTTCGCTGAATTACGCCAGTACCCAAGGGCGCTACGGCAAGAATCATTCGCTGGATGATATGGAACAGCGTAATCTGCAATGGGGGAATACCTTTGCAATTGCGCATGGAACAGTGAGTGGCGGTATTGATTGGAAGCAGCAGAGGCTAACTTCCAAAGGGGTAAGTTTTAGTAGCGGCCTCCGAGAGGCGAACAGCTATAAACAAGACAATACTGGCGCTTATATTACCGCGCAGCAGCAGTACGGTTCGGTCACTTTGGAAGGGTCTGCGCGCGGAGATGATAATGAACAGTTTGGCCGTTATGGAACATGGCAGTTGGCTGCGGGATGGGAATTTGTTCCTGATTATCGTTTCACGCTTTCTTACGGCACGGGGTTCCAGGCTCCAACGCTGGGTCAGTTATACGGGCAGAAACGTTTTGATATTGACTCGAATAAAGACCTGAACCCTGAAGAATCAAAACAGTGGGAAGCCGGGATTGAAGGGTTGACGGGTCCATTGGACTGGCGCCTGTTCGCTTATATCAACAAAGTTGATAACCTCATTGAGTATGAGTATTCCTCTGCGACGAATACTGGAACCTATTACAACGTCAAAGCGGCAACGATGAAAGGCGTTGAATGGACAGGATCGTTTGATACTGGCATTGTAAAACATCAAATTACGCTGAATTATCTTGATGCGCGTCGTGATGATGATGACAACGTATTGGGGCGTCGAGCGAAGCAGCAGGCTAAGTATCAACTTGATTGGTCATTGTATGACGTGGATTTTGATCTTAGTTATCAATATGTAGGAAAACGTTTTGATTCGGTTCAGAATACTCGACGTTTGCCAAGCTACAGTACCGTTGATTTCGCAGCTTCATATCCGATCACCTCTCACCTAACCGTTCGTGGTAGAATTGCCAACCTGTTTGATAAAGATTATGAGACGGCATATGGCTACCGCACGGCAGGGCGAGAATACTATCTCACCGGAAGCTATACCTTCTAACCTGCCATCCCGTCCTACGGTACTGGTGTTCGATTCCGGCGTAGGCGGGCTGTCTGTTTATGATGAGATCCGGCAACTCTTGCCGGATCTTCACTATATTTACGCATTCGATAATGAAGCGTTTCCCTATGGTGAGAAACCGCAGCAGTTTATTATTGAGCGTGTTGTCAACATAGTTACTGCTATTCAGCAACGCCACCCATTGGCGCTGGTTGTGATTGCCTGTAACACGGCAAGTACGATTTCTCTTCCTGCTTTGCGCGAACGTTTTACTTTCCCAGTAGTAGGGGTTGTGCCTGCGGTTAAACCGGCTGCAAAGTTGACGCGTAATGGTGTCGTGGGTTTATTAGCCACTCGGGCTACGGTGCAGCGGCCTTATACACACGAACTGATTGCTCGTTTTGCGACTGATTGCCAGATTTTATCGCTGGGTTCGTCAGAACTGGTCGAATTGGCAGAGGCAAAGTTGCAGGGAGAGACGATCTCGACGTCTGAACTGCAAAAGATTTTGCGTCCCTGGCTGCGTTTGCCTGAGCCACCGGATACTGTTGTGCTGGGGTGTACGCATTTCCCGTTGTTATCGGAGGAACTGCAATTAGCGCTACCTAATGGTACTCGATTGGTGGATTCCGGTGCGGCGATAGCAAGAAGGACAGTATGGTTGGTCGCCAATCTTGATAACCCACCATGCTCAACGGAAAAAAATCTGGTCTACTGTCTAGCGATTACACCAAAGGTTGCTACTTTGTGGCCAGTATTGCAGCGTTATGGTTTCTTTTCGTTGGAAAAACTATCACTTTAGTGTGCTGGTGGGCAAATTGTAGGCGAATGATAATTTTTTTGCATTTAGCGCTTGTCAGGCGGCGAGAAGTCCCTATAATGCGC
>NZ_JBJYIN010000079.1:0-222 GCF_046237015.1 Pectobacterium hainanensis
GAAAAAACTTCTGACGCCCAGAGCAAGGAAGACAGCCGTGAGCTGGGCGATCGATGAGAAGGACTACTCGCAACGGCGGGCCTGCCGGCTCGTCGGCGTCGCGCCGAAAGTATTTCGCTACCGAACGCGGCGCGGAGACGATGGAGCGCTTCGCGCGCGTTTGAAGGCTTTGGACTTCCCCCGAGAAAGTGGAGGGCTTTTCTGATCGAATGGGCGAATCAG
>NZ_JBJYIN010000080.1:0-213 GCF_046237015.1 Pectobacterium hainanensis
GTTGAAGCCTGGGCCAAAGACAATTCGATTGAAGACTACCTCGCCTATTCCCTAACCCAACCGGATGGCACGTTTGTGATCAAGCTGGAAGACGATATGCTCCGCGATCTCTTCCGTGGTCCATATCCACAGATCTATTTCAAAGTCTGGTGCGGTGGAGTCTTACTCAGGGACACCGGAGATTACGTCTACTGGAAATTTGAGAAACCAGAC
>NZ_JBJYIN010000081.1:0-209 GCF_046237015.1 Pectobacterium hainanensis
CTCTGCTCACCACCTCTGCCAATAATCAAGCCCACCATGCCATCCGGAACCCTATACTCTTCTGTCATTGAGGTCCTGGGGGGAGGATGGATGGGTCCCAGTTGAGAACCAATCGAGTCTCCCTGGGAAGCCAGTTTCTTGCTGTCTGGCTGGTCTCCATCTTCCAGCTGTCTCTTTTGGCCCCCAAAGCCAAAATCAGGAGTGTTGTT
>NZ_JBJYIN010000082.1:0-207 GCF_046237015.1 Pectobacterium hainanensis
TTGATGATTTTGATTTACAACATAATGAACGAACTGGTACGTACGTTTTATTAGGTGATGATATTACTTTAATTGAAACTTGTGCAGCCCCTTCTCTTCCGTATATTTTAGACGGCTTACAACAATTACATATTGATTTAAACGAAGTTAAAAACATTATCGTTACACATGTTCATTTAGATCACGCCGGTGCTGCTGGTTTAATGA
>NZ_JBJYIN010000011.1:0-154994 GCF_046237015.1 Pectobacterium hainanensis
GCGCATTATAGGGACTTCTCGCCGCCTGACAAGCGCTAAATGCAAAAAAATTATCGAGTGGGGATTTTTTCAGCAAAGCGCAGTAAAAGGCGGCGTTATGCCGGATTTTTCACCGCTAGCTGGGCGAAATCTTCACCGTACAGACTGGCGAACCATTAATTCCGGCGTTAACACCAAGACATTTGGCTCAGTATTAGGGTGATCCAAACGATACAAGAGGGTATCAACAGCTAATTCGCCGAGTTCGTCCTTGGGTTGATGAACGGTAGTAAGAGGCGGAGACATGTAACGGGCCAGCTCAATATCATCGTATCCCACAACCGCCATGTCTTGAGGAATCGAAAGCCCCGCCTGATAAAGCGCATGGTAAACCCCAACAGCCATCGCGTCATTGCTAGTGAACACGGCTTCAGGTTTATCATCCAACGCCAATAACTGCTGCATAGCGCGATAACCCGTTTCAAACTCAAAATCGCCGAAAATTTCATAGTCAGCGGGAATAAATAGCCCAGCGAGCTGCATCGCCTGTCGATAACCTTCTAATCGGTTATAGGCGGTCGTCTTATCTTTCGGACCCGCAATGCAGGCTATCTTTTTATAGCCACGAGAAATGAGGTAATTGGTCGCGATCTCCCCACCGAGCAGAGAGTTATCTTTAATAACGTCCATGACGCCTTCAAAAGGTGCCCAATCCATCATGACCATAGGTATAGAAGGATAGCGGCTCATCATTTCAGGCAAAGGGCGATGGCTTTCGGTGCACATCAGCAGTACACCGTCGACCCGCTTTTGCAGCAGCGTTTCGAGACTATGGCTCATTCTGTCGCGATCGCCTTCGGTGTTGCACAGAATCAGGCTATAACCTCGCTCATAACAGCAGCGCTCTACACCACGAACCACTTCGGCATAAAACGGGTTATTACTGGCAGTGAGCAACATGCCTATGGTGCGGGTCTGGTTTATTTTCAGACTTCTGGCTAGCGCAGACGGCGCATAGTTGAGATCCTCAACGGCCTTCATCACTTTTTCGCGAATGGTATCGCTGACAAAGCGGTTGTTATTTATGACGTGAGATACGGTAGAAGTAGAAACGCCCGCCAGACGGGCGACATCTTTCATGGTGGCCAAAGATCACCCCTGGGTTTGCAAAAATGCGTCGATCTCTTCACGCCACGGTACAGAGGGCTGAGCGCCTCGGCGAGTCACAGCGATCGCCGCTGCCGCATGGGCAAATTTGACGGCGGAGGACATGGGTTTATTTTCCAGCAATGCAGTCACTAACGCGCCATTAAAGGTATCGCCAGCGGCGATAGTATCCACGGCTTTTACACGATATCCCGGAATTCGCTGACCCTGACCGTTTTCACTTAACCATACGCCACGGCTACCCAATGTGATGAGAACCGTTTCAATGCCTTTATCGTGCAGAACCTGTGCTGCGCGAGCCGCATCGTCTTCCGTCTCAACGGTAATTCCCGTCAGGAACTGTGCTTCGGTTTCATTCGGCGTGATCATATTGACCAGCGATAACAATTCATCGGGCAGTTCGCGGGCAGGTGCGGGGTTCAGAATCACTTTTGTTTGGTGTTCATGCGCTAGTTTAGCGGCCGCAATAACCGTTTCCAACGGCGACTCAAGCTGCATAAGCAACGCAGAAGCATCAATAATGTGTTGCTGATGACGATGAAGGTAATCAGGCGACACCGCAGCATTTGCGCCTGCATTAATCGCAATCATATTCTCAGCGTCGGCGTTAACAAAAATCAGCGCAACACCAGTTGTTTCCCCGGAGATAGCCTCAACGGCGGAAACATCAATATTGTCCTTGGATAGCTGCTGACAAATACGGGCACCGATATCATCGACTCCGACACAGGCAATAAAAGCAATATCAGCACCACTTCGGCCAGCGGCAACGGCCTGATTGGCGCCTTTCCCACCGAAAGCAACGCTATATTGCTCACCGAGCACCGTTTCGCCCGGGCGGGGAAATTGCTCAAGATTGAGAATATGGTCAGCATTAATACTGCCCAGCACCACCAGTTTACCCGTTTTCATTATGTCGAATCCCGCTACGTTAATAATGCGCCACCACAAACGGGTGGCGCGAGCCCTGCTTTATTCTTTAATTATTTTGCTACCAGCTTCAGGTCAACCGGAATGATGGCCTGCGTTTTTTCACCTTTCAGCACTTTCGCTGCGGTCTCGATACCAATCACACCGATCTGATCGGGACGCTGAGCAACGGTTGCCGCCAGCTTGCCTGACTCAACAGCCTTCACACCATCCTGAGTACCGTCAAAACCAACAACCAGTACATCGGTTTTACCCGCCGTTTGCAGCGCACGCAGTGCACCCAGCGCCATTTCATCGTTCTGGGCAAATACAGCCTGAACATCTGGGTGTGCGGTCAGCAGGTTCTGCATCACATTCAGCCCTTTCGTACGATCGAAATCAGCAGGCTGGCTGGCCAGCATCGCGAATTTATTTTTCTCAGCCGATTTCATAAAGCCAGCGCCACGCTCACGTGCAGCAGACGTTCCGGCAATCCCTTCCAACTGAATCACTTTAGCGCTTTCACCCAATTTCTTGGCAATGAAGTCACCGGCAACTTTACCACCAAAGGCGTTATCAGAAGCAACGTGGCTCACCACTTCACCACTGCTGGCAACGCGGTCCAGCGTAATAACAGGGATCTTGGCCTGATTGGCCATTTTGATCGCATTACCGACCGCATCAGAATCAGTTGGGTTGATCAACAGAACTTTGGTGCCACGCACCGTCAAATCCTGAACGTTAGCCAGTTCTTTGGCTGGGTTATTTTGGGAATCCAGGACAATCAGTTCGTAACCCAGTTTGTCGGCTTCTTTCTGCGCCCCCTCTTTCATTGAAACAAAGAACGGGTTATTCAGCGTAGACACCACCAGCGCAACCGTATCTTTGGCCAACGCATTAGCACTGACAGTCGCGCTCAGCGCAACAGCGGAAACCAGAGTAGCCAGCTTTTTCATTTTCATAACGCAATTCCTGTGTGAATGAAGGTTATTTACTGCTTTTGTTATCTACCAGAACCGCCAGCAAGATGACGACGGCTTTAACGATCATTTGGTAGTAAGAAGAAACACCTAGTAAATTCAGCCCGTTGTTGAGGAAGCCAAGGATGAGTGCACCGATCAACGTGCCAACGATACGCCCTTTTCCTCCAGCCAGACTGGTACCGCCTAATACCACAGCCGCGATGGCATCCAGCTCATACCCTGTCCCTGCCGTAGGCTGTGCAGAGGACAAACGTGCGACTTCGATGATTCCCGCCAAGGCAGACAACAGTCCACAGAGGGAGTAGACAATGATCTTGATTTTATCAACGCTGATACCGGACAAACGGGTGGCGGATTCGTTGCCGCCTAACGCATAGATATAGCGTCCCAGACGAGTATGGTGCAGCATGTACCAGGCCGCCGCGAACACGATAGCCATGATCCAGATTGGCGTCGGAATACCCAGCGGACGGCCGATACCAAACCAACCAAACGCATCTGCCACATCGGAAAAGCCGGTATTAATCGGGCTACCATTGGTATAGACCATCGTCACGCCGCGTAGCAACAGCATCATGACCAGCGTAGCGATAAACGCCTGCACTTTGCCTTTGGAAACAATGATACCGGTGCCCGCGCCAATCAGCGCGCCCAGCGCCAGTGCGCCAAATACCGCCACCAGCGCATTGACTTCAAGCCCGACAATGGAAGCCGCGACCGCACCGGTCAACGCCAGCAGTGACCCCACCGACAAATCGATGCCCGAGGTCAGAATGACCAGCGTCATGCCAACCGCCATGATAGCGTTCACTGACGTCTGCTGAAGAATATTGAACAGGTTGTTCAGAGTGAAAAAGTTAGGGCTCATAGCGGAAACAATCGCAATAAGGATTAGGAGCGCAATCAGCGATTTCTGCTCCAGTAACCACTCTTTGCTGAACCAGCGTTTTGCCGTGATAGATTGAGAACTCATGTCTGACTTACTCCTGCTTTGCGCCGTATTGCTTACCAACGGCCGCAGCCATCAGTACTTCCTGGGTTGCTTGTTCAATCGGGAAATCACCGCTCAAGCGCCCTTCATGCATAACAATGATGCGATCGCTCATTCCCAATACTTCGGGCATTTCGGATGACACCAAAATGATGCTCAGCCCTTCTTCTTTGAATTGGTTGATTAACTGATAAATTTCTTTCTTCGCCCCGACATCGACGCCACGCGTCGGTTCATCGAGGATCAATACGTTGGGGCGCGTCATCAGGCCGCGAGCAATCGCCACTTTCTGCTGATTACCGCCGGAAAGCAGGCCGATTGGCTGCTCCATCGAAGGCGTTTTCACGTTGAACAGGCGAATAAAGTCGGCAACCGTCAGTTGCTCTTCAGCGTGCTTGAGACGACCGCCTGCATGGCTGAAATAGCGCAATGCCGTTAACGACATGTTTTCTTTTACCGACATGCCCAACACCAGGCCATCACGCTTACGGTCTTCCGAGATGTAAACGATGCCGTTCGCCAAACCATCCTGCGGTTTTCGGGTTACCACGTCGCGGCCATCAAGCGTCACATTACCGCCAGTACGGGGTAGTGCGCCGTAGAGGATCTTCATCAACTCGGTACGACCCGCGCCCATCAGCCCCGCCACGCCGAGGATTTCACCTTTTCGCACCGTAAAATTGACGCTGTCGACCCCCGGTCCGGACAGGTTTTGCACCTTAAGGCGGACCGCTCCCGGCGCTTTACTCGAACGCGGATACTGATCTTCCAGCTTGCGGCCCACCATCATTTCAATCAGCGTATCTTCCTCTAAGTCACTGACCGGGCGCTCGCCGATAAACTGGCCATCGCGGAACACGGTAATGTCATTGCAGATTTCAAAGATTTCTTTCAGACGGTGGGAAATATAGACAATGCCACATCCCTGAGATTGCAGCTCTTTGATGACACTAAATAGCGAAGCGGTTTCGGTATCCGTCAGCGCATCAGTGGGTTCATCCATGATGATGACTTTCGATTCAAAGCTCAGCACCTTGGCAATTTCCACCATTTGCTGATCGCCAATCGATAACTCTCCGACCATACGACGGCTGTCGTAGCGCAGATTAAGGCGCTTCAGCAGCTTGTCGGCTTCCGCATACATCTTATTCCAGTCGAGACGGCCAAAGCGGTTGGTAAATTCACGACCAAGAAAGATATTCTCGGCAATCGTGAGCTGGGGAATCAGGTTAAGTTCCTGATGGATGATACCGATACCTGCTTCCTGGGACGCTTTCGGCCCGTTGAAATCCACCTCCTGCCCCAGAAAATGGATGCTGCCGGCATCTTTACGATAGATCCCGGTCAACACTTTCATCATGGTGGATTTTCCCGCACCATTCTCACCCACCAGCGCCATCACTTTTCCCGGATAGACATTGAGTGCCGCACCGGAAAGCGCTTTAACGCCGGGAAAAGATTTCGTGATGCCTTGCAGTTGCAGTAAAGGTTGCATGGATGCCTCAGAACGTTACGCCAGCACAAAGGATGACATTGGCATACGGAGAGCACTCTCCGCTGCGAATGATGGCCCGGCTTTTGCCGCTTTGGGTTTTGAATTCTTCATGGCTAACATAGTGCAATGCAATTGAGTTTCCCTGGTGTTGTTCAAGTTGCTTCAATTGATCGAGTAATGCGTTATGGATTGTGGGGTTCTTTTCAATCATCTCTTCCGCCAGAATGGCGGCCTCGACCTGCATTTCACTGGTGACCACACTCACCACCTGTAAAAACGTCGGCACATTGTGCGTCAGTGCCAGATCGATACGCGTTGTCGTGTTAGGAATAGGCAACCCCGCATCGCCAATAACAAGGCTATCGGTATGGCCCAGCCGAGCAATCACGGAAGAAATATCTGCGTTCAATAGTGCTGCTTTTTTCATCTTCTTACCCCACTAGCGAAACGTTTCGCTGGTGATATTCTAGGAAAAGAAGAGGGAAAGGCAACGAAGAGATAAAAAAAGTGTGATCAGTATCGAAACGTTTCGCTAACAAAAATAAAGATAACGAGAGACCATTGTAGAAGATTGATAAATCGAGAAATGGCGGGTAAAAGCCCGCCAATAGGGAATTAAGGATAACGATTTAGAGTTTACGAATCTGCTTCACATCCAGTTCGACGGAATTGAAGTCTTTATCCAGTTCACCCTGAATTTCCACTTTATCGGTGGGTGAAACCATCTGACCATTCCAGCGCTTGTGATCGATCTCGACTTCCATCGTGCCCGTCGCATCGCGGAACAGGTAGTTCTCATCACCGATCCGCTTTTCAATATTGCCGCTCAGCGTAACCCAACTGTCGTCACGCAGATCTTTAGCCTTATCTACCGTCGTGAGGGAGTTCTGCGAATCGATGAATCCCCCTTTATGTGTGCTAACCGTCGGCGTTTCAGGGTTGACGAAACCACCGCCGCTTTGTGCAGCAAATACCGGAGCAGAAACCAGAGCGGTAATGGCAAGTAACGCAGCTGCTTTTTTCATATTTACCTTCCTTATTTTACCTGTCGTTTCACGGTCAACTATTTCGCAGTCAACCTGCGGGAGTAATCGGTCTTCGGGAAGGATTAAAACAAACCGTTCTTAACAGAATCTTAAGGAATCAGCGTCTGCATTTTTATTTTTTTATCTTGCCGAAATCGCCCGATTTCAGCGATTTGTCCTGTACATGCCGCCCCTCTATTTCGTATAAAAACCGGAAAAGGCGCAAACGCGACAGCGGCACATTCCCTGTGAGGCAGCCATGAGAATATTGTTAATTGAAGACGATCGCCTGATTGGCGACGGCCTGAAAGCAGGATTAATCAAACTTGGTTTTAATATTGACTGGTTTACGGAAGGCAAAGCGGGTGCCGCTGCCTTGAAGGCTGCGCCCTATGATGCGGTTGTGCTCGATCTCAGCCTGCCGGGTATGGACGGTATGGATATCCTGCGCCAGTGGCGTCAGGCGGGACATGATGAACCGGTGCTGATTCTGACCGCTCGCGATGCGCTGGAACAGCGTGTGGAAGGGTTGCAGCAGGGTGCCGATGATTATTTATGTAAGCCCTTTGCGCTGACGGAGGTTGCTGCTCGTCTGCAAGCGCTGATTCGCCGCCGCCACGGCCAGCTCCAATCCACACTAACGCACGGTGCGGTTTCCCTTGAGCCAGGCTCGCGAAGCGTCACGCTAAACAATGAACCGCTGATACTAAAATCCCGCGAACTGGCGCTGCTGGAACTGTTTTTGCTCAACCCAAACCGCGTGCTAACGCGCGCGCAGTTGGAAGAAAAGCTCTACGGATGGGATGACGATGTTTCCAGCAATGCAGTAGAAGTCCACATCCACCACCTGCGCAAAAAACTGGGCAGCGGATTTATCCGTACCGTACATGGCGTTGGCTATATTCTGGGAGACGCGCCATGAACCGACTCAGCCTGCGCTTACGCCTGATTACCGGTTTTACACTGCTGACATTGATTTGCTGGGGCATAGCCAGTCTGCTGGCATGGTATCAAACGCGCCATAACATCAATGAACTATTTGATACTCAGCAAATGTTGTTTGCCAAACGTCTGGCTACCATGAATCCCGATGAACTGCGAATCCAGCCAGTATCTCTGCCCAAAACCAAGAGTTTGGTGCATAAGAACCGCGGCAAGCAGGACGATGATGCGCTGGCCTTCGCTATTTTTACCCGCGATGGGAAAATGGTGTTGAACGACGGCGATAACGGCAAAAATTTCATTTTTGACTATAAGCGTAACGGCTTCACCGACGGCAAATTACGCGACGATGACGATGCCTGGCGCATCGTCTGGCTAACCACAGAGGACAATAGTTACGTGATTGCGGTAGGTCAGGAATGGGAATACCGTCAGGACATGACGTTAGATATTGTAAAAACCAACCTGATGCCCTGGCTATTCGCTCTGCCGATCATGCTCGCGCTACTATTCTGGCTGATCACGCGTGAACTCTCGCCGCTAAAACGTATAACCGCCGAGCTTCAGCGACGTTCCCCTGACGAAAGCACACCGCTGGCGACACAGCATATTCCACAAGAAGTTCGCCCGCTGGTTAACGCGCTGAACCATCTGTTTTCTCGTATCAGCGACATGCTGGTTCGAGAACGTCGTTTTACCTCTGATGCCGCTCACGAATTGCGTAGCCCGCTGGCGGCGCTGAAAGTTCAAACCGAAGTCGCGCAGTTGGCGCATGACGATGAAACCATGCGCCGCCATGCCTTAATCAATCTGGACAAAGGGATCGATCGGGCCACCCGGCTGGTGGAGCAACTCCTGACGCTGTCGCGGCTGGATGCCGATTCATCCCCCGAAGAGATGCAGCCCGTTCAGTTTAATGACTTACTGCAACAGGCAGTGATTGCCCATTATCATACGGCGCAAACCGCCGGGATCGAACTGACGCTGGATTTACCGGACACCCCGGTTACCCGACAAGGCCATCCGCTGTTGCTGGCTCTGCTGGTGCGTAATCTGCTGGATAACGCCATTCGCTATAGCCATGAAGGCGGTACGGTCAGTCTGGCACTAACGGAACACGGCTTTAAGGTAGCCGATAACGGACCGGGCATCAGCGAGGAAGCGCTGGCAAGAATCGGAGAACGCTTTTACCGTCCACCGGGACAGGAAAAATCCGGTAGTGGTCTGGGGATATCCATCGTCAACAACATCGCCAAACTGCACAAGATGCGAGTCACGTTCACCAACCAACCCGAAGGCGGGCTGATTGTCGCCATAAATTGGTAAAACCTAGCTTCAGAATGAAAACGGCGATAATGGGAGAGAAGAGTAAAGCGTTTGCGCCATGGATGGCGCAATCCGAGCGTACAGGGACGTATTCACAACGTCTTTACGATCTCCCCCATTATCACCGCTCATCAGTAAGCAACTTGAGTTTTTAAATCTCGACCTGTATCCCCAGCTCAATCAGCCGGTTCGGCGGTATTTCGAACTGATCCGCTGCTCGTAGCGCATTGCGGCTGAGCATCATGAATAGCTTGCCGCGCACACGCAAATACCACGGACGTTTACCCATGGTTATTGATTCATTGGACATAAAGAAAGAGGTCTCCATCATTTGGCAAGTCAGTCCATCCTGCCAACAACGATGAAAGACTTCTTCCACATTAGGTGTCTCACGCCAGCCGTAATTGGCAATCACACGCCAAAAAGTGGGGGAAAGTTGTTCAACAGAAACCCGACGGGCATTGAGCACATAAGGCGCATCTTCAGTCCGCATCGTCAATAAGACCACGCGCTCATGCAATATCTTGTTATGTTTGAGGTTATGTAAAAGTGCAAAAGGAATGACATGAATTGCCCGTGACAAATAAACCGCCGTCCCTGGCACACGCAGCGGCGGTGATTTTTCCAGTGAAATAATCATGGCATCCAACGAATTACCATGCTCATGCAAACGACGCAGCAGTCGGAAACGCTCGCTTTTCCATGTGGTCATGATGATAAACATCACCATCCCTAACGCCAGCGGTAACCATCCTCCAGACAGCACTTTTACTACATTAGCCAGGAACATCGGCACATCAATAAATAGCAACCCGATCAGCAATATCCACACAAAATAGCGATGCCATAGCCAATTCTTCACTGCCACCGTACAGAACAGAATGCTGGTAATCACCATCGTACCCGTTACCGCAATCCCGTAAGCCGCAGCCAGATTACTCGAATGCTCAAAGCTGACAATTACGATGACGACGGCGATATAGAGCATCCAGTTAATAGCAGGAATGTAAATCTGACCGGATTCCATATCTGACGTGTGTACGATACGCATCGGCGGTAAATAGCCCAGCCGCACCGCCTGACGGGTCAGAGAGAACACGCCGGAAATCACCGCTTGTGAAGCGATGATTGTCGCCAGCGTAGCCAATATCATCAGTGGAACCAGCGCCCAATCTGGCGCAAGCAGGAAGAAGGGGTTTTTGATCGCTTCTGGATTCTTCAACAGCAGCGCACCCTGCCCGAAGTAATTTAATACCAGCGACGGCAGCACGACCGTAAACCAAGCCAGACGGATAGGGAATTTGCCGAAGTGTCCCATATCGGCATACAGCGCCTCGACACCGGTAATGGCCAGCACCACCGCCCCTAGCGCAAAAAACGATACCGCCTTATATTCGATGAAGAAACGTACGGCGTACATCGGGTTCAACGCCTGCAAGACCTCGGGGTTAGCGATAATGCTGCGCGCACCCAGAACGCCAAGCGTCAAAAACCAAATTAGCATCACGGGCGCAAACAGCTTGCCGACACTGCCAGTGCCGTGTTTTTGGATAATAAAGAGTAACGTCAGCACGACAATCGATAGCGGGACGATATAGCTGTCCATCGACGGCGCGGCAATTTCCAACCCTTCCATCGCCGACATCACCGAGATCGCGGGCGTGATGACCACTTCCCCATAGAAGAAACTGCCGCCAATCAACCCCATGATAACCAGCACGGACGTCATGCGATCAGAAGTATTGCGCCCGGCTAGCGACATTAAGGTAAGAATCCCACCTTCGCCTGCGTTATCGGCACGCATCACATAGGTCAAATATTTCAGCGAAACAACAAGAACCAACAGCCAAAAGATCAGTGAAAGAAAGCCAAAGACCGAATCAGGTTCGACCCCAAAGCCAAACTGCCCTGATAAACATTCCCTTAACGTATAAAGCGGGCTGGTTCCTATATCGCCATAAACCACCCCGATGGCCGCCAGCGTGACAGCCGGAAGCGAACGTTTATGTTCTGAGCTCATAAACCTATCTTCTGTTATCAATTCGATCAGCAAATAGCGGGCGAAACATCTACGCCACTAGAAGCGCACAGTATGTATAAAGCTATGTTATGCACGAAACGGTGCGATACACAAAAAATGTAAGAGCCTGTGTTTATCCCCATCCAGACCAAGCCGCATGCGTATATCTGCACTGGTTATTGAGTTGATGACTGGGGAAGATGAAACATTCTGTAAAAGGTCGTTTATTGATTAATCACGCCTACAAGGGTAAATAATCGACAACTATGTACTAATAAAAATCTGTGATCTGCCGTTTATTGTTACTATTGTCTTTATAAAATACGTTGCGCTCATAAGATGCGGCGTTTAGGTAAAAATCAGGCTTTCCTGAAGATGACCGTTCATTTTTGAACCGTCCGTTTTTGAGCAAAACACCGAGAGAATAATTGATTAATTATGCTTCAATCCACCGCGTTAGCTGAAAGAATTTCACGACTCAGCAATGCACTTGAGCAGGGACTGTACGAACGGCAACACGCCATTCGTTTATGCCTGTTAGCCGCATTAAGTGGTGAGAGTGTTTTTCTGTTAGGTCCGCCAGGCATAGCAAAAAGCATGATCGCCAGACGATTAAAATTCGCATTTCGTCAGGCTAATGCTTTTGAATATCTGATGACTCGGTTTTCTACGCCGGAAGAGGTTTTTGGTCCATTATCGATTCAGGCGTTAAAAGATGAAGGACGTTATCAACGTTTAACTGCAGGTTATTTGCCTGAAGCTGAGATCGTTTTTCTGGATGAGATCTGGAAAGCTGGCCCTGCCATTCTGAATACGCTACTCACTGCCATTAACGAACGTCGTTTCCGTAATGGCAACAGCGAAGACCGCATTCCGATGCGCCTTCTGGTTACCGCTTCCAATGAATTACCCGAGACAGACAGCAGCCTGGAAGCACTGTATGACCGGATGCTCATTCGTTTGTGGCTGGACAAAGTTCAGGAAAAACATAATTTTCAGGCTTTACTGGTCAATAGCAGCAACGACAGAGAAAATCCCGTCAGCCCTTCACTCAGCGTCAGCGATGAAGAATATCAAGGCTGGCAAAACGAGATTGACCAGGTTGCGTTGCCAGATAACTGTTTCGAGCTGATTTATCAGTTGCGTCAGCGACTGGATAACCTAGAACAAGCGCCTTATGTATCCGACCGCCGTTGGAAGAAAGCATTACGTTTACTTCAGGCCTGTGCGTTTTTCAGCGGACGGGAAAGTATTACCCCCATCGATATCATTCTTCTGAAAGATTGCCTTTGGCACGATCATGATTCGTTGTTATTGGTGGAGCAACAAATAGAGCAACTTGTTACCGAGCAGGCTTATCAACAACAGAGTTTGATGTATCACCTGCAACAACTGAACCTCAAACGTCAGCAGTACCAATTACAACAAAGTGAGTCTCAGGCTTTATCCGTAGAAAAACACAGCGCTTTTCTGGGGAGGAAATTCCACTATTCTCTGCCTGAAGCACTTACTGATGATTCGCTAAATCTGGTTCTGCAACGACCATTAATTCTGAATGATCTTGAAGTCAGCCATCTGATTATTGAGCGTAGCGCTTTACAAAACTGGCTACAAAAAGGAGGAGAGATAAGGGGAAAACTTAACGGTATAGGCTTTACCCAACGGTTAGATCTGGTCGTAGACGATCGACGGCATCTGATTATTCGGGATATCAGCCTGCAATCTTCCATTCTTTCCCTTCCTGAAAAACGCGATTGCACACTTCCAACGGAAATCATCGAAGAATATAAAAAGCTTCATCTCCAGTTACGTGAGCAACGTCGGTTATTTGGTCAACATCAGCCATGTTTATTCGTGCCAAGCGAGTGGCTGGCCAGGATAGAAGCCAGTTTGCAACAGGTCGCTGAACAGCTCCAACAGTCGGAACAGGATTAGGTCAGCATGATAACGCTTGAATCACTGGAAGTGTTGCTATCTATCGATGAAAACGAACTGTTGGACGATCTGATCGTCACATTATTAGCAACCCCTCAGTTGGCCATTTTCTTTGATAAATACCCGAATCTCAAATCGGCCTTGTTAAATAAGCTGCCTGATTGGAAAGCAAATCTAAAGCAGCGTCTGCACAGCACTCCCGTCCCGTTAGAGCTGGAAACAGAATTTAATTGCTACCAGCGTACCCAAGCTGTCGATAATCAAGGGTTTCAGACTCGTATACCCAAAATCATGGATATGCTGAATAACGTTGAGTCACCTTTTCTGAAGCAAGCCGATCAATTAGTTAATCATCAGGACCAAACCGTTGGTCAAAAACTCAGTAGTGCGCTGCATACCCTATTTCTACAGCGCTGGCGGTTGAGCCTGACGTTACAAACGCTTTCCTTACACCATCAGATTATGGAACAGGAGCGAGAAACGCTGTTGGATGAGCTGCAACAGCGGCTGACGCTAAGTGGAAAACTAGAACCGATTCTTGCCGAAAATGAGAATGCGGCAGGCAGGTTATGGGATCTCAGCGCAGGCCAACACGTTAAGTCTGACGTCCAATTACTACTGGATTTTGGCGCATTTTTACAGAAGCAGCCTGTATTACAGCGTTTGGCAGAACGGTTGGGGCGTAGTCGCGAAACCAAATCCATCCTGAGTCAGGATGCCCCCAAAGAAACCTTTAACGTCATGGTTCGCGAACCGGCCACCGTTCCGGAAGAGGTCAGCGGTATCCATCAAAGTGATGATATCCTCCGCTTACTGCCAGCAGAACTGGCTACCATGAGTATTGACGAACTGGAATATGAATTTTACCGCCGCCTGTTGGAACATCGTCTACTCACCTATCGTTTACAAGGTGAAAACTGGCGCGAAAAAACAACAGAAAGACCCGTCATCCATCAAAAAAATGAACGTCAACCCCGCGGCCCTTTTATCGTCTGTGTCGATACCTCTGGCTCCATGGGCGGATTCAACGAACGCTGCGCCAAAGCCTTTTGTCTGGCGTTATTGCGCATTGCGCTGGCAGATAATAGGCGCTGCTACATTATGCTGTTTTCAACAAGCATCGTGAAATATGAACTTACATCGGCCGACGGGTTAGAACAGGCGATACGTTTTCTCAGCCAGTCTTTCCGTGGTGGCACAGATATGAGCGCTTGTCTGTCAGCCTTGCTGGATAAGATGGAGGACGCACAGTGGCATGATGCCGATGCCGTGGTGATTTCTGATTTTATCGCTCAGCGTTTACCGGACGAAATCATTAGCAAAGTACGCCAGCGTCAGAAGCAGCTTCAACATCGTTTTCATGCCGTATCTATGTCCAATCATGGCAAACCCGGCATCATGCGCATTTTCGATCATATCTGGCGCTTTGATACCGGGTTAAAAAGCCGCTTGATGCGCCGCTGGCAACACAAGCAAGCGTAATTACAGAAGGCCGGGAATCGACTCTTTCAGAGACGATGGCCACACACCGCACTGAACCTCACCAATGTGAGACAATTGTAATAACAACATCACCAATCGTGATTGACCAATCCCACCACCAATAGTCTGCGGCATTTCCCCACGTAACAGCGCTTGATGCCATTCCAATTTCAGACGATCTTCATCTTGTGTCAGAGACAATTGACGTTTCAGCGTCGCAGCATCAACACGAATCCCCATAGAAGAAAGTTCAAAAGCATCATTCAATACAGGGTTCCATACCAAGATATCGCCGTTCAAACCGGCTAATCCCTGTTCGCCCGGTGTTGTCCAGTCATCATAATCTGGTGCTCGTACATCATGAGACTGACCACTAGACAGCTTTCCACCAATTCCGATCAGGAAGACAGCCCCCAATTCTTTGGCAATCGCCCGTTCGCGCCCTTTTGCATCCAGATCGGGGTAGCGCGCCAAAAGAGATTCAGTGTGTACAAACTGAATGGTATCCGGTAGGAAAGGCTGAATGCCAAAAGCGCGATAAACAGCGTCTTCCGTTTCCTTAATCCCTTTATAAATCTGCGTAACCGTCGATTTCAGATAATCCACATGACGTTCACCATCGCCCATCACACGTTCCCAATCCCACTGATCAACGTACACTGAGTGGATCGGGCTAAGACGATCTTCATCAGGTCGCAGGGCCTTCATATGTGTGTAGATCCCTTCACTCGCCCCGAAATCATAAGATCCCAGCGTTTTTCTCTTCCATTTAGCCAGAGAGTGCACCACTTCAAAGGACGCATCCGGTAATGCTTTGACCTTTACCTGTACCGCTTTTTCCATCCCAGACAGATTATCCTGTGTACCATCACCGATACGGCTGAGAATCGGAGCCTGAACTTCAATCAGTCCCAGCTTTTGTTCTAACTGATTAGAGAAAAATGATTTAACGAAACTGATTTGCTGTTGCTTTTTAATATATTGTTTTTTCATTGCCGTATTCTCGTTAACTACTTTAGTCGCTTATTAAGCAATAAAAACCGCATGCCATTCAATAATCTTATGGAAAAATGAGGGTTATAAATACAATTCATTATTTTATAGCGGTATATAATGATGATTCGATAATTAAGGAGGCAAAAAATGGCAGAAATTTATCAGATCGATAATCTCGATCGGGACATCCTTTCGGCATTAATGGAAAACGCTCGGACACCTTATGCCGAATTGGCAAAACAATTTAACGTCAGCCCAGGAACTATTCACGTCCGAGTCGAAAAGATGAAACAGGCAGGCATCATTGCCGGAACACGCCTTGACGTAAATCCAAAACAGCTCGGCTACGATGTGTGTTGCTTTATCGGCATCATTCTGAAAAGCGCCAAAGATTACCCTTCCGCGCTGGAAAAACTGAACAACCTGGAAGAAGTGGTCGAAGCGTATTATACCACGGGCCATTACAGCATCTTTATCAAGGTCATGTGTCGTTCAATCGATGCATTGCAGCATGTACTTATCAACAAGATCCAAACAATTGATGAAATTCAGTCAACTGAAACGCTCATCTCCCTGCAAAACCCCATTATGCGGACGATCAAGCCATAAATCTTTTTTACTATACCCTTATTATCCACAGGTAGATCCCAGCTAGATCACAGCGTACAATGCCACGTCTTTTATTTGATGGGATCGCTATGGCAGACATTACCGTAATCAGCGGCAGCACGTTAGGTGGTGCAGAATATGTGGCTGAGCATTTGGCTGAATTGCTGGAACAAGCTGGCTTCTCAACGGAAACGTTGCATGGACCCGAACTCAATGAACTGCCGAATAACGGTCTCTGGTTGGTCGTGACATCAACGCATGGCGCAGGCGATCTTCCTGATAATTTACAGCCTTTGTTTAAGCAGCTGGAACAACAAAAGCCGGATCTTTCACAGGTTCGTTTTGGGGCTGTCGGTATTGGCAGCAGAGAATACGATACATTCTGTGGCGCGATCCTTACTGCGGATCGTACGTTAACCCAGCTTGGCGCACAAAGGATCGGGGAATTATTACAGATCGACATTACCAAACATGAAATACCAGAAGATCCCGCAGAAGAGTGGTTGGGATCGTGGGTGGTTTTATTCAAATAAGGTTAAATAACAAGCAAACGAATGTGTATAACTATGCTTTTTACCAGTGTAAAAGCAGTAGTTATCCCGATAACAACCCATGTTTACTTTTTAATCTGTGTATAACTAGCTATTAAGATCCCAGCTTATACGCGATAGGATCACCGATCATTCACAGCTAATGATCCTTACTAATAAATTGATCTTCATAAGAAATGATCACTTATCCACATGACAAGACGATCCTAATAAGAGATCTAATAAAGAGATCTTTAAATAAAAAGATCTTTCTTTAATTAACGACGATCCAACATGCTTGGTCGTTTGAGTAAAGTTGAGTAGAATCCCCACCCCGGGCAAATAACGGTCATTCGCCGCTAATCATTCGCAACTGTGCGAGGAGCAGTACCATGTTTTATCCAGATCCATTTGACGTCATCGTTATCGGTGGTGGTCATGCGGGAACCGAAGCAGCAATGGCTTCGGCTCGAATGGGACGTAAAACCCTTTTACTAACACATAACATTGATACGCTGGGACAAATGTCTTGCAACCCAGCAATTGGTGGTATTGGAAAAGGTCATCTGGTTAAAGAAATTGATGCCATGGGGGGATTGATGGCTCGCGCTGTCGATCAAGCCGGTATTCAGTTTAGGATACTAAACATTAGTAAAGGCCCAGCCGTTAGAGCCACTCGGGCTCAAGCTGACCGGGTGTTGTACCGGCAAGCGATCCGTACAGCCTTAGAAAACCAACCTAATTTAATGATCTTCCAACAAGCGGTAGACGATCTCATTGTTGAAAACGATCGCGTTACCGGCGCTGTAACCCAAATGGGGCTAAAATTCCGCGCCAATGCTGTTGTTTTAACGGTTGGTACCTTCCTGGACGGGAAAATTCACATTGGTCTGGATAACTACAGCGGCGGACGGGCAGGCGATCCTCCTTCCATTCCACTCGCTCGTCGCCTGCGTGAGCTGCCTTTGCGCGTTAACCGGCTGAAAACCGGGACGCCACCGCGTATTGACGCCAGAACGATCGATTTTAGCGTGTTGGCTCAACAGCATGGTGATAATCCCATGCCCGTTTTTTCTTTTCTGGGCAACGCCAGTCAACATCCAGCGCAGATGCCGTGTTATATCACGCATACCAATGAAAAAACGCATGAAGTGATCCGGAATAATTTGGATCGCAGCCCAATGTATGCAGGCGTGATAGAGGGGATCGGGCCACGTTACTGTCCATCGATCGAAGATAAAGTTATGCGTTTTGCCGATCGCAATTCACATCAGATCTTTCTGGAGCCTGAAGGGCTAACCAGTAATGAAATTTATCCCAATGGGATTTCAACCAGTTTGCCATTCGATGTTCAGTGGCAAATTGTGCGTTCCATGACCGGCATGGAGAACGCTCGTATTGTCCGTCCTGGATACGCTATTGAGTATGATTTTTTCGATCCCCGAGATTTAAAACCGACGCTGGAAAATAAGCATGTTCATGGTCTGTTTTTCGCCGGTCAGATCAACGGCACAACGGGTTATGAAGAAGCAGCTGCCCAAGGAATGTTGGCAGGGTTGAATGCGGCTCGTTTTGCTTTTGAGCAGGATGGATGGTCTCCACGTCGTGATCAGGCCTATTTGGGCGTATTAGTCGATGATCTTTGCACCTTGGGAACGAAAGAACCTTATCGTATGTTTACTTCACGTGCTGAATATCGGTTGATGTTACGTGAAGATAATGCGGATTTACGGTTGACTGAAATTGGACGTGAGCTGGGGATGGTAGACGATCACCGCTGGGCTCGTTTCAATGAGAAACTGGAAAATATAGAAAAAGAGCGTCAGCGTTTACGCGATATTCGGGTTCATCCTCAATCAGAACAGTTGGAACAGGTTAATACTCTGCTGAAAACGCCGTTATCACGTGAAGCAAATGGAGAAGAGCTCTTGCGTCGTCCCGAAGTGGATTATGCAGTATTAACAAATTTGCCATTGTTTGCTCCGGCTCTTGCAGACGAACAAGCGGCTGAACAGGTTGAGATTCAGGTTAAATACGAAGGGTATATCGCTCGTCAGCAGGATGAAATTGAAAAACAACTGCGCAATGAAAATACGCTTCTACCCGTTGATTTGGATTATAGTCAGGTCAATGGTCTGTCTAACGAGGTGATTGCTAAACTGAACGATCACAAACCGACTTCCATTGGACAAGCGTCGCGAATTTCTGGAATTACTCCCGCTGCGATATCAATCCTTCTGGTTTGGCTAAAAAAACAAGGATTGCTGCGCCGCAGTGCTTGATTTAGCCTAGATCACCATTCTCTGGACAGCCGACTATCGGCTGTCTTCCTCTTTTTCGAATATTTCCAGGATCTTATTGTGCATAACACACTCAATAATCTGCTGAACAGTGCGGGGATTTCGATCTCTGATAAACAAAAAAATCTGCTGATACAGTATGTTGAGATGCTGAATAAATGGAATAAAGCTTATAATTTGACTTCCGTTCGTGAGCCACGACAGATGCTTATCCGCCATATTATGGACAGTATCGTGGTGGAACCCTATTTGAATGGACAACGTTTTATCGATGTGGGTACAGGTCCTGGATTACCGGGGATCCCATTGGCAATCGTTCGTCCCGCATCGCATTTTACGTTACTGGACAGCCTGGGTAAACGCGTTCGCTTTTTACGCCAGGTGCAGCATGAGCTACAGTTGGAAAATATTACTCCGGTACAGAGTCGAGTTGAGGTTTTCCCTGCTGAGCCTCCTTTCGATGGCGTTATTAGCCGCGCTTTTGCATCGTTGCAAGACATGGTCAATTGGTGCCGCCACCTTCCGGCAAAATCCGAAGGGCGCTTTTATGCGCTTAAAGGCGTACTTCCTGAAGAGGAATTGTCTGCCTTACCGCAAGGTGTTCTGTTGGATCAGGTTGTTCGTTTATCGGTTCCTGAGTTGGAAGGCGAACGACATTTAGTCGTACTTAAATCAAACTAATTTTGTTTTTTATCAAAAAATTAATAACTAAATAGAGGGAGTCATGCTGTCTGTTGGTTTGTTCCGACGGTGGGCATTGGCGGTACTGCGATCACTGAAATTTTACATCTGTGTTTTTTCAGCGTTACCTTTTTGATTTCACGTTGAATAATCACGAGCGAAAATAAATCATTGTCATGAAAATTTGGTTGTTTCTGTGTTAATTGGGTAAAGAAATAATATCAATAATGTCAATAGATGGTTGAAACGTTGTTTGTTGGATGTTTTGAATTGAATAGTTTATAACTGATTGAAAATTAATACAGTAAATCCCCTTTTTTGCTAAAGACAAAAAAAAACGGATTCGGTTATAAATTATTGTAAATGCTTTTATGTGAGTTAAATCACAGATTGAAAGCCTTTTGAAATTAATGACACCTTGCATCAACAAGTAGAGTAGTTAGTGAAAACGGCGTTCTTGAAAGAAATTTAAATAATTGTTCACCTTTTCGCTACTTATCGATTGAATTCGCAAGGATGACCCGTATAATTTGCTCGTTTTTTGCTGCTTGACTCAATGGTGTAAAGGCAGTTTTATACATCATTCAGCATTCCTCTGGAAGGTACGGAGAGAGAAGCGAATGTCTGTATCTCTTTATGACGGAAAAGCTGCGTTAAAGCTGTTGTTGTTGCAGTTAGCGACTTTTATGCTGTTAAGCGCTATTTTCAGTATTAATAGCGCTGGCGCAGGAGCTTCCGCATTAGGTGGGGGATTGGCAGCCTGGTTGCCGAACGTGTTGTTTGTGCTGTTTGCTTTACGCCATCAGTCTCACAAACCTGCGGATGGAAAGGTCGCCTGGTCATTTGCTCTCGGTGAAGCATTTAAGGTATTGATCGCCATTGGATTGCTGGTCACAGCGTTAGGTGTATTTAAAGCGGCTTTTTTTCCGCTCGGCCTGACTTATTTATCGGTGTTGCTGGTACAAATAGTGGCTCCGATCGTAATTAATCGTTACCGTAATTAACAACAAAAGGGTAAGAGACATCATGGCAGCTGGAGAAATCTCTACTCCTCAAGAGTATATCGGTCATCACCTGACGCATTTTCAGGTGGGAACGGGATTCTGGTCGATCAATGTTGATTCGATGTTTTTCTCTGTCGCTCTTGGGATCCTCTTTCTGGTTATTTTCCGCAAGGTGGCGAAAAATGCGACCAGCGGTGTACCGGGAAAACTGCAAACCGCCGTTGAACTCGTTGTCGGCTTCGTTGACGGCAATGTTCGTGATATGTTCCATGGCAAAAGTAAGCTAATTGCACCTCTGGCGCTGACCATCTTCGTCTGGGTTTTCCTAATGAACCTGATGGATCTGTTGCCGATTGACCTGTTGCCTCAACTTTGGGCGGCGATTTATGGCGCACTCGGTTATGACCCAGCTCATGCTTATCTGCGTGCCGTTCCAACTGCTGATGTGAATATTACGTTGTCGATGGCGCTTGGCGTATTTATTCTCGTGCTGTTTTACAGCATCAAAATGAAAGGCGTAGGTGGTTTTGTTAAAGAACTGACCATGCAGCCGTTCAATCATCCTGTCTTTATTCCTATCAACCTGATTCTTGAAGGTGTCAGCCTGCTGTCCAAACCGGTTTCTCTTGGCTTGCGACTGTTTGGCAACATGTATGCGGGTGAGTTGATTTTCATCCTGATTGCCGGCTTGTTACCGTGGTGGTCACAATGGTTGTTGAATGTGCCTTGGGCCATTTTCCACATTTTGATTATTACGCTTCAGGCTTTTATTTTCATGGTTCTGACGGTTGTTTATCTCTCGATGGCATCTGAAGAGCATTGATTTTCTTTCAACACAATAACGTTTTAACTGAAACAAACTGGAGACTGTCATGGAAAACCTGAGTGTGGATCTGCTGTACATGGCTGCCGCTTTGATGATGGGTTTGGCGGCTATCGGTGCTGCGATCGGTATCGGCATTCTGGGTGGTAAATTCTTGGAAGGCGCTGCTCGTCAGCCTGACCTGATTCCTCTGCTGCGTACACAGTTCTTTATCGTCATGGGTCTGGTTGACGCCATCCCGATGATTGCTGTTGGTCTGGGCCTGTATGTGATGTTTGCGGTGGCTTAAGCGGGAATGTTTTCTGCTGGGGTCGAAACATCAACTTATTTAACTTTGAAAGAGGCATTGTGCTGTGAATATTAATGCAACAATCCTCGGCCAAGCCATTGCGTTCGTCCTGTTTGTCTGGTTCTGCATGAAGTATGTATGGCCGCCAGTGATGGCTGCCATCGAGAAGCGTCAGAAAGAAATTGCTGACGGTCTGGCTTCTGCTGAACGTGCCAAAAAAGATTTGAACTTAGCGCAGGCCAATGCGACAGACCAACTGAAAAAAGCCAAAGCGGATGCCCAGGTTATCATTGAGCAGGCGAACAAACGTCGTGCCCAGATCCTGGATGAAGCAAAAGTGGAAGCGGAAGCTGAACGTAACAAGATTGTGGCGCAAGCGCAGGCTGAAATTGAAGCCGAACGTAAACGTGCGCGTGAAGAGTTGCGTAAGCAAGTCGCCATGTTGGCTATTGCCGGTGCCGAGAAAATTATTGAACGTTCCGTGGATGAAGCTGCTAACAGCGACATCGTTGATAAACTGGTCGCTGAACTGTAAGGAGGGAGGGGCTGATGTCTGAATTTGTCACGGTAGCTCGCCCCTACGCCAAAGCAGCTTTTGACTTTGCGGTTGAGAACCAGGCTATCGATCGCTGGCAGACCATGCTGGCGTTTACGGCCGAAGTAACGTGTAACGATCAAATGGCAGAGTTGCTTTCTGGTGCGGTAGCGCCAAATGAACTGGCCAAAACGTTCATTGCCGTTTGTGGTGATCAACTTGATGAAGCCGGTCAGAACCTGATTAGGGTGATGGCCGAGAACGGACGTTTACTGGTGCTTCCTGAAGTACTGGAACAATTTATTCAACTGCGGGCAGCGCAGGAATCGACGGTTGACGTCGAGGTCGTTTCTGCCAGCACGTTGAGTGAGCAGCAGCTGTCAAAGATAGCGACTGCTATGGAACAACGTCTGTCACGCAAAGTGAAGCTGAATTGCAAAATTGATAAGTCTGTCATGGCTGGCGTGATTATTCGCGCGGGCGATATGGTGATAGATGGCAGCATTCGCGGTCGTCTGGATCGTCTGGCAGACGTCTTGCAGTCTTAAGGGGACTGGAGCATGCAACTGAATTCCACCGAAATCAGCGAACTGATCAAGCAGCGCATTGCTCAGTTCAATGTGGTGAGCGAAGCTCACAATGAAGGTACTATTGTTTCCGTCAGCGACGGAATCATCCGTGTTCACGGTCTGGCTGACGTGATGCAGGGAGAGATGATTTCTCTGCCGGGTAACCGCTATGCGATCGCACTGAACCTGGAGCGTGACTCCGTGGGTGCGGTGGTGATGGGTCCATATGCGGATCTGGCTGAAGGCATGAAAGTAAAATGCACCGGTCGTATTCTGGAAGTTCCCGTTGGTCGCGGCCTACTGGGTCGCGTCGTGAATACGTTGGGTGCGCCGATTGACGGTAAAGGTCCATTGGATCATGACGGTTTCTCTGCGGTTGAAGCGATTGCGCCTGGCGTTATCGAACGTCAGTCCGTTGATGAGCCCGTACAGACCGGCTATAAGTCTGTTGACGCCATGATTCCAATCGGTCGTGGTCAGCGTGAGCTGATTATCGGTGACCGTCAGACGGGTAAAACTGCACTGGCTATCGATGCGATCATCAACCAGCGTGATTCTGGCATTAAATGCGTGTATGTCGCTATCGGTCAGAAAGCCTCCACGATTTCTAACGTGGTGCGTAAACTGGAAGAGCATGGCGCACTGGAAAACACCATTGTCGTCGTCGCTACCGCGTCCGAGTCTGCTGCTCTGCAATATCTGGCACCGTATGCCGGTTGTGCGATGGGCGAGTATTTCCGTGACCGTGGTGAAGATGCGCTGATTATTTATGATGACCTGTCTAAACAGGCCGTTGCATACCGTCAGATTTCTCTGTTGCTCCGTCGTCCGCCAGGTCGTGAAGCTTATCCTGGTGATGTTTTCTATCTTCACTCCCGTTTGCTGGAGCGTGCATCGCGCGTTAACGCCGATTACGTTGAAGCATTCACCAAGGGTGAAGTGAAGGGTAAAACCGGTTCGTTGACGGCTCTGCCGATCATCGAAACGCAAGCGGGTGACGTTTCTGCGTTCGTTCCGACCAACGTTATTTCTATTACCGATGGTCAGATCTTCCTGGAATCCAACCTGTTTAACGCCGGTATTCGTCCTGCGGTTAACCCAGGGATCTCCGTATCCCGTGTGGGTGGTGCAGCACAGACCAAGATCATGAAGAAACTGTCTGGTGGTATTCGTACCGCGTTGGCACAGTATCGTGAACTGGCTGCGTTTTCTCAGTTTGCTTCCGATCTTGATGATGCGACCCGTAAACAGTTAAGCCACGGTCAGAAAGTGACCGAACTGCTGAAACAGAAACAGTATGCGCCGATGTCAGTCGCACAGCAGTCTCTGGTTCTGTTTGCGGCAGAACGTGGTTACCTGGAAGACGTAGAGCTGGCGAAAGTCGGTGGCTTTGAAGCGGCACTGCTGGCTTATGCAGACCGTGAGCATGGCGAACTTCTGCAACAAATCGACCAGACTGGCGCTTATAACGATGAGATCGAGGGCAAGTTTAAAAACATCCTCGATACTTTTAAGGCAACCCAGTCCTGGTAACGCCCGGTGGCCTGCTGTAAAGCGGGCCGCAAGGCTTTGAGGAGAAGCAAAGATGGCCGGCGCAAAAGAGATACGTAGTAAGATCGCAAGCGTCCAGAACACGCAGAAGATCACCAAAGCGATGGAAATGGTCGCCGCTTCCAAAATGCGTAAATCGCAGGATCGTATGGCGGCCAGCCGTCCTTATGCGGAAACCATACGCAATGTGATTGGTCACCTTGCGTTGGGGAATCTGGAATATAAGCACCCGTACCTGGAGGAGCGTGATGTTAAGCGCGTCGGGTATTTGGTGGTGTCTACTGACCGTGGCCTATGCGGTGGTTTGAACATTAACCTGTTCAAGAAACTGTTGGCTGATATGAAATCCTGGAGCGACAAAGGCGTTGAAACTGATTTAGCGCTGATTGGTTCCAAAGCGGTTTCTTTCTTCGGTTCGGTAGGTGGAAACATCGTTGCTCAGGTTACCGGTATGGGGGATAACCCTTCCGTATCAGAATTGATCGGTCCGGTTAAAGTTATGCTGCAAGCCTATGACGAAGGTCGTCTGGATAAGCTGTATATCGTGAGTAACAAATTCATCAATACCATGTCTCAGGAACCGCTCGTTGTTCAGCTGTTGCCGTTACCGCCTTCAGATGACGGTGAGTTGAAGAAGAAAGCCTGGGATTACCTGTATGAACCCGATCCTAAGTCGCTGCTGGATACCCTGTTGCGCCGTTATGTGGAATCTCAGGTTTATCAGGGCGTCGTAGAAAACTTGGCCAGTGAACAGGCCGCACGAATGGTTGCGATGAAAGCCGCGACTGACAACGGCGGTAGTCTGATCAAAGAGTTGCAGTTGGTATACAACAAAGCTCGTCAGGCCAGTATCACCCAGGAACTCACCGAAATCGTCGGGGGAGCCTCCGCGGTTTAAGCAGGTTTACGAATTACGTATTGTCGAATTACGTAGAGGATTCAAGATGGCTACTGGAAAGATTATCCAGGTAATCGGCGCCGTGGTGGACGTCGAATTCCCCCAAGATGCCGTACCTAAAGTGTACGATGCGCTTGAGGTAGAAAATGGTGCTGAAAAATTAGTGCTGGAAGTACAGCAGCAGTTGGGTGGTGGTGTTGTTCGTTGTATCTCAATGGGTTCTTCTGATGGCCTGCGTCGCGGGTTGACGGTTGTGAACCTGGATCACCCGATCGAAGTTCCCGTTGGTAAAGCAACGCTGGGTCGTATCATGAACGTGCTGGGTGAACCGGTCGACATGAAAGGCGACATTGGCGAAGAAGAGCGTTGGGCGATTCACCGTGCAGCGCCAAGCTACGAAGAACTGTCAAACTCACAGGAATTGCTGGAAACCGGCATCAAGGTTATCGACCTGATGTGTCCGTTTGCCAAGGGCGGTAAAGTGGGTCTGTTTGGTGGTGCGGGCGTAGGTAAAACCGTAAACATGATGGAGCTGATCCGTAACATCGCGATCGAGCACTCTGGTTACTCTGTGTTTGCTGGCGTAGGTGAACGTACCCGTGAAGGTAACGACTTCTACCACGAAATGACCGACTCCAACGTTATCGATAAAGTGTCACTGGTGTATGGCCAGATGAACGAGCCACCAGGTAACCGTCTGCGTGTCGCATTGACCGGGCTGACCATGGCGGAAAAATTCCGTGATGAAGGCCGTGACGTACTGCTGTTCGTCGATAACATCTACCGTTATACCCTGGCTGGGACGGAAGTATCTGCTTTGTTGGGTCGTATGCCTTCTGCGGTAGGTTATCAGCCAACGCTGGCGGAAGAGATGGGTGTTCTGCAAGAACGTATCACCTCAACCAAAACCGGTTCTATCACTTCCGTTCAGGCCGTTTACGTTCCTGCGGATGACTTGACTGACCCGTCTCCAGCCACCACCTTTGCTCACTTGGATGCAACCGTGGTACTGAGTCGTCAGATCGCGTCTCTGGGTATCTACCCGGCCGTTGACCCGCTGGATTCCACCAGCCGTCAGCTGGATCCATTGGTTGTGGGTCAGGAACACTATGATGTGGCGCGTGGCGTGCAGTCTATTCTGCAACGTTATCAGGAACTGAAAGATATCATCGCGATTCTGGGTATGGACGAGCTGTCTGAAGAAGATAAGCTGGTGGTATCCCGTGCGCGTAAGATCCAGCGCTTCCTGTCACAGCCATTCTTCGTAGCGGAAGTCTTTACCGGTTCTCCAGGTAAATACGTCTCTCTGAAAGACACTATCCGTGGCTTTAAAGGGATTATGGAAGGCGAATACGACCACCTGCCAGAGCAGGCGTTCTACATGGTTGGTTCCATTGAAGAAGCAGTGGAAAAAGCCAAGAAACTGTAACGCCTTGTAGGAGGGTGATATGGCTGCTATGACTTACCATCTGGATGTCGTTAGTGCAGAACAGCAAATGTTCTCCGGTCTGGTTCAGAAGATCCAGGTAACGGGGAGCGAAGGCGAACTGGGTATTTATCCGGGACATGCCCCTCTGCTCACTGCCATTAAACCTGGTATGGTTCGTATCGTTAAACAGCACGGTGAAGAAGAGTATATCTACCTGTCTGGCGGTGTTCTTGAGGTGCAGCCAAACATGGTAACCGTGTTGTCAGATACGGCTATCCGTGGTCAGGATCTGGATGAAGCGCGGGCATTGGAAGCGAAACGCAAAGCTGAAGAACATATCCGCAATTCGCATGGCGATGTGGACTATGCTCAGGCTTCCGCAGAGCTGACAAAAGCAATTGCGAAGCTGCGCGTTATCGAGCTGACCAGAAAAGCGATGTAACAGATAAGCTTGTAATAATTGAAGGCCAGTCAGTTCACACTGACTGGCCTTTTCTCTTTCAGGCGATGCTCTCTGTCTAGGCTTATTTTTTCTTCAGGAAATCGCCAAGTACCAGATTGCCTTTGGCATCACGCGTAAACGTCTCAGGGATGGTTACCGATACGAAGTTATTTACTGTGATTTCCTTGCCCTGAGCATTGACGGACTTATCACCTTTGATGAAATAGTTGGTGTTATCGATATTGCCGACAACCGCGTCATCATATTTACCCGCTTTGGTTTTCAGCGAAATGTTGTTCTTGAAGACGCCTTGTTTTTCCGGGCCAGAGTAAGGGCTTGGGCGGAAGATAAAGTTGAAGCGTTCGTTATCTAACGCGATGTTGTCTTCAACGATCAAAGCACCAGGGTTGAAGTTGTCAGTGAAGCCATCGAGTTTGTTGCCCACAGCAATGCTGTTTTTAACCTGATGTGCCACTGGCTGGCCTTCGCCACCCATTTTGAAGCCATTGCTGGTGTTGTTCATAGCAATTGAATTCTCGATCACCACAACGCCGTTGGCACCGTCTTCAATTTTGTTAAACAGGTCGAAGCCGTCATCGATGTTGTTGTGCGAGAACGCGCCGCGAATCACGTTGCCTTCACCGACACGCATTTTCACCGCGAAACCGTCAGCGTTAATTTTTCCAGGATCCTGGTTGCTGTGAGATTCTGAATTCAGAATCAGGTTGTGGCTAGCCCACAGTGGTCTGCCGACGTCAGCAGGAGAGGAAACCTGAATACCGGTATCGTCAGCGTGGTGTGCCAGAACGCGTTCGATTGTGTTGTAACTTCCCTCAATACGGAACGGTTTCTCGGTAATTTCAATCCCTTTAACATGCCAATGGCTCGCTTTCAATTGCAGGCCATGAATGACGGCTTTATTACCGACAGCAAACAGATTTTTGACGACTTTTTGCTGGCCACTGGCGCTGACGGGGATTTCAGCCGCGCTGTAATCACCATCGTTGAGCCAAATGGTACCACCGGCTGGCAGTGCAGCGACGGCGCTGGCTAAATCGATAGGAGCATTTTTGCTGCCGTCATTGCTGGCTGAACCTTGTGGCGAAACATACAGATTTTTAGCGTCTGCGTAGGTCACTCTTTCAACCTTGAAGGTGCTCTCTTTTACTGCTTTATCACTTCCCTCGGCAGGCTGATAGGCTAGTTTGAACTCTGCCCCATTAGCGGCAATTTTGGCTGGCAGAGAGAAGGTTTCCCCTGCTTTTATCTGCTTGGCTTCACCCAGCGATTTACCGTCTTGTGAAACGGTAACCGTACCGTTGTAGTTGGCTTTCGCCTGCACAACATAGTGTTCGCTGGTGGCTTTCGGCGATGACATCACCTGGAGCAGAGGATCATAAGCCTTAGCTTTAAACTCCGGTGACGCTTTGGTTTGTGCTGGCGTAGTGGTCAACTGTGCATTGCTAACGGTGATTTTGGCATTACGGGAGGCAAAGAAACCAACATAGTAATGGTCTTTATCCAGCTTGGTGACGACGTCTGCGCCTTTGACGTCTTTTGATACCCAGTTATCTGTGCCTTTCGGCGCGTAAGAGGTAATGAAGCCGTCGTTGGTGCGTTCCAGTTTCAGGCGGAACGTCGGTGTTTGCTCAAGGTTAATTTTTTCCTGATAGCTGGTTTTGGTAATCTTCGCGCCCGCGTTGCCCCACGGCTGCGTGACGCCATTACGCAAAATTGCCTGGAGTTTAACTTCGGTATGAGACTTTTTATCCTGCGTCATGATGGCGTTCATCACCATGTTGGACGCGGCAGGGAACTCCTCATACCCTTCTTTTAGCGGTTCCTGACGCGGCACGCCGATAATATCACGCACCAGAATCCCTGCCCCTTCCTGAGCCGCCGGTTTGGCGCCGTTTTCTGGCCCAAACTGCTCTACGGTAATATCAGACTGAAGCGTAAAGTTCACATTGGCGGGTAGCTGCGTATAGAAGAACGTCAGCCCGTCATGGGTGTTGGCAATCTTTCCGCCACGGCTCTCGATCGTAATCGGTGCGGACAAATCGGCTTTATCTCCCGGCGCCAATTTCTTGCCGTTGATGGTAACGTCATTAACGCCTACTTTTTCCGGCAGGACATTGGATGAGAAATTGACATCCGTTGACTGGCCAAAGGCGATGCCGTGCCAGGTTGGGGTGGTTTCGGTAGCTGCGTGTGTATTTAGGCTAAAAAGTAAAAATGCATTGGTCAGTGCAACTGTTGCGAGACGTGAAGCTCCACGTTTTTGTGAAGAAAAACGTTTCATAGTATCTCCTTCATTCATTGTTGATTATATACCCTTGCATATTGCTATAAATGAAACAGCGTTTCTTTTGTATTTGTCACAAATGGAAATATTTAAAAATAAAGTCTGTTTTTTATGAAACCCCGTGTCATTTTGCTTGTTTCTGATTGTTCGGTGGTTGTTTTAGCCAGGTATGGGTATTCGTTGTTTTTTGCGTCGTTTTCGGAAAAAACTCACCAAAAAATGTCTGCGTTATCCGCCAGTTTCGGTAAACTCTTGTGATTAATGCCGGTAACTGGCTGGTTGTTTTTATTCTTTTCAGGATTGTCTGCTAATCCGTACTGTCAGGATGCTTATGTCAAATAGCGCTATGAGTGTGGTCATCCTTGCCGCTGGTAAGGGAACCCGTATGTATTCCGATCTTCCCAAAGTGTTACACCAACTGGCGGGTAAGCCGATGGTTCAGCACGTCATTGATGCTGCTATGACGATAGGTGCTCAGCATGTTCATCTGGTGTACGGTCACGGTGGGGATTTGTTAAAACGTGAATTGACCGATCCGGCATTGAACTGGGTGTTACAGGCTGAACAATTGGGAACGGGTCATGCGATGCAGCAAGCTGCTCCTCACTTTGCTGATGATGAAGACATCCTGATGTTGTATGGCGATGTGCCGCTTATTTCGCCACAAACGCTGGGACGTTTACGTCAGGCTAAGCCGTTGGGGGGAATTGGTCTTTTGACGGTGAAGCTGGACGATCCAACGGGCTATGGGCGGATTGTGCGTGAAAAAGGTGCCGTCGTCGGGATCGTCGAGCATAAAGATGCCAGCGAAGCACAGCGCCAGATTAACGAGATCAATACCGGTATTTTGATTGCCAACGGCAAGGATTTGAAACGCTGGTTAAGCCAGTTGAACAATAACAACGTCCAGGGTGAGTTTTATATCACCGATATCATTGCGATGGCGGCGGAAGAAGGTCAACGAGTTGAAGCGGTTCATCCTGAACGCCTGAGCGAAGTTGAAGGTGTTAATAATCGCCTTCAACTGTCGGCACTGGAGCGGGTTTATCAGCGTGAACAGGCGGATAAGCTGCTGCTTGCTGGTGTTATGCTGCTCGATCCGGCTCGGTTTGATCTGCGTGGCGAGCTAACGCATGGTCGTGATGTGGTGATTGATGTCAATGTGGTCGTAGAAGGCAATGTTACGCTAGGCAATCGGGTAAAAATCGGCGCAGGCTGTGTAATTAAAAACAGCATCATTGGTGACGACTGTGAAATCAGCCCTTACTCTGTGCTGGAAGATGCCGTGTTAGAAACAAAGTGTACCGTTGGGCCGTTTGCTCGTTTACGTCCCGGTGCGGAACTGGCTGAAGGTGCGCACGTCGGCAACTTTGTCGAACTGAAAAAAGCACGTTTGGGAAAAGGCTCAAAAGCGGGTCACCTGAGCTATTTGGGGGATGCGGATATCGGTTCCGGTGTTAATATTGGCGCAGGAACGATCACCTGTAATTATGATGGTGCGAATAAACACAAAACGGTGATTGGCGACGATGTGTTTGTGGGATCAGATACGCAACTCGTTGCACCCGTTCGTGTTGCCAGCGGCGTGACCATTGGCGCAGGAACGACGGTCACCAATGATGTGGCCGAGAATGAGCTGGTGATTAGCCGTGTGAAACAACGGCACATTCCTGGCTGGATACGTCCAGTGAAAAAGAAATAGTGCCCGATGATGCCTCCGTATCGCGGAGGCCGTTTTGTTCTGTATTTTGGCTAAACACCCAGAGTACAGAACAAAACATAATAATCCCCAACTCTCTACAAGGCTCGGGGAACCCGGAAAAACCGGAACAATCAGGTCTAAGACATCACAGGTGACACAATATGTCACTTTTATAGGAATACCATCGATGTGTGGAATTGTAGGCGCAGTCGCGCAACGTGATATTGCAGAGATTTTGTTGGAAGGTTTACGCCGTCTTGAGTACCGCGGCTATGACTCGGCGGGTCTGGCGGTTGTTGATGGCGAAGGTAATGTCGCCCGTTTACGCCGTCTGGGGAAAGTGCAGGCTTTGGCTCAGGCTGCCGAAGATCATGAATTGCACGGTGGAACCGGTATCGCCCACACCCGCTGGGCAACGCATGGCGAACCTTCTGAAGAGAATGCTCACCCGCATGTTTCTGAACATATTATTATTGTTCATAACGGCATTATCGAAAACCACGAACCTCTGCGAGAACTGATGATCGGTCGCGGCTATCGTTTTGTTTCTGAAACCGATACCGAAGTGGTCGCTCATCTGGTGCATTTTGAACAGAAACAAAACGGCGGAACGCTGGTCGACGTGGTTAAGCGTGTTATCCCGCAACTGCGTGGTGCCTATGGCATGGTGGTGCTGGACAGCCGTGATCCTAGCGTACTGGTTGCCGCACGTTCTGGTAGCCCGCTGGTCATTGGTCGTGGTGTCGGTGAAAACTTTATTGCCTCCGATCAGTTGGCGTTGCTGCCCGTGACGCGCCGCTTCATGTTCCTGGAAGAAGGCGACATCGCAGAAATTACTCGCCGTGACGTGCGCGTGTTTGATAAAGCTGGACAGCTTGCCTCACGCGAAGAGATTGAATCAAAAGTGAATTACGATGCCGGCGACAAAGGCGCGTATCGTCACTACATGCAGAAAGAAATCTACGAACAGCCAATGGCGATCAAAAATACCCTTGAAGGGCGTTTTAGCCACGGCGAGATCAATCTTTCTGAATTAGGGCCAAAAGCGGATGCGCTGTTGGAAAAGGTTGAACACGTTCAGATTATTGCCTGCGGGACGTCTTACAACTCCGGTATGGTTTCTCGCTACTGGTTTGAAGCGTTGGCGGGTATTCCATGCGACGTAGAAATCGCCTCCGAATTCCGCTATCGCAAACCTGCCGTGCGTAAGAACAGCCTGATGATTACCCTGTCTCAGTCCGGTGAAACGGCAGATACGCTGGCAGCACTGCGTTTATCCAAAGAGCTGGGCTATCTGGGGTCGCTGGCTATCTGTAACGTGGCGGGTTCCTCGCTGGTGCGTGAATCCGATCTGGCGCTGATGACCAAAGCGGGCGTAGAGATTGGTGTGGCCTCGACCAAAGCTTTCACTACCCAGCTTACCGTTTTGCTGATGCTGGTGGCGCGTATTGGCCGTCTGCGTGGTATGGATGCCAAGATTGAGCATGACATTGTTCATGGCTTGCAAGCCTTACCGGCGCGTATTGAGCAGATGCTGTCTCAGGACAAACTCATCGAATCTCTGGCAGAAGGTTTCTCTGATAAACACCATGCGCTGTTCCTCGGTCGTGGCGATCAATATCCGATCGCGATGGAAGGGGCGCTGAAGCTGAAAGAGATCTCTTACATTCATGCAGAAGCCTATGCTGCGGGTGAGCTGAAACACGGCCCACTGGCGCTGATTGATGCGGATATGCCTGTCGTCGTGGTGGCACCGAATAATGAACTGTTGGAAAAATTGAAATCCAATATCGAAGAAGTTCGGGCACGCGGCGGAGAGCTGTACGTCTTTGCGGATGAAGATGCCGGTTTCACCAGCAGCGAAAACATGAAGATTATTCCGCTGCCACATATCGAAGAAGTCATTGCCCCAATCTTCTATACGGTGCCGTTGCAGTTGCTGTCTTATCACGTCGCGCTGATTAAAGGCACCGATGTCGATCAGCCGCGTAATCTGGCAAAATCCGTGACGGTAGAATAAGTTCCCGGTATTTTGTTAGTCATGATCGTCCGCCTTATGTTGTGAAATATAAGGCGGATTTTTATATCCTTTCTTTAATTGTGTTTATTACTCAACTTTCATTAAACAGAAATATTTTTGATAAAAAACTGACACAGATAACAACGTTTCTTTTGTCAAGTTATCTTTATTTTGTGTAAAATAGTCTTAATGGTGCATTAATTTTACACCTTGCATCAATAACGTGTTTTTTGGCAGAACTGTATTTATCTATGGATAGGAACTTTATGAAAAAGCAGCTTATTTTTGCGGGATTGGCCTGTGTTTTAACCTTGGCTGGTTGTGCTCGTACAGCGCCCGTTGCTAACGTAACGAAGCCTATTGTGGCACACGTCACCACCGATCAGGTAAAAACTGCCATTCTCCAGGCGGGGTTGGAGCGTGAGTGGGCGATGACGCCTGTTTCTCCAGGGGTAATTAATGGTCATCTTGATCAGCGTGGTCATGTTGCTGATATTCGCATTACTTATTCACAGACCAGCTACTCCATTAATTATGTCAGCAGTAAAAATCTCAAGGCAGGAAATGGTGAAATCCATCGTAATTATAACCGTTGGATAAATAACCTCGATCGTGAGATTCAGTTAAAACTAGCCAGTCAACAAATTAAATAAATTTAATTGTCGGATAGCTTTTTGCTATCCGACGCTATTTGTTTGTTCTTTTCTGATCGTTTTTGTCCGACCTCAAGGGAAAAGTCAGTGTATTACGGATATGACAAAGATAATGTCAGCGCGTTGGACGCTATTACCGAAGCGCAACGAATTGCATTTGCCCCCATGCTGTTTCAAGCCGCTATCAATCTGCGTAATCACGGTATTTTGGCTTTTTTGGATAAGTGTGGTCATCTGGGCGCGAATCTCGACGAAATCGTTGCTATCACTTCATTAAATCACTACGCCGTTGAACTTCTGTTGGACGTCGGGCTAAGTGGTCGCATTATTATCCAGAAAGATGAGCGCTACGTTCTGGCTAAAATTGGTCATTACCTGCTCCATGATCGCATGACGCGCATCAACATGGATTTTACTCAGGACGTTTGTTATCAGGGGATGTTTTACCTTGATGAAGCGTTGTCAAAAAATGAGCCTTCTGGATTAAAGGTTTTTGGTGAATGGCCAACAATATATCCCGCGTTAAGCCAATTACCGCCGCAGGCAAAAGAGAGTTGGTTTGCCTTCGATCATTTCTACTCAGATGCTGCATTTAATGCTGCTTTGCCACATGTATTCCAGTTAAAACCCAAGCATCTCTACGATGTTGGTGGGAATACGGGAAAATGGGCGATGCAGTGCTATGACTACGATCGTGATGTAAACATTACGATTCTGGATTTGCCTGAGCAGATTGCGCTGGCGACAGAAAATATTACTGATGCTGGAAAATCAGACCGTATTCAGGGCTGTGCTGTCGATATGCTTTCCGATTGCCCGTTGCCGGGTGAAGCGGATATTTGGTGGATGAGCCAGTTCCTTGACTGCTTCAGTGAAGAGCAAATTGTCGCTATCTTGCGTAAAATTGCCGGTGTGATGAAGCCTGATGCCAGAGTCTGCATTTTGGAAATATTCTGGGATCGCCAGCGGTGGGAAGCGGGGGCTTTTAGCCTGAATGCTTCTTCGCTCTACTTTACCTGTCTTGCCAATGGCACGAGCCGTTTCTATGCGGCCAGACGGTTTTTACCTTTAATAGAGCAAGCTGGATTTATCGTTGAGAATCAAATTGATAACATTGGTGTCGGCCACACGCTGCTGATCTGCAAAAAGCTCGAATAAAATAGCGGGTATAAACGGGAAATTGCAGCGATATAGCCGGGATAGGTTGAACTAGAAGAAGTCGGTATGAGATTAGCATTTTCAATCATTGATTGGCAGGCCTGTGCGCCGGGCCTCAGCAGCGTGGACGATTGGCTGAATTGGTCACGGATGCCCGCTGCTATCAATACTGAGCAACCGTTGGATAAATGTCGACATTTACCCATGATGATGGCCCGTCGCCTCAATCAAGGGAGTCGTCTGGCGGTCGATTGCGGGTTAGCGTTACTACGTCGCCAGACGGTGGATGCCATTGTTTTCACCTCTCGCCATGGTGAGCTGGAACGTAATCTGAGCATCTTGAGCGCGCTGTCAGAAAATGAAAATATTTCTCCTACTGATTTTGCCATGTCAGTACACAATGCTGCCGTGGGAAGCCTGACGATTACAGCAAAATCCCCGTTGGTATCTACGTCGATTGCCGCAGGGATAGACTCTTTTCAGCAAGGTCTAATTGAAGCCAAGGCGCTACAGGTTGCGGGATACAACAATATTCTGTTGGTTGATTTTGATGGTACGATCCCTGATTTCTACCACCCACACGTTCCGGCAAACATGCCTCGTTACCCCTACGCCGTCGCTCTGTTGCTAGGGCATGGCGATGATATGGTGTGTGAATCGCAACCACAGGTGGAATCTCACCGTGAAGATTCGCCACAAAGTTTGCTGTTTTTACATGGTTTTCTTGCCAGAAACCCTGGTTTTTCCTTACCGGGAGAACGCGTTGACTGGGTATGGGAGAGGGGCGATGTCTGAGTCATCAATAGCCTTTCGTCCTTCTGTTCGTCTGAATCGTTTATGGCGATTGGTGATGACGGGTATGTGTTTTGCCATGTTTGGTCTTGGTGGCTTACTGCTTTCTCTGGTGTGGTTCAATGTATTACTGATTCATCGTGATGCGACTCGTCGTCGCCAACTGGCTCGCCGCAGTATTTCTGCCAGTTTCCGATTCTTTTTATACTGTGCCCGTCGATTAGGGGTGCTGGACTATCGTATTGACGGTATCGAAACTTTACAGTGCGATCGGGGTTGCTTGATTGTCGCGAATCATCCGACGTTAATTGATTATGTTTTGCTGGCTTCTGTCATGCCAGATGCTGACTGTCTGGTTAAGGCTGATTTGCAGAAAAACCCGTTTTTCCGCGGCGTTATTCGCGCGGCGGATTATCTGCTCAACAGCCAGTCCGATGCGCTACTACCTGATTGCCAGCAGCGGCTTGATAATGGCGATGCGATCATTATTTTTCCTGAAGGCACTCGCTCGCGTTATGGGGAACCCCTTGTTCTGCAACGCGGTGCCGCAAACATTGCGGTGCGCTGCGGCTGTGATTTACGGGTCGTGCATATCCGCTGTAGTCAGGACACATTAGGAAAACAAAGTCGTTGGTATCATATTCCGCCTGAAAAACCGTATTTTACGGTGAATGTGCGCGAACGTATCAGTAACGACATTTTTATGGCGCCTGAAGAGGCGCGACCCTTGGCGGCTCGCCGTTTGAATCGCCTTTTGCAGCAATCTTTGACACCAGAAAGCTGATCACCATTTGGAAATTGTTATGGAAAGTCTATTTATTGAAATCAAAGAGATGATTATCGATTCTCTTAACCTTGAAGATATCAGCGTTGATGAAATAGAAACGGATGCCCCGCTTTTTGGCGATGGCCTTGGCCTGGATTCTATTGATGCGCTTGAGCTGGGGTTAGCGGTAAAAAACCGTTATGGCGTCGTGCTTTCCGCTGAAAGTGAAGAGGTGCGCCAGCACTTCTTTTCCGTTGCCACCCTTGCTGCTTTTATCAACACTCAGCGCGCCGTGAGTGCCTGATAGTAAAATAAAATGAGTTGATGATGGATAAAAATGAAATTTATCAGGAAATTATCGGTTTACTGGTCAAGCTGTTTGAACTGGATGCCGATGAAATAACACCTGAATCCCGCCTCTATGAAGATCTTGAGTTAGATAGCATTGATGCGGTGGATATGGTGGTTCATTTGCAAAAGCGTATTGGGCGCAAAATATCGCCGGAAATTTTTAAATCTGTGCGCACGGTACAGGATGTGGTTGACGCGGTAGAAAGCCTACTCCGTGAAGGTTGATGAGCCCACCAAGTGATGCGTGTGCTAATCGGCAGTTTGAACGTATTAATGACGCTGGCCTGGCCGTTTCTAGCCTGGTTTAGTATCACGCATCCCGAACATCGCTGGTTACTCATTGTGTTAGCGCTGATGTTTGTTCTACGTTTCACCACGTTGCGTGATGATAAACCTGTTTTTAAGGGGACGGCGCTGTGGCTGGCAACGGCTGGGGTGGCGCTTTCCGTTGCCAGTTTATTACTGCGCGATGGCGGTTGGCTGCTGTGGTATCCCGTTGTGGTAAACAGCGTCATGTTGATGCTTTTTGGTGGATCGCTTTATAGCGGCATGCCGATTGTCGAGCGCCTTGCCCGCCTTCGGGAACCAGAACTCCCTGCTCAGGCTATTTCCTATACGCGTCGTGTGACGAAAGTCTGGTGTTGGTTTTTTATTGTTAACGGCAGTATCGCCGTGCTGACCTGTCTTGTCGGCAATCTTCATTGGTGGACGTTATGGAACGGCGTGATCAGCTATGTGCTTATGGGGTTGTTGATGGGGGGAGAGTGGTTGATACGCCAGCGTCTGAGGGAGCGCGTATGAACGGGCCGACTGTCCGCGCCGTCAATGACTGGCTGACGAGTAATGATTCCCCTCAGCGCATTGTTGCCAGTAATGGCGCCAGTACGTTCACGCTGAGTATGTTGAAAACGCAGGTTGTCACACTTTGCCAGCAGTTAAGTCAGCGACAGGAAACGCGTTGGGCGTTGTGTTTTGAAGATAGCTACCGCTTCACTATCGGGCTTCTGGCCGCACTGCATGCAGGAAAAACCCCTGTCATTCCCGGCCACTGCCGCCAATCCGTATTAGAAGAACAGTCAGACGAGTTTGACGGGGTATTGACAGATGTGTCGCTGCATCTGGATTGCCCTGTGTTTGCCCTGACAGCGGAGACAGAGAGCGTTGCTGATGCCGTGCTACCTTCTATACCTGATGATTCCCGTGTGGTGTTGTTCACGTCAGGCTCCACCGGGAAGCCGCGTCAGATTGTTAAACCGGTACGCTGTCTGGATGAAGAGTCGCGTTGGCTGGCGGATCGCTGGGGGACGCATTTGCAAGGCTGTGATGTGATCGCTTCCGTCACCCACCAGCATTTATATGGGCTGACGTTTCGCATCTGGCTGCCTATGGCGCTGGGGCTGCGTTTTGATAGCCGCCAACTGCTTTATACCGAACAGCTTACTTCCCAACGTCGCCAGCGGCGTTACGTGTTTATCAGCAGCCCAGCGTTCTTACGCCGCATCGATCGCGCGCTTTCTGCCCCTGAGTGTTCCTTGATTGTCTCTGCGGGGGGAACCTTGCCCTGGCTGCATGCCGAAGCGGCAGCCGAGTGGTTTATGCAGCCCATCAATGAGATATACGGCAGTACCGAAACGGGCGTTTTAGCATGGCGCTCTCGCGAGACGGATACCGTGCCGTGGCAGCTGTTTCCCGGCGTGTCGCTGCGACGTGATGAACAAGATAACTGGTGGGCGCAGTCGGCGCTGATTCCCCATGCTCAGGGGCACAAGCTGGATGACAGACTGGCGTTTGATGATGCGGGGCATTTTCAACTGTGTGGACGACACGACCGCGTGGTGAAGATCGAAGACAAGCGCATTTCGCTAAGCGAGATAGAACGGCGTTTACTCGACCTGCCCGATATTGCTGATGCGGTTGCACTTCAGGTCACGCGCCCGGAGCGTAGCGGTATTGGCGTGGTACTGGTGTTGAATACCCCTGATAAGGCCGATGATTTACCGAATTTGAAACGCCAGTGGCGGCATGAATTGCAAAAATGGCTGGAGCCATTAGCGATGCCGCGTTTCTGGCGTGTCGTCGATGTTATTCCCCACAATAGCCAGAGTAAACGTGCCTGGCCACAGATACAGGAATTGTTTCATGTTGCCCGTTGAGCTTGTCCGGCACGATGTAAAAAAGACGGATGAAACGTCTCAGGTTGAATTGATGCTACGGGCTGACCCTGAACTGTTTTGGTTCAAGGGGCATTTTACGGGTCAGCCGCTACTGCCCGGTGTGGCACAGCTGGATTGGGTCATGCATTACGCGACGACGGTGCTGGCGCAAGGGTGGGCATTCTTGTCCATTGAGAACATTAAATTCCAGCAGCCGATTTTGCCCGGTAAAACGTTGCGTCTGGTACTGACATGGCACGCCGGAAAGCAACAGCTGACCTTTAGCTACACCATTCTGGATGATGATGTTGAGCGCACGGCCAGCAGCGGAAAAATCAAGCTCACGCCGATGATGGAAGCTAGCTCATGTTAGTAAATAGCACATTCTCGCCCTGCGTGGTGATCCCTTGTTATAACCACGGTGCCATGATGGCGTCGGTGTTGGCACGTTTGGCACCGCTAGCGCTGCCGGTTTTTATTGTTGATGATGGCAGCGATGCGGCAACGCAACAGACTCTCACTCAACTGGTGGCAGAGAATGACGGCGTGACGTTGATTCGGTTGGCGCACAACAGCGGGAAAGGTGCGGCGGTGATTAGTGGCATCAAAGCCGCGGCGCAGGCCGGGTTTAGCCATGCCTTACAGGTTGATGCCGATGGACAGCACCAAATTGAAGATGCGCCACTACTGCTGGATGAGGCAAAAACGCACCCGCATTGCCTGATTTCCGGTCGACCGCGTTATGATGCCTCGGTACCAAAATCACGCCTTTACGGGCGCTATGTCACCCATGTTTGGGTCTGGATTGAAACGTTATCTCTCTCCATCAAAGACAGCATGTGTGGATTCCGTGTCTATCCGGTTGCGGCCACGTTATCGCTGATTTCTCAGAAATCTCTCGGCCACCGTATGGATTTCGATACGGAAATTATGGTGCGCCTGTATTGGGCGGGAACGCCCAGTCGCTTTATTGAGACGGCGGTAACCTATCCAGAAAATGGACTGTCTCATTTCGATGCGTTGCACGATAACCTGCGGATTTCCTGGATGCATACCCGCCTGTTTTTCGGCATGCTTCCGCGTATTCCCGTGCTGTTACTGCGGCAGCGGCAGCAACACTGGGCTGGCGTGTCTGAGCGTAAAGGCCTGCTTGGGATGCGGTTCATGCTGGCGGTGTATCAACGGTTAGGGCGCGGGGTGTTTACGCTGTTTCTCTGGCCTGTTATTGCGTTTTACTGGCTGACCGGCCGTAGCGCGCGTCAGGCGTCTCAGTCATGGCTGCGGCAAATCGGGGAGTATGCGCGTCAGCACGATATCCTACTGCCTAAACCACTCAACAGTTATCACCACTTTCTCCGTTTTGGTCAGGCGATGCTGGATAAAATCGCCAGTTGGCGTGGCGATCTACAGTGGGGACGCGATATCGATTTTGCCCCCGGCGCGCGACAAACCATTGAGCACAGCAGACAAAAAGGGCAACTGATTCTGGCTTCACACCTCGGTGATATCGAGGTGTGCCGGGCGCTGGCGCAGCAGGTGAGCGGGCTGGTGATTAACGCGCTGGTGTTCACTGAAAATTCCCAACGTTTCAAGCAGGTGCTGGAAGAGATCGCCCCGCAGGCGGGCGTTAATCTTATCCCCGTCAGCGACATCGGGCCGGATACCGCAATGATGCTGCAAGAAAAGCTGGATGCGGGGGAATGGGTGGCGATTGTCGGCGATCGCACGGCGGTCAATCGTCAGCGCGGCGGTGTGCGGCGCGTGGTGTGGAGCCCATTTTTGGGCAAAGACGCACCATTTCCTCAAGGGCCTTTTGTGCTGGCGGCGGCGCTGCGTTGCCCCGTTCTGCTGATGTTTGTCATTCGCGAGCAGAAAAAGCTGCGCGTCTACTGCGAACCTTTTGCTGAGAGCATTGCGTTGCCTCGCCCAACCCGACAACAGGCCTTACAGCAGGTCGTCGATCGCTATGCCGAACGGTTGGCGCATTACGCGCTGAAATCCCCGCTCGACTGGTTTAATTTTTTTGATTTCTGGAGCCTGCCTGATGATGACGGTCAGGTTGCTGGGAAAAAGGAGTCATAGTGTTAAACGATCCTCGCTTAAGCAATGAGGTTGAACTGACGGTATCTTTCCATGACTGCGATCCGATGGGCGTGGTATGGCACGGTAACTATTTTCGCTTTTTCGAAGTCGCGCGTGAGGCATTGCTCAGCAAATTTAACTATGGCTATCGCGAGATGCAGGCCTCTGGCTATGTGTGGCCGGTGGTAGATACGCGGGTGAAATACCGTGCCGCGCTGACTTACGAACAGCGTATACGCGTTCGCGCCATTATCGAGGAAGTCGAGAATCGTTTGCGCATCGCCTACCAGATTTTCGATGCTGAAAGCGGTCAACGTACCACGACTGGCTATACGATTCAGGTTGCGGTACAGGAAGGATGCCGTGAGCTGAGTTTTGTTTCCCCTCCTATTTTGTTTGAGCGCCTTGGAGTGACGCCATGATACGACTGATTGTCGCGGTTTTTGTGCTGTTGAGCGGTATGGCGCAGGCCGTTACGTTGGATGATTTACAACAGCGATTCAGTAGCCAGCCTGTTGTGCGGGCTGATTTTACCCAACTGCGTGAAATAAAGGGGATGGCAAAGCCGCTGAAATCCGGTGGGCAGTTGCTGATCGCGCAGGATAAAGGGCTGTGGTGGCATCAGGCTACGCCGTTTCCGCTGACGATGGTGTTGGACGAAACGCGAATGGTTCAGGTAATGAATGGGCAAGTGCCGCAGATCGTCACGGCAGAAAGCAACCCGCAGATGTTTCAGTTTAACCACCTGTTACGCGCCTTGTTTCAGGCCGATCGTCAGGTATTAGAGCAGAATTTTTCCATCGATTTTACCGATCTCGGTCAGCAGCAGTGGAAATTGGTGCTGACGCCGAAAACGTCGCCGCTAGATAAACTGTTCAACGCCATTACGCTGAACGGCGGTGAGTTTCTTGACGGCATTGCGCTGGATGACCGCCAAGGCGACATGACCCGAATTACCCTGAGCAATCAGCGGATCGCACCACGAGAATTGAGTGATGATGAACGTCAGCGTTTCGTTTTCTGACGGTATGCGTCGTGCGGCGCGGGTGTGGATTGGTTGCTGTATTGCGCTGATCGCCGCGCTGGCGCTGCTGCTGCCGAACGCGCAGATCAACAGTAGCGTATTGGCGCTGTTGCCCAAGCAGTCGATGGGCACACTTCCCCCGGAGCTACAGCAAGGCTTTGTGCAGCGACTCGATCGGCAGATGGTATGGCTGGTGACGCCGGGCAAGCAGGCGGAGCCTGCGGTAGCGGACTGGTGGTTGAAGCACTTGCGTGCGCTTCCCGATCTACAGCAGGTTAATGGCCCGATTGATGCCGAACAGCAGCAGCGATGGGGTAAATTCGTTTTTGAACATCGCAATGGTTTGGTCGATCCCGTCACGCGTGCGCGGCTAGAGAATGGCGGTGTGGCGCAGGCCGATTGGGTGCTGGCGCAGCTTTATTCCGCGTTTGCGGGCGTGAGTGGCAAAGAGCTAAATCACGATCCCTTAATGCTGGTGCGCGGATCTCAACTGGCGTTGCAGCAAAATGCCAGCCAGTTGGGATTGTCGCAAGGCTGGCTAACGGCAAAAGATGCGCAGGGTCGCACCTGGTATTTCCTGCACGGCGAGCTTAGCACTGGCTCATTTGACATGGCGCGCAATCAGCAACTGGTTGATAAACTGGGTGTGCTTGAGCGCGATCTTAAGGCCGCATTCCCGGATGCCGAGGTATTAACACGCGGGACGGTCTTGTTCAGCAACTATGCCAGCCAACAGGCTAAAAAGGATGTGTCTACTCTTGGCGTCGCCACCGTGGCAGGCGTTCTGCTGCTGATCTTCTTTGTGTTTCGCTCACCGCGCCCGCTGTTGCTATGTGGACTCTCGGTGGGCATCGGTGCGCTGTCTGGAACGGTCTTTACTCTGCTGTTTTTCGGTGAATTGCATTTGATGACGCTGGTGATGAGCATCAGTATCGTCGGGATTTCAGCGGATTATACGCTCTATTATTTGACCGAACGGATGGTTCACGGCGGCCATGCTTCCGCGATGGAAAGCCTGAAAAAAGTCCTGCCAGCCCTTTTGCTCGCGCTGGGAACGGCGGTGGTGGCTTACTTGATTATGGCTCTGGCTCCGTTCCCCGGTTTACAGCAACTGGCGGTGTTCGCCGCAACCGGGCTGACAGCCTCCTGTCTGACCGTGGTGTGCTGGTATCCTTTTCTGGTTAAGGGATTGCCGGTCAGACCTGTTCCCGCGATGGTGCTGATGGGGCGCTGGCTGGCCGCATGGCGGCGTCAGCGTGGTGTGCGTTTTGGGGTTCCATTGGTGCTGCTGATACTTTCTGCTGTGGGATTGCTACGGCTGGAGGTCAATGACGATATCTCCCAGCTACAGGCATTGCCGAAGGATTTGATGCAGCAAGAACGGCAGTTGACGGCATTAACAGGACAGAGCGCCGATCAAACCTGGTTCGTCGTCTACGGCGACAGCGCGGAGGAGACATTGCTTCGTCTGGAACAACTCGCGCCTAAACTGCGTGACGCGCAGCAACAGGCATGGCTAAAGCAGTATCGGTTACTGCCGCTTTCTTCTCAGGCTCAGCAACAGCGCGATAGTCAGCTTATTGCGTCTGCCGCACCGGCGGTTATCGAGCGTCTTAAAGACACGGGCGTTGATGTGGCGATGCCAGATGTGCGACCGATGCCAGTCACACCGGATCGCTGGCTGAATAGCCCGATCAGTGAAGGGTGGCGACTGCTGTGGCTGACGTTACCTAATGGGAAAAGCGGTGTTCTGGTTCCGGTAAGCGGCGTGAGCGATAGCGCTGCGCTGGGACAGATGGCTAAAACCCTACCGGGCGTGGAGTGGATCGACAGAAAAGGGACCTTTGATGCCTTGTTTGGTTTCTATCGCGCCATGTTGGGATGGTTGTTGACGGCTGCACTGGTCGTGATTGCGCTGAGCTACGTGATTCGTCTTGGGCTACGTCGTGGATTGTTAAATGTGGTGCCGTCGGCGTTGTCGCTTTGCGGTGGGCTGGCGGTGCTGGCGTTGAGTGGTCATTCGCTGAACCTGTTTTCATTGCTGGCGCTGGTTCTGGTTCTTGGGATCGGCATCAATTATACGCTGTTTTTCAGCAATCCACGCGGTACGCCGATGACCTCGCTGCTGGCGGTGACGCTGGCGATGTGCGTCGCCTTGCTGACGCTGGGGATGTTGGTTTTCAGCAGTACTCAGGCCATCAGTAGCTTCGGGATTGTGCTTTGTAGCGGTATTTTTATCGCCTTCTTGCTGGCACCGCTGGCGTTGCCGGATTCAAAAGGGAAACGAAAATGACATTATTGCGACGTGGGCTTCTGCTTATTGGTGTGCTGCTGCTAAGCAGCTGTGCCAGCAAACAGCATGATGATAACCGCCCACAGGCGTGGCTCAAGCCGGGCGTAAAAGTTACGTTACCTGCCCCCGCCATTGCCCCATCGGTTAATGAACAGCAACTGCTGACAGGAACTTTTGAGGGTAAGCAGCAATCGCTGCTGGTGATGTTGAATGCCGATGATAAGCAACTTTCGCTGGTCGGGCTTTCCTCTATCGGCATTCGCCTGTTTAAGGTCACCTATGATGAGCAGGGCGTGCATACGGAACAGTCCATCGTCCTGCCGCAGTTGCCGCCAGCCAGTCAGGTACTGGCAGACATTATGCTGAGTCACTGGCCGATCGCCGTTTGGCAGACGCAGTTACCAGCGGGTTGGACGCTGAAAGATAGCGATGATAAGAGACAACTGCGTGACGATCGTGGCACGTTGATTACAGAAATTCGCTATATGACGCGGAATAACCAGCGTGTGCCGATGAGCGTTCAGCAATTTGTCTTTGGTTATCACATCGTGATTCAACATCTGGATAGCTAGCATGATTTACATTAACGCCGTCGGGGCGCTGAATGCGCTGGGCAATAATCTGGATGAGATTGCCGACAACCTTGCCAGCGGTTATGCACCGGGTATGCGCCCTGATACCGGATGGCTGTTGCACGATAAGCCCTGTTGGACGGGCAAGGTTGATGCGGAATTACCGGTTATCCCAGTGGAATTGGCGGCGCATAACAGCCGTAATAATCAGCTGTTGCTGGCTGCACTGGAACAAATTCGGCCTCAGGTGGACGCGGCTATTGCGCAATTTGGCTCTGACCGGGTGGCCGTGATTCTAGGTACCAGTACCTCGGGATTGGATGAAGCCGATCGTTACGTCAGCGAAAATCTTGCCACTTATCGTTATGCACAGCAGGAACTTGGCGATCCTTCCCGTTTTTTGGCCGCCTATCTGAAGTTAGATGGACCCGCTTACACTATCTCAACCGCGTGCTCTTCCAGCGCCAGAGCGCTGATCAGCGGTAAGCGATTGATCGAGGCCGGGCTGGTGGATGTGGCTATCGTTGGCGGCGCGGATACGCTGAGCCGTATGCCGCTTAATGGCTTTGATAGCCTTGAGTCGCTCTCTGCAACGCGCTGTCAGCCGTTCAGCGAAGAACGTAATGGGATCACCATTGGTGAAGGTGCAGCGCTGATGCTGATTGGACAGCAGCCCGATCGCGTGGCGGTATTGGGTTTTGGAGAATCCTCTGATGCTTACCATATGTCGGCACCTCACCCAGAAGGCGAAGGGGCGATTCGCGCGATCAATATGGCGTTGTCGCAAGCAGGGTTGCAGCCTGAGGACGTGGGTTATATCAATTTACACGGTACGGCCACGCGCCTGAATGACCAGATTGAGGCGAATGTGGTTCACGCCGTTTTTGGCGATCGCGTGCCTTGTAGCTCAACGAAGCATCTTACCGGTCATACGTTGGGGGCGGCGGGGATTAGTGAAGCGGTGCTCTGTTGGCTGCTTCTGACTCGGGAGCTTCCCTTGCCCGCGCAAGATTTTTCATGCAGCCATCCCGATGCCTCACTGCCATCCTGCGGCTTGCTCCGTGAACCAACCTCGCTGACACGCCCAGTCATTCTGTCTAATTCTTTTGCGTTTGGTGGCAACAATGCGTGTCTGATCCTGGGGACGAATCATGAGTGAGTATCTGTCTGCGGCAGCTTATCTGCCCCATTCAGCCCCGATGGTGCTGGTGGACGAGGTGGTCCATGTTGATGATGAACACGCGCACTGTCGTGTGGCGATCGGTCACGAGAGTATTTTGGCACCGTTTCTGAATGCTCAGGGACACTTGCCAGCCTGGTTTGGTATCGAAATTATTGCTCAAACTATTGGGGTCTGGTCTGGGTGGCACGGGCGTCAGAGCCGAGGACTGCAAGAGAAGCCGCGCCCCGGTATGTTGCTCGGCGGACGGGGTTATCGCAGTAAGCAGGCTATTTTTCCTGCCGGGTCCCTGCTTGATGTGACCGTCACGCTACTAATGCGTGACGACAAAGTCGGTAGCTTTGAGGGTGAGATCGCGATAGCCGGGGAGACGTATGCCTCTGGTCGGCTGAACACCTATCAGCCTGACGAACATGAGTTAAAAACACTTTTAGAACAGGGAAAGCTATGATGACAACCGGAAGAACGACGATGACAACCGGAGAACAAGCATGACGCGTTCTGTGTTAGTGACTGGTGCCAGCAAAGGGATCGGTCGAGCCATTGCACGGCGTCTGGCGGCAGATGGTTTTACCGTTGTGGTGCATTATCACCGTGATGAAAAGGGTGCACAGGAAACGTTAAGTCAGATTACGGCTCAAAACGGTTCTGGTCGTATCGTCAGTTTTGATATTGCCGATCGTGAAGTGTGTCGCACCGTGATCGAACAGGATATTGAGGCGCATGGGGCCTACTATGGCGTGGTTAGTAATGCAGGTATCACCTGCGACGGTGCTTTCCCTGCGCTTGACGAACAGGCGTGGGATAGCGTGATTCACACCAATCTCGACAGCTTCTATAACGTGATTCATCCCTGTGTGATGCCGATGATTGGCCTGCGTAAAGGCGGACGAATTATCACGTTGTCCTCTGTTTCCGGGATCATGGGGAATCGGGGACAGGTCAACTACAGCGCAGCAAAAGCGGGCATTATCGGCGCGACGAAAGCGCTGGCTATCGAACTGGCGAAACGAAAAATTACGGTGAACTGCATTGCACCCGGTTTGATTGATACCGGCATGATTCAAATGGAGCCGGTAGCCATCGAAGAAGCCATGAAGATGATCCCCATGAAACGCATGGGGCAAGCGGAAGAAGTCGCAGGGCTGGCGAGTTATCTGATGTCCGATATCGCGAGTTATGTGACGCGTCAGGTTATTTCTATTAATGGAGGGATGCTGTGATGCGTCGTGTCGTGGTAACCGGAATGGGGGGGATCACCGCGTTTGGTGAGTCATGGGAAAGCGTTTCTAACGGTTTGCGTGCGGGTCGCAATGCTATACGTAAGATGCCTGAATGGCAGGTATACGATGGGTTGCATACGCAGTTGGGCTCACCGATTGATAACTTTAGTCTGCCAGAACACTACACACGTAAACGCATCCGCTCGATGGGACGTGTGTCTCTGATGGCAACCCGAGCAACCGAACTGGCGCTGGAACAGGCTGGATTGATTGGTCATCCGGTGCTGACTAACGGAGAAACCGGCATTGCTTACGGTTCTTCAACGGGCAGTACGGGGCCGGTGAGTGAATTCGCCACCATGCTGACGGAAAAGCATACCAATAATATTACCGGTACGACCTATGTGCAGATGATGCCGCATACCACCGCGGTAAATGCGGGTCTGTTTTTTGGGTTGCGTGGTCGAGTGATCCCGACATCCAGCGCCTGTACGTCGGGAAGTCAGGCGATTGGCTATGCCTGGGAAGCGATTCGCCATGGTTATCAAACGGTCATGGTGGCTGGCGGTGCGGAAGAATTGTGCCCATCGGAAGCCGCTGTATTTGATACGCTGTTTGCCACCAGCCAACGCAACGATGCGCCAGAAACGACGCCGTCTCCTTTTGACGCCAGCCGCGACGGCTTGGTTATCGGCGAAGGTGCGGGTACGTTAGTGCTGGAAGAGCTTGAACATGCCGTTGCGCGTGGTGCGACGATCTATGCCGAACTGGTTGGTTTTTACACCAACTGCGATGCGGCACATATTACGCAGCCCCAGCGTGAAACCATGCAGGTTTGTATTGAAGGTTCGCTGCGCTGTGCTGGGGTGCAACCCCGAGATGTGGGGTATATCAGCGCTCACGGTACGGCAACCGATCGCGGGGATGTGGCGGAAAGCCAGGCGACCGCTGCCGTGTTTGGTAAATCCACACCGATTTCATCGCTAAAAAGCTATTTCGGTCATACGCTGGGTGCCTGCGGTGCGCTTGAAGCGTGGATGAGTATTGAAATGATGCATGAAGGCTGGTTTGCCCCTACTCTTAACTTACGGCAACCTGCGGAAGATTGTGGTGAACTGGATTACATCATGGGTGAACCACGCCATATCGAGACGAATTACATTCAGTCCAATAATTTCGCCTTTGGCGGTATCAATACGTCGCTGATTTTCCGTCGTTGGCAATAATGGATTGAAAACGTTAACGGGTTCATGATGAATAACAAACAACAATATCTGGATATTGCCGAAGGAAAGGGCGAGAAAGCGCCATCAACGATGGTGGCCTTTTCCTCAAGGGAAATGAGTTATCCATTGCTGGAAAGCCTGCTAGAGGCCCAGCCATGCTTTACCGAGGGTGAAATAAGCTATACCGAGCGGGAGCAAGGTGGGTTCTTTTATACCTGTCGCTGTGATGATAGAGAACTGACGTTTTATCTTGAGGTCTCGGAACGCGATCCCGAGCATCAAATCACGCCGTTGCATTCAACCGATGCGATTTCACCCGAACTGTTGGCCCAGGCTAATGCGGCCACGCAGGAAGTGATGGTCGAGTGTATTTTTGGGCAAAATCCGCTGGAAGATTACGTTCATCAATTGCGCTTATTGCGTGCCGTGGTACCGGATTTTCTCTTGGGCATCGATATGTCTGCTGCGGGTAACGTATTTACCCGCGAATGGCTGAATTTCCAACTGGAAGATGATGTTCTGCCGGAAATTGAATCGCTGTATACCATTCATGCCGTGTACGACACCGAGAACGATCCGCCGACCACATTCTGGTTTCACTCGCACGGTCTGGCGCGATGCGGACTGACGGAAGCGGAATTAGTCATTCCCGAAACACTGAATTCGTATTATGGCATTCCGGATTTATTCAGAAGTTTTGTTAATAATGCCATTCAGAATCAGAAAATTACCTTTAATGAACCGATTCTGTGCGGGCAAACGGACAGCGGCTATGAGTATCTGGTGGCATTACCGTTTGAAGAAGGGTTGCGGCATGTGAATCAATCCACGCCGATTGACCAACTGCGGCCGCTGGAAGAGATGCGTTACGATCTGGAAGGAACGCCGGAAGGCGTGTTTCTGGGCGATCGCGCCGATCGGGATGACGTGCATCAGGCACCTTCCTGTATGTTGTTTCGTACCAACGAAGAAAATCCGGTGCTGCAAACGTTCTTTAAGGGATTTGATGAGCAGAATGCCATCATGTTCTGGCGTACGAACGCGGAAACGGCAGAAATGTCACGTAAAGCACAGTTGCGCTGGCGTTATTTCGTCAACATGTTCAAAAACTATCATGTGAGTGCCGAACCGGCTAAGCCGGGTTTTTTAGCTAAACTACTCAAAAAAGCCCCTAAACCCGTCGAAGTCGAAAGTGAATGGCGCTTTATGGTGAAGTTTGGCATCCCTCATGGCGAAGAGGGAGAAGAACGCGAGCACATGTGGTTTATACCCGAAAACATCCATGATTCGACCGTTACGGGAACATTAATCAATCATCCGTTCTATGTTGAGGATATGCAGGAAGGTGGCGTTTATACTGTTGATGTATCGCGAATAACCGATTGGGCGATTTATTATCAGGGCGATAGCTACAAGCCGGATACGATTTACAAATTGTTGAGTCATAGCCAGACTCACTAACGTTTTTCCTTCACCGGTCAGAATAGGTGTTCTGGCTGGTGATGCCTGAATTTTCCTGCATGCTGCCTCATTGTCATAAAACTGTCACATTGCGTACATTTTACTGTCACTAAATTGTCCTATTTTTCCTCCTGCAAACTACACTCTGATTTGACAACTCTGATTGATAACGGCTCTACGTCGACACGTCGAGTATCCCACAGGAGGGATTATGAAACTGATGCGTACCACTCTTGCCAGTGTTGTTGCGGCAACCTTTTCTCTGATGGCGGTTTCCGCTTTTGCTGCCGCTAACCTCACCGGTGCCGGTGCGACATTCCCTGCGCCTGTTTATGCTAAATGGGCGGATTCCTACCAAAAAGAGACCGGCAATAAAGTTAACTATCAAGGCATTGGATCTTCTGGTGGTGTTAAACAAATTATCGCGAAAACGGTAGATTTCGGTGCCTCCGATGCGCCGTTGGCTGATGACAAATTAGCTCAGGATGGTTTATTCCAGTTCCCGACCGTTATTGGTGGGGTAGTCCTGGCGGTAAACGTTCCGGGCATCAAATCGGGCGATTTAACGCTGGATGGTAAAACGCTGGGTGATATCTACCTGGGCAAAATTAAAAAATGGAACGATCCTGCGATTACCAAGCTGAACCCGAATGCCAAACTGCCGGATCAGGACATTGCCGTTGTCCGTCGTGCTGATGGTTCAGGTACCTCTTTTGTATTCACCAGCTATCTGGCGAAAGTGAACCCAGAGTGGAAAGAAAAGGTTGGCGCTGGTTCTACGGTTAACTGGCCAACCGGTCTGGGTGGTAAAGGTAACGATGGCATCGCGGCGTTCGTGCAGCGTCTGCCTGGTTCAATTGGTTATGTGGAATACGCTTACGCCAAACAGAACAACTTGGCTTACACCAAGATGGTTTCTGCTGATGGAAAAGTGGTTAGCCCGACAGGTGCAAGCTTTAGTAATGCTGCTAAAGAAATCGACTGGAGCAAATCTTTTGCTCAGGACCTGACTAACCAGAAAGGCGCAGATGCATGGCCGATCACCTCAACCACGTTTATCCTGGTTCAGACCAAACAGGAAAAGCCTGAGCAGGGTGCTGAAGTGTTGAAATTCTTCGACTGGGCGTTCAAAAAAGGCGGCGAGCAAGCCACTGCGCTGGACTATGCGACCATCCCGAACGAAGTGGTTGAGCAAATCCGTGCGGCCTGGAAAACTCAGGTAAAAGACAGCAGTGGTAAAGCGCTGTACTAATTACTGTCTCGACCGTCGTGTTGGTAACCGGAGTACGACAACGTTTTAGACTCTGGAAACGCGCAACTGAATAGTAAGTCGTATCGAGGCGGAGAGGTGTCAATGACCTCTCCGCCTTAGGCCGCTCCGGTATTATTAAATGTAGCTAAATCGAGAAGAGAGACGCATGGCTGAGTACAAGCCAACTATAAAAGCCCCTGGGAAACACGGCGATATCATTTTTGGCGCACTGGTGAAATTGGCTGCGCTGATTACGCTGTTGTTATTGGGCGGCATTATTGTTTCCCTGATTGTGGCGTCCTGGCCCAGCATTGAGAAGTTTGGTTTCGCTTTTCTGTGGACGAAGGAATGGGATGCGCCAGCCGAACAATTTGGTGCGCTGGTGCCTATCTATGGCACGATCGTAACCTCACTCATTGCACTCATTATCGCGATTCCGATTAGTTTCGGTATTGCACTGTTTCTCACTGAATTGGCCCCCAACTGGTTAAAACGTCCGCTTGGCGTAGCGATTGAACTGTTGGCGGCGATCCCGAGTATTGTTTATGGCATGTGGGGGCTGTTCATTTTCGCTCCGCTCTTTGCTAAATATTTCCAGCAACCGGTAGGGAATGTTTTGTCTGGCATTCCTATCGTTGGGTCGTTGTTCTCCGGTCCGGCGTTTGGGATTGGTATTCTGGCGGCTGGCGTTATTCTGGCCATCATGATTATCCCGTACATTGCGGCGGTCATGCGTGATGTGTTTGAGCAAACGCCTGTCATGATGAAAGAGTCTGCCTATGGTATTGGCTGTACGACATGGGAAGTGATTTGGCGCATCGTGTTGCCTTACACCAAAAACGGCGTGATCGGTGGGGTGATGCTGGGATTAGGGCGTGCGCTAGGGGAAACCATGGCGGTCACCTTTATCATCGGTAATACCTACCAGCTCGATAGTGCGTCGCTGTATATGCCGGGTAACAGTATTACTTCTGCGCTGGCGAACGAATTCGCCGAAGCGGAATCCGGTTTACATACCGCAGCGTTGATGGAACTGGGGCTGATTCTGTTTGTGATTACCTTTGTCGTTCTGGCGTGTTCAAAGCTGATGATTATGCGTCTGGCAAAAAATGAGGGGGCGCGCTAATGGCAACATTAGGCATAGAACAAGAAGCCGAATTGGCACGCTCGCGGCGTAAAATGCAGGCCTGGCGTCGTCAGAAAAACCGCATTGCGTTGTTTTTATCCATGTCTACGATGGCATTTGGCCTGTTCTGGCTGATCTGGATCCTCTTCTCGACGGTCACCAAAGGGATTGATGGCATGTCGCTGGCATTGTTTACCGAGATGACGCCACCACCAAACACGGCCGGTGGTGGGTTAGCCAACGCGATTGTCGGGAGTGGATTGTTGATCCTGTGGGCGACGCTGCTGGGGACGCCGTTGGGCATTATGGCGGGGATCTATCTGGCGGAGTACGGTCGGAAATCCTGGATCGCCGAAGTGATCCGTTTCATCAACGACATTCTGCTATCAGCGCCTTCCATCGTCGTAGGGCTGTTTGTCTATACGCTGGTGGTAGCCAAGATGCAGCACTTCTCCGGTTGGGCGGGGGTGATTGCGCTGGCGCTGTTGCAGGTGCCGATTGTGATCCGTACTACCGAGAATATGCTCAAACTGGTGCCGGATAGCCTGCGTGAAGCGGCTTATGCGCTGGGTACGCCGAAATGGAAAATGATTTCTGCGATTACGCTGAAGGCATCCGTATCGGGCATCATCACCGGTGTGCTGCTGGCTATTGCACGTATTGCCGGGGAAACGGCACCGCTGCTGTTTACGTCGCTATCGAATCAGTTCTGGAATACGGATTTGATGCACCCGATTGCCAACTTGCCGGTCACCATATTCAAATTTGCCATGAGCCCGTTTGTTGAATGGCAACAACTGGCCTGGGCAGGGGTTCTGCTGATTACGCTGTGCGTGCTTCTGCTGAATATTCTGGCGCGTGTTATTTTCTCTGCGAAGAAGCATTAATTCTCTGAGAAACAGTGATTCGCTGAAAACATTAAATAAATTCAAGGTGTTGTCTGGCAACGCCCGGTAAAAGAGAGAAGTCTTGATGAGTATGGCTACTGAGACATCCACCAGCAAAATCCAGGTACGCGATCTGAATTTCTATTACGGGAAGTTTCATGCGTTGAAAAACATCACGCTGGATATTGCCGCCAATCAGGTTACCGCGTTTATCGGCCCGTCCGGCTGTGGTAAATCCACGCTGCTGCGTACACTGAACAAAATGTACCAGCTCTACCCTGAGCAACGCGCCGAGGGCGATATCCTGCTGGATGGCAATAACATTCTGACGGATAAACAAGATATTGCGCTGCTACGCGCCAAAGTGGGCATGGTTTTCCAGAAGCCGACACCGTTCCCAATGTCGATTTACGATAACATCGCATTTGGCGTTCGCCTGTTTGAGAAGTTGTCTCGTGCCGATATGGATGAGCGCGTTCAATGGGCGCTGACCAAAGCGGCGCTATGGCAGGAAACGAAAGATAAACTGCACCAGAGCGGCTATAGCCTGTCAGGTGGTCAGCAACAACGTTTGTGTATTGCACGTGGCATTGCGATTCGCCCAGACGTACTGTTACTGGATGAGCCATGCTCGGCACTTGATCCGATTTCGACCGGTCGCATTGAAGAACTGATTTCTGAGCTGAAAAAAGATTACACCGTAGTCATTGTGACGCACAACATGCAACAGGCGGCGCGTTGCTCGGACCATACGGCATTTATGTATCTGGGTGAACTGATTGAGTTCAGTGATACTGATACCCTGTTTACTGCCCCCCGGCAGAAACAGACTGAAGATTACATCACCGGCCGCTACGGTTGATTAGGAACCATCATGGATAATCTGAATCTGAATAAACACATTTCTGGTCAGTTTAACGCTGAACTGGAACATATCCGCACGCAGGTCCTGACCATGGGCGGGCTGGTGGAGCAACAGCTGAGTGATGCGATTACGGCGATGCACAATCAAGATGCAGAGCTGGCGCAGCAGGTGATTGAAGGCGATGCTAAAGTTAACCTGATGGAAGTGGCGATTGATGAGGCTTGCGTACGCATTATTGCGAAACGCCAGCCTACCGCCAGCGATTTGCGTCTGGTCATGGCGATCATCAAAACCATCTCTGAACTGGAACGCATCGGTGACGTGGCGGATAAGATCTGTCGCACCGCGCTGGAGAAGTTCTCCCATCAGCATCAGCCGTTGCTGGTGAGTCTGGAATCGCTGGGACGCCACACCGTGCAAATGCTGCATGACGTGCTGGATGCGTTTGCCCGTATGGATCTGGACGAAGCGATCCGTATTTATCGCGAAGACAAAAAAGTCGATAAAGAGTACGAAGGGATTGTGCGTCAGTTAATGACTTACATGATGGAAGATTCTCGTACCATCCCCAGCGTACTCACCGCCCTATTCTGTGCCCGTTCTATCGAGCGAATTGGTGACCGTTGCCAGAATATTTGCGAATTTATTTTCTATTTTGTCAAAGGGCAGGATTTCCGCCATTTAGGTGGCGATGCGCTGGAAAAACTGTTGATTGCCAAGGATGCGGAAGACGTAAAAGACGATGAATAATCGTTGCCAATTGCTGGTGGTGCAAACGCTCTGTTGATAGAGCGTTTGAATTTGATGGCAAATCTCTTACCTGTCCCCATAATTCCCGCGTAAGCGGGAATCTTTTCTTTAGATAATGCCTTGATATTAAAAAGCTATCTTCCTTTGTTGGACGGACATATTTGTCTCTCGCTTATTACCTGCCTGCTGCTTGAAATCTATTGAGTTATGTTGGCATTTGAGCAGGATAATCTGCCAAAAATGCAATGTAACATAAGGTTATATTATAGCTATTTATGTTATTTCCCGGTTTTTCGCTCTGCTGGTAGCCTGCAAAGAATTAAATTAAATATTCAGGGGCTGGGAATGAAAAAGCGAATTATGGCATTGGCATTAGTGGCAGGGTTAGCGTCTCTTTCTGGTGTCGCTCAGGCGGATAAACTGGATGATATTCAGAAAGCGGGAGTGGTTAAGATCGCGGTTTTTGATAGCAATCCGCCGTTTGGCTATGTCGATCCACAGAGCAAAAAGTTAGTGGGCTATGATGTTGATGTGGCTGAAGCGATTGGGAAAGCGCTAGGTGTGAAGGTTGAACTGCGTGCGACCAACCCGGCCAACCGTATACCCTTGCTCAGTTCCAATAAGGTGGATCTGATTGCGGCCAACTTTACTATTACCGATGAACGCGCCAAACAAGTTAATTTCAGCATTCCTTATTTTGCTACCGGACAAAAATTCATCGCTCGTAAAGGTGTTCTGAAAACGCCGGAAGACATTAAATCGCTGCGTATCGGCGCGGATAAAGGCACCGTTCAGGAAATCACATTACGGGAACACTATCCTACCGCGAAAGTGATTTCTTATGATGATACGCCGCTGGCGTTTGCCGCGTTACGCAATGGCAACGTTCAGGCGATTACTCAGGATGATGCGAAACTGGTTGGTTTACTGGCTAACGTACCTGAAGCGCAAAAAGCAGATTTTGAAATTTCACCGTTTAGTATTACCAAAGAATATCAAGGCGTGGGAATTCCTAAGGGTGAAGATCGCCTGACGGATAAGGTAAACGAAACGCTGCTGAACCTGGAAAAACAAGGTGAAGCAAAAACAATTTATGACCGTTGGTTCGGACCTGAGACAAAATCGGCACAGCCGCGTGGTGATTTCACCTTTGCCCCGTTGGATCAGCAACCGAAATCCTGATAGCTGACGCCTTCAGTGCTATGATCCCTGCCCTCTGCCTCGTAGAGGGCATTTCTATTTATGTCTCAGAATAATGACAAAGAGAGAGAGAACGCATGGATACGGCGCTGCAATCGCTTGAGTCGTGGCTGTTGGCTCCTCAGTACCTGACCTGGATGTGGCACGGCTTCCTGATCACGCTGGGCATTTCCCTCTGTACGATCGTTCTGTCGACGGCGTTGGGTTTTCTGTTGGCGGCAGCCAGAGACAGCCAGATTCGGGTATTGAGCGGCGTCGTTGTCGCTTACAGTTCGCTATTTCGTAATACTCCTCTGCTAATACAGCTTTTTTTCTGGTACTTCGGTGCTGGTCAACTGTTTCCATCAGGGATGATGCAGTGGATGAATACACCTCATGAGCTTACTGTCTTGGGGATAAACATAGCATGGCCATCATTTGAGTTTCTTGCCGGATTATTTGGATTGACGCTGTACTCCAGCGCGTTTATTGCTGAAGAAATTCGTGCAGGTATTGGTGGTGTCGCACGCGGGCAAAAATACGCGGCACAAGCGCTGGGGCTAACCGTTTGGCAATCGATGCGTCATGTGGTGCTACCACAAGCGCTGAAAATAGCGTTGCCGCCGCTTTTAGGGCAATACATGAATGTCATCAAGAATTCTTCTTTGGCGATGGCAATTGGCGTCGCTGAACTGTCTTATGCTTCACGTCAGGTAGAAACAGAAACCTTACGTACTTTTCAGGCGTTTGGTGTGGCGACGATACTGTATATCGCGATTATCGCACTGATAGAAGGTTGGGGGATGTGGCGTCAGCAGCGTAATCTGGTGGAGAAACACTGAAATGGATTTTACGATCGTTACTGATAATTTCAGTTACCTGATGTGGGGTACGTTCCCAGATGGTCCGCTTGGCGGCGCGGCGCTGACATTATTGATGAGCTTGCTGGCGGGTATCGTGTCTGCATTGCTGGGCACGCTTTTGGGGGTTGCGCTGGCGATGTCGCGCGGTATGGGTGCCGCGATACTGGCGATGATTCTCGGTTTTTTCCGTGCTATTCCCGTCATCATGCTGATTTTCTGGACGTATTTTCTGTTGCCGATTTTGTTTGGTGTCGATATTCCTGGGATCACCACGGTAGTATGCGCGTTAGCATTGATTGCGTCTGCTTATCTGGCTCACGGCGTGAAAGCCGGTATCGTTGCCATTGGTCGTGGGCAATGGCAGGCTGGGCTATCGCTGGGGTTCACTCGCTGGGAGGTGCTGTGGACCATTATTTTGCCGCAGGCGCTACGGATGATGGTGCCTTCGTTCATTAACCAATGGATTTCTCTGATTAAAGATACGTCGCTGGCTTACATTGTTGGCGTCGGAGAACTTACGTTTTTGGCGACACAGGTGAATAACCGCAGCATGGTTTACCCTATGGAAGTGTTTCTGTTTGTCGCGCTGGTCTATTTTGTATTTTGTTTGTCTCTGGAGCTGTTGGCAAACGGCATCAATACGCGTTTCGGGCAGCCACTTGCCCGACCGAAACGCGGTATTTTTGGGTGGCGTCGTAACGCAGCCTAGGCTGCGTTATTGACCAGATCCCATCCTTTCTCACGCCAGATCTGCGGCAATTCGCGCATATCGTCGAACATGGTGACCAACGGGTGGTGAATAGGTTGGTTGTGCGGATCCGCACAGTAGTAGAACACAGGAATGCCTGCGGTAATTCCCGCCTGAGTACCGGATGCGGAATCTTCCACTAAAATACAGTTCTCGATAGGAATGTTGAGCTGCTCTGCGGCGTGGAATAGCACCGCCGGGTCGGGCTTCCACTTTTTCAGGTCATAGCCGCTGTACAGGTGATCTCCGAATAAATCGAGCATATTCGTTAGGCCCAGTGAATGGTGCATTTTGCTGACCGGGCCGTTGGATACGACAGCCATAGGAACCTTGATTGACTGAACCAGTTCTTTTGCTCCGGCAATCGGCTGCAAGGATTCATCAAATAACCGTTTTATTTCCTGTCTGAAGTGACGTTCGGTCTCTTCCATTGATACTGTTAAGCCATATTGCTGGCTAACACGCTCAATGATTTCATACAGCTTCACGCCCTTGTAGGTTTTCGTCACCTCCTCCAGCGATAGCTCCAACCCATGTGGGATGAAAATATTCACGTAGGCCTGACAACACAATATCTCACTGTCAACCAGTGTGCCGTCACAGTCAAAGAAGACGCATTCAATACGGGACATGAAAGATCCTTATCAATGATAATTAAAGAAGAAGCCCCTACTTTAACCGACTGGATTAATATTGCGACTATAACCCGCTATCTTTTCCGTTCTGGTTCATCACCGGTCAAAAACAATGGATATCAATAGGTTGATTTTACCTTAACGATGCAGGAGGAAAGCGGGCTCGATAGGTTGTTCTTATCGTATGAAAAAAAATGAGGAATCAGCGTTAATAGCCTGCATTTTGTTATAGGATACGCGACGACTGTCATTCCCTTCATTGGATCGTTGAAATGAATAAATCACAATTTACCGAACAGGGCTTGCTGGAGCGCGTGTTTAAGCTGAAACAGCACGGCACCACGGCGCGAACAGAAACGATAGCAGGTTTCACCACGTTTCTAACCATGGTGTATATCGTTTTTGTTAACCCGCAAATTCTGGGTGTGGCGGGTATGGATACCAAAGCGGTATTTGTGACCACTTGCCTGATTGCAGCATTCGGTAGCATCCTGATGGGATTGCTGGCGAATTTACCTGTGGCGTTGGCACCCGCAATGGGATTGAACGCTTTCTTTGCTTTCGTCGTCGTCGGGGCGATGGGCCTATCATGGCAGGTTGCCATGGGCGCTATTTTTTGGGGCGCAATCGGTTTCCTTTTATTGACGATTTTCCAGATTCGTTACTGGATGATTGCCAATATTCCCCTCAGCTTGCGCCTTGGGATTGCCAGTGGTATCGGCCTGTTTATTGCCATGATGGGGCTGAAAAATGCGGGCATTATTGTACCGAATGCTGAGACTCTGGTGACGATTGGTAACCTGACGTCGCATAGCGCGCTGCTGGGTGCGGTGGGTTTTTTCATTATTGTGGCGTTGGCGTCGCGTAACATCCATGCGGCGGTATTGGTTTCCATTGTGGTCACGACGTCAATTGGCCTACTGCTCGGTGATGTGACATTTTCCGGTATTTTCTCTATGCCGCCGAGCGTGATGCCCGTTGTAGGGCAGGTTGATCTCGCCGGGGCCTTGAATCTGGGGCTATCGGGGGTCATTTTCTCCTTTATGCTGGTTAACCTGTTCGACTCTTCGGGCACTCTGATCGGTGTAACGGATAAAGCCGGCCTAGTGGATGCTCGCGGTAAATTTCCACGCATGAAGCAAGCGCTGTATGTGGACAGTATCAGCTCTGTCGCGGGTTCTTTCATTGGTACATCGTCAGTGACGGCGTACATTGAAAGTTCTTCCGGTGTTTCCGTTGGTGGCCGTACCGGGCTGACGGCGGTTGTCGTCGGTATCCTGTTTTTGTTGGTTATTTTTCTGTCACCCTTAGCGGGTATGGTGCCAGCCTATGCGGCGGCTGGTGCGTTGATTTATGTCGGTGTATTGATGACATCCAGCCTGGCTCGGGTGAAATGGGATGACTTAACGGAAGCGGTACCCGCTTTTATTACGGCGGTGATGATGCCGTTCAGTTTCTCGATCACGGAGGGGATAGCATTAGGCTTTATCTCTTACTGTGTGATGAAGCTGGCAACGGGACGCTGGCGAGAAATCAGCCCGTGTGTCGTGGTAGTGGCTTTGCTATTCCTGTTGAAGATTATTTTTATTGACGCACATTGATGCTTATCAGGCTCTGGGGGACCCCCAGAGCCAATATACCCGTCATACTTCAAGTTGCTTGTGCGTTGGCTACGTTCATTACTCGGCCCATCCATGAGCCTCGCCCCGTTGGGGCCGCTGCAAGCAGCGTTCAAATCTGCTCCCAGCAGATTTGTCACCCGAATCACTTACTCAAGTAAGCTCATCGGGATTAAATGAGAGACATCCTGTCTCTCACCGAAGGCCAGCCAAAGGCTGGTCAAATTCGTTCCCGACGAATTTGTCCCTCACTTGCCGCCTTCATGCAACTCGAATTATTTTGGGTATAGAGTATTACTGCGGTAGTACGGTTGCGGCTTTCTCGAGTGTGTGACTGGTCAGTTTCATATAACGTGCAGACTGACGTTGCTGATGTACGATTTCCCCTGTTTTTCTCATACCGCCTCCCGATGTGTATTCCCACATCACCAATCTATTCAGCGTGGGAACACGTGCGCATGCCCATGCCAGATAGTCATCAATATCGCTGATGACTTCAACCGCGGGAATTTCATTTGAACGTAACCGGCCTGATGCGGGATGTAATCTGAGATTTTCAGGACGATACCCGTTCTGGGTAGGGATTTTTATCAAAGACTGACGGATAGTACACAGTTGTGTAGCGGCTTCCAGCGGATCGTGCTGGGCGTCAATCCAGGCTTTTTCTGCCTGCGTCTGAGCCTGCATTGAATGCGGAACCTGATTATTCGGTCGAACGTGTACAATCTCGATATCCATACCGACAAGTCCGTCTTCACTGAGCAGAATGGCAATCGTATTGCCGGCATAGCCCAAACTAAAATGGGGAAGATGCGAATCGGCAAAGTAAGGTCGACCATCGGGAGATGAAAATAAGGGCGGCAGTATGGGGTAGCCGAAAAAGTAGAACATCATTTCAGCCAATAATGCCCGACTTTTCAGGTAGCGTTCACGACGCTTCGCTGAGAAACTCAACGTTGATGAAATCAGCTTATCTGATAGTCGTTGCAGGTCGGGAAGCGCTTCCGTGCTGGTCCACCTGACAAAATGACAGGTCATTGTTCACTCCGTGATAATGGTAAAAACGACGACTCATTTGGGCCTGCCTCAAACACCTCTATCTCATATTGATAAAAGGCGTGAGTGTGAATTTTCCTGATACCAGCCAAAACAGCATCGAAACAGGGCGGGTAGCTTATCGCGTACCGAGTGTATCCGATACATCTTAGCAGACTAATATATGAACTAAAGAAAAATTGACGGATAAATCTTCGACTATTATTTATTAGGTAAACCGATTTTCCGGCTAACTCGCCTTTTTTATGACGATAAGCGCTTCCCCTGAATGTATGCAGGAGACACGTTCGTTCTTTTATCAATCCGTTTTTTATCAATCGTAGAAAAAACACAAGATGTGCTTTTATCCCTGTCCTATTTCAAGTTGCTGGTGCGTTGGTTGTATTCGTCACCCGTCCATCCGTGGGTCTTTTCCTAAAGGGCCAACACCATGTGTTGGCCAAAACGTTAACGTGTTTGTCCTGCAACTCGAATGATTTAGGGTATCGATGTGAAGGGCGGTGGCGGTATTTTATGACTAAAACAGCCTAATATCCCGGTAACCCTGTGCGGAACGCCGTTGTTTCTCATCGGTTTTTTTTCGCAACTCATCCGTTGTCACTAACCTTAACGCCGACGTTGGGCAGACTTTGACGCAGGAAGGGCTGTCAGCAACGTCAACACACAAATCACACTTATGAACTTCACTTTTTGTCAGCGCCTGCTCATTGTTTGTTTCTGCCGTGACTACCACATTTATTGCTCCGAACGGGCAGGCGATCATGCAGCTTTTACAACCGATACAGCGTGATTGAATCACCTGAATACTGTCGCGATCGCGAACTAATGCGTCATGAGGACAGACGCTGGCACAGGGTGCATTTTCACATTGATGGCAGAGGACCGGTACGCTAACGCGAGAGCTTTTTATCACTTTTAAACGAGGAAAAAAGTGTGTGGATCGCAGTTTCGCGCTATTACCATGGGTGTGTGCGACCGCGCATGCTATTTCGCAGGTTCTGCAGCCGATACACTTCTCTGCATCGGCGATAACAAATTGATTCATGGCAGCGTTTCCTCTCGGGATGAATTGAAATCAGAGGCGAGAGAGGTTGCCGGTGTTGCTGATGGACAGGTCTTTAACCCCATGGCTTCAATCATGCCCATTGCCGCTTTACGGCCATCAGCAATCGCGGTGACGACCAGGTCGGCTCCGCGTACGGCGTCTCCGCCTGCAAAAATCTGCGGGTGATTGGTTTGGCAAGGGATGTGGCCGCTGGCCGGTGCAGTAATATGTCCCCAGCTATCTAAACTGACATCCGCTTCTTCCAGCCAGGGCATGCTGTGTGCCTGAAAACCAAAGGCGGTGATCACGGCGTCGGCGGGTTGTATAAACTCGGAGCCAGGAATGGGGCGAGGGCGTCGACGTCCACTGGCATCGGGAGCGCCTAACTCTGTACGAATGAAGCTGATACCACAAACGGCTCCCTGCTCGTTCAGGCAAATTTTTTGCGGTTGCACGTTGAACATAAATTCAGCGCCTTCCTCCCGGGAATTTTTCACTTCCTTTTTTGAGCCAGGCATATTGGCTTCGTCACGACGGTATGCGCAGGTAACAGTGACCGCACCCTGGCGGACGGACGTTCGCAGGCAATCCATTGCCGTGTCTCCGCCACCCAGAACCACTACGCGTTTTCCCTCCATAGAGATATAAGGTTCTTCTGCGAGTTCGGGTAATCCCATGATGTGTTTTGTGTTGGCAATAAGGAAAGGGAGCGCATCGAAAACACCGGAAGCCTCTTCATTTTCAAGGCCTGCTTTCATTGAGCGATACGTGCCCACACCGAGAAATACCGTATCAAATTCGTTCAGGATTTGAGTGAACGAGATATCTTTACCTATTTCGGTATTTAATTGAAATTCGATCCCCATTGCGCTGAACACTTCACGGCGGTGGGTTAGAACGTGTTTATCCAGTTTGAAAGAAGGAATGCCAAACGTCAGGAGCCCGCCGATTTCAGGGTGGCGATCGAACACGACTGCCTGAACTCCATTGCGTGCCAGAACGTCGGCACAGGCCAACCCCGCAGGCCCCGCGCCAATAATGGCGGCCCGTTTGCCGCTTGGCACCACCTGCGTCATATCCGGTGTCCAACCCATTTTCATTGCGGTATCGGTAATGTAACGCTCTATGTTGCCGACGGTGACCGCTCCGTATTCTTTGCCCAGCGTACAGGAACCTTCACATAGCCGATCTTGCGGGCAAACCCGGCCACAAATTTCCGGTAGGCTGCTGGTCTGGTGAGAGAGTTCGACGGCTTCCAGAATCCGTCCTTGCTTGGCCAGATTTAATAATTCAGGAATATTGTTGTGTAGTGGGCAGGTCCACTCACAGATAGAATGTTTTCCACAAGCGAGGCAGCGATCGGCCTGATCCTGAGTTTGTTGCGGGGTGAAGCCGTGATAAATCTCATCGAAAGTGGTTTTTCGTTGAACCAACGGTTTCTTTTCCGCATCAAGTCGTGGCCAATTTTTTCTGTGATTCAGTGGGTTACGTGGCTCGGATTTGCCTGTGGGGATTGAGCGTTGCCAGTGTGAGGAAGAACGTAGTGCCATGTTTTGCTGTTTCTCACGGCGTCGGGCTTCTAATATTTGTTCGCTCACTAGCTGTAGCGCCTGTGTCGGGCAGGCTTCTACACAGGCCTGTCCCTGTGGGCGATCGGCACAAAGATCGCATTTATGGGCGGCGGCGGTGCGCGTTGTTCTGTCGGTTACCACCGACATCGCACCAAATGGGCAGGCTAATACACAGGTTTTGCAACCGATGCACTTTTCTTTAATGATTTGAATACTATCGTTTTTTCTTACCAATGCTTGCGTTGGGCAAACGCTGGCGCAGGGTGCGTCTTCACAGTGGCGACAGGTAACGGCGGAGCGTAATTCGTGCGAATTAAAAGCCTTTATCCTTGGCTGGAACATGTCTACGCTGGTTGGATACTGCTCGTCGTTGTGTGAAATCACACAGGCAATTTCACAGGCGCGACACCCCATACAGTCCTGAGCACTGACAATAACAAACCGATTCATACCCTCTCCCCACACAATATACCTAAAAGGAACACAGAGGTGACGAAGTAAGCACAGGCTGTCAGGCCGGATTTTACTGCGCACAAACACATTAAATGTAAGCGCTCACTTACATTTAGGGCGATATTCTCTGATTGTTAGCGTTCGATTTTTTGTCTGGTCACCCAGAAAGTGGTTTGGAAGGGGTTGGCAAGGATCTCGTCAGGAGAAAATACAACTATCCCCCCATTTATTACCATCCATCCTAATGATTCTGATGGACTGTTATTTTGATGTGGCGCATGTAAAAAGCGGGTTAATATTAAATCATTCGATAAAAATGTCGAATCGATTCAGTCTGTTGTGTCTCCCTTATCAGGGCTATTTTATTTGCCATTTTGAACGTGGACAGTGCTAGCACTAACGCCACTGGGATAGGCTTTTAGTGAGAATCGTGTGTGTTATAAGGCACATATTTCCGGTGACACGTTTTCCAGACGATAACCGAAGCTATCAGGAGTATTAGCGTTGCTGCGGCTAGAACGACGGAGAACCCTTTATCAAACGCGGCATGTGCTTGTAATGTGATTGCCATTCTGGCGTTTTCAGATAATGATTCAGCGAAAATGAGCGCCTCATCCAGGCTGTCATAGGCGGTTTCTGGCGCATTTATGCCAACTGGCGCAATGAAGGTTGTTGAATAAACAAAAGACAGCACGCTTCCCATTAGCGTGACGCCTGTCGCTCCGCCCAACTCATAGGAAACTTCCTCAATGGATGCCGCCATGCCAGCCTGAGCGGCTGGCGCAACATGCATAATTGTGCTGGAGGCTGCGGTCATCACGGAACCGATGCCTGCACCAAGTACCATCAGGCTGGCAATTTGTGCCCCGATTGCGGCATCGTGTAGTAACAGATAGCTTCCCATGCCCAGCCCGGAAACCAAGAGCGCGCCCGATAATAATTTTCCACTATTTACCTTGGGCAACAATTTGCCTGTTAGTGGCCCGGCAATGAGCGAGGCGATCGATAATGGAAGAACAAACATTCCAGCTTCTAATGGAGATAGCCCAGTCACTAATTGCAATCGTTGGGTAAATGCCAGCTCCATACCGATAAGCGCAGCGGCAGCCACGATGGCAGAGGCAACGGCGGCAGAGAAGGCTCGGCGACGAAAAATAGAGAAATCGATTAATGGGTATTCGCTGTTGCGTTGGCGACGAACAAAACTGGCGATAAAAGCCAAACCTATAACCAGCGCGATAACGGTATCTTGATAAGACGGTACGCGTTTCCCCATTTCTTTTATTGCGTAAGTTACGCCAATTAATCCAACCATAATCAGCAATGAACCCACAAGGTCCCAGCGGTGAGACGAATGGCCGGGATGATGTGGGATAACAATGCTTCCCACAATAATCGCAATCAGAACAACGGGGACATTGATAAGGAAAACGGAGCCCCACCAGAAATATTCAAGCAATATTCCCCCCATCACTGGCCCAAATGCGGCACCACCTGATGCAACGGATGCCCATATACCAATCGCCAGCGCTCGTTCTTTTTCATCGGTGAACGTAAGGCGAATAATAGAGAGCGTTGCTGGCATCATCATTGCTGCACCGATGGCAAGCAGCGCTCGTGCGGCAATCAGAAAATTAGGTGTCGGTGAATAGGCGGCGCATAGCGACGCGGTGCCGAAGATAACTAATCCTTTGATAAATAACGGTTTATGTCCTATTTTATCGCCCAGCGTTCCCATACCAAGCAATAATCCAGAGGCAACCAGCGCATAAATGTTGAGTATCCATAATTTAGCGGAAGCAGAGGCTTGCAGGTCATGCGTTAACCGAGGAAGCGCGGTATAAAGAACGGTCATATCAATGACGATCAGCAACAAGGCGCTTGATACGATGGCCAGAATCAGCCACTTTTTTGGTGCTTGCATTTATTCAACCTGTGAGTCGTTTTTCGTCTGTCCGATGTGGTGGTGATGATATAGAATCTCTTTTCAAATACAAACGTATTTTAAAATGGAGATGCAATGGGACGCCATAAAGTCATTAATCCGGCGACGATACTGGATGCTGCCGAGCAGATTGTCAGAACTCAGGGGATAGCAGCACTGACGATTGATGCTGTTGCAAAATCGGCGGGCATTACTAAAGGCGGAGTGCAGTCGAGTTTCGGGACAAAGGATGCCCTGATCGATGCGATGTATAAGCGCTGGGAAGGCGAGTTCGACGTAATGACTTCATCCTTAATGGGGGGAGATACCAGCCCTCAGGCACGTATTCGGGCTCATATTGACGTGACTCGTCAGGCTGATGCAGTGGAATGCGATCGTGCTGCGGGTATGATGGCCGCACTGTTAAAAATGCCAGATTATTTATTAAAATCAAAAAATTGGTATGCAACAAGGCTAGCAGGGCTGGATTTAAATACGCAGGAAGGCCGAGAGGCTCGTCTTGCTTTCCTCGCTTCTGAAGGCATATTTATGCTGCGTTCATTTGGATTTATGGCAGTGGATGATGAAACCTGGCAAGACGTGTTTGACGATATCACCGCCATGATGCCTAACCCGTCGTCTCGTGTATAGAAGATCGTAAATCGTAAGACGTATAACGACCTCATCGCTCTTGCTGAAAGAAACAAAGGAAGCGTTGGTTTTTAGTTAGCATGATATTCCCAACAGGCTGATAAAACGGTTAATCAACACGATGATATGTCGTTGATTTGTTGTTGAGCGGTGACGATATTCTCTAGATTCTCTTCAATCCAATCGGATAATCCTCTGACTTTTTCACTCACCTCTTTTCCCAGTGGTGTTAGGCTGTATTCCACATGTGGCGGTACAACAGGATAAGAGATGCGTAGGATAAATCCATCGTTCTCTAGATTTTGTAAGGTCTGTGCCAGCATTCGTTCACTCACGCCCCCAATTTTACGTCTTAGCTGGCTGAAGCGGTGCGTTCCTTCCATCAGTGCAACCAGGATTAGCACGCCCCAGCGGCTAGTAACGTGGCTCAGTATTTGCCGTGATGGGCACTTTTCAGCGAAAAGGTTGCCTTTAGACATCATGGTGGCAGAGGTATCCACATTGCTTATTTGTGCCGACATTACACTTACCTTTTTGTGCGTACTTACTTTAAGTTAGCTTTGTAGATATTATGCCAGCCTGTGTTAACCAAAGAAAGGAACTTAATGATGATCGCAATTACAGGTGCCTCTGGCCAATTAGGCCGTTTAGTGATTGAACAACTGTTAAATAACGTGCCAGCGAATGACATTCTGGCGCTGGTACGGGATGTGAATAAGGTTGCCGATCTCGCCGCTCGCGGCGTTCAGGTTAAAGCAGCTGACTACAATCAGCCAGAAGCATTGCTTTCTGCATTACAAGGCGTTGATAAAGTATTACTGATTTCCTCCAGTGAAGTGGGTAAGCGTGCAACTCAGCATCGCAATGTGATTGACGCGGCCGTAAAAGCGAACGTTAAATTACTGGCTTACACCAGTCTTCTGCATGCAGATACCTCACCGCTTGCGTTAGCGGAAGAACACAAGCAGACCGAAGCGTTATTGAACGATTCAGGTTTACCGCATGTGCTGTTGCGCAATGGCTGGTATACCGAAAACTATGCTGCCAGTATCCCTGCGGCACTGGAACACGGTGTATTTATCGGTAGTGCGGGCGAAGGAAAAATCACCTCTGCAACGCGTGAAGACTTCGCCGCCGCTGCGGTCGCGGTGCTGACGCAAGAAGGGCAAGCTGGAAAAGTTTACGAACTGGCTGGTGATGAGTCTTATACATTGACCGATCTTGCAGCAGAAATCAGCAAACAATCAGGTAAACAGATCGGTTATCAAAATCTTTCTGAAGCGGAGTTCACCGCTGCGCTGGTTTCCGCCGGACTCCCCGATGTGTTCGCACAAATTATTGCAGATTCAGATGTTGGTGCATCCAAAGGTGGTTTGTTCGATGACGGTAAGCAATTGAGCCGTCTGATTGGCCGCCCAACAACATCGCTGTCAGCCGTCGTAAAAGCGGCGCTGAAATAAGAGAGTAAAGTGACATTTAAAAAATCGGCCCAGCGATAATGTTGGGCCGATTGCATCGGCTGTAGCGTGTCATTGGAAACCATATCGGGGGAGAGCGAATCACTTCCCAATACAGAAGCTCGAAAAAATTCGTCCTAGTAGGTCATCAGAGGTGAATTCCCCCGTGATTTCACTTAGCGCTTGCTGAGCCAGTCGTAGCTCTTCTGCCAGTAGTTCGCCAGCGTAGGCGCTTACCAGCTGTTCTTTGCCTTGAATCAGATGTTGCGCAGCTTGTTCCAATGCCTGTAGGTGGCGGCGGCGAGCGATAAAACCACCCTCTGTATTGCTGGTGAAACCCATACTCTGCTTGAGGTGATCGCGCAGCGTGTCCACGCCTTCTCCGGTACGGGCGGATAATCTAATAAGTGAGTGAGTGCTTACATTTTCTATGCCGAGCGCTTCACCTGTAATATCCGCTTTGTTACGTACTACCGTAATTGGCAGGTTTTTGGGTAAGCGAGCCATAAATTCTGGCCAGATAGCTGAGGGTTCTACCGCCGATGTGGTTGTACCATCGACCATGAATAATACTCGGTCGGCTTGTTCGATTTCCTGCCAGGCGCGTTCAATACCGATGCGCTCCACTTCGTCATTGGCATGACGCAAACCGGCAGTATCAATGATATGAAGCGGCATACCATCAATGTGAATGTGTTCGCGTAACACATCGCGAGTCGTGCCTGCGATATCGGTCACGATCGCCGCTTCTCGACCAGCCAGCGCATTAAGCAGACTGGATTTCCCCGCGTTAGGTCTTCCGGCAATCACAACTTTCATTCCTTCACGCAGCAGGCTGCCCTGATGGGCTTCGGTTCTTACGGCATCTAAATCTAACATAACGCCGTTTAGCTGAGCTTCAATTTTTCCATCGGAAAGGAAGTCTATCTCTTCATCAGGGAAATCAATCGCCGCCTCAACGTAGATTCGCAGGTGAGTAAGTGCTTCCACTAGCTGATTTATGCGTGTAGAAAATGCGCCTTGCAGTGAATTTAATGCGGAGCGGGCAGCCTGCTCGGAGCTTGCATCAATCAGATCGGCAATGGCTTCGGCCTGTGCCAGATCGAGTTTATCGTTTAGGAAGGCGCGCTCAGAGAATTCGCCGGGGCGTGCAATACGCACATTCGGCAACGTCAAAATACGCTGTAGAAGCAAATCAAGAATAACCGGGCCACCATGACCCTGAAATTCAAGCACGTCTTCGCCAGTAAAGGAATTTGGGCCGGGAAACCAGATAGCAATACCTTGATCGAGTGTCGTGCCATCAGTATCCCGAAATGGCAGATAATCGGCGTGACGCGGTTTAGGAAGCTTGCCTAAAACGGCATTAGCCACGGCTGAAGCCGCCTGACCGGAAACCCGTAAAATACCTACGCCACCGCGTCCCGGTGGCGTGGCTTGGGCAACGATGGTATCGGTACTACTCATGATCTTCTCTCTGTAATTGGTTAAAAAATAAGGCGGTCAATGACCGCCTTATTTTCGTTATTGCTGTGGCAATCTGATGATTATTTCTTCTCGCGGCTATGCAAGCCACGTTTTTCTAAACCGCGGTAGATCAACTGTTGCTGGATGATCGTTACCAGGTTGCTGACGATATAGTACATCACCAAGCCAGATGGGAACCACAGGAAGAACACCGTGAAAATCACTGGCATGTAAGTCATGATTTTCTGCTGCATTGGGTCGGTCACGGTGGTCGGTGACATCTTCTGGATGAAGAACATTGTCACGCCCATCAGGATCGGCAAAATGTAGTACGGGTCTTGCGCTGACAGGTCATGGATCCATAAAGCAAACGGCGCATGACGCAGTTCGACGGAGCCCATCAACATGTAGTACAGCGCCAGGAAGATTGGCATCTGAATCAGTAACGGGAAGCAACCACCCAGCGGATTGACTTTTTCAGATTTGTACAGCGCCATCATTTCCTGGCTCATGCGCTGTTTATCGTCACCAATGCGCTCACGCATCGCCTGCAATTTTGGTTGCAGCATACGCATTTTCGCCATGGACGTGTATTGCGCCTTGGTCAGCGGATACATGATCCCACGTACGATAAAGGTGATGGCAATGATGGAGAAGCCCCAGTTACCGATGAAGCCGTGCAGGAATTTCAACAGCTTAAACAGCGGCTGAGAGATAAACCATAACCAGCCGTAATCTACGGTTAAATCTAAATGTGGTGCGACTGCCGCCATTTTGTCCTGAATTTCCGGGCCAACCCATAGCGTGGCATTCAGGTTTTGTTGGCTACCCGCGCCAACGACAAGCGGTGTGGCTTTGAAGCCGATAGCGGCCTGACCATTCCCCAGATTGCTGGTATAGAACGTATTGGCACCTGCCGTCGTCGGGATCCAAGCCGTAGCGAAATATTGCTGCAACATGGCAACCCAGCCACCGTTGGTGGTGATGTTCAGGTTCTCTTCCATATCGCTGAAGCTGTACTTCTTGTACTTATCTTCGCTTGATGAGAACGCGGCACCACGGTAAGTATGTAGCGCAAAGTTGCTGCTACCAGTATCGCGATGTTTAGGCAAATCGATGGATTGTTTTAACTGACCGAACAGTGTCAGTTCCAGCGGCTGCGCACTGGTGTTGTTGACGTTGTAGTCAACGTTTAGCGCATAATCGCCACGTTTCAGAACAAACGTTTTGGTATAGATGACACCGTCTGCCGCCGTATAGGTCATCGGAATGCGCAATTCGTCTTGCTCTTCCGCCAGCTCAAAGTGATCTTGTGTAACAGTGAACAGTGGGCGTGGGCCATTGGCCGGGTTATCCGGGCCATTCTTGCCTGTTAAGCCGCTTTGTGCCTGATAGGTGAACTCTGGTGAGGTCTCCAACAGCAAAAAGGGTTTATCTGACCCCAGAGTGTCTGGATAAGCTTGCAAATGAGCTTGTTCAATGTCACCACCACGAGTGTTGATGGTCAGAGACAGCACATCGGTTTTCACGGTGATCAGTTGACCCTGACCACTGGTCGGTACGCCCTGGTTAGTATCACCGGGTGCTGCATTCGTTGCCTGCTGTATGGCTTGCGTGGTTGCCGGCGGATTTTTGTCCGTTTCCCAGGCTTGCCAGATCATAAAGGTTACGAATAGCAGAGCGATGAGAAGAAGATTGCGTTGCGAATCCATCGTTAATGTTCTCTGTTATTGTCGGTTTTTGGCGGTACGGGATCATCACCACCAGGGTTCAAAGGGTGGCATTTTAATACGCGTTTGAGCGTCAACCAACTGCCTTTTATCATGCCAAACCTGCTTATTGCCTCAATTCCGTATTGTGAACATGTCGGCCGGAACCGACAATGTGGTCCAAGTAACGGACTGATAACGAGTTGATAGCCGCGTATCAACCCGATCAGCAGGCGGGAGCCAAACGGCAGTGCCGACGCCATAATTTTTCCAATGCTTCCGTCAACGTTCGATTATCCAGTTCAGACACCCCTTTTTTTGCAATCACTACAAAATCCATTGCAGGCAATGAATGTTGATGTAGGCGAAAGCTTTCGCGAGTCAGACGTTTAATCCGATTGCGCTCATGAGCACGTTTAACATGCTTTTTGGCGACGGTAAGACCGATGCGGGGATGCCCCAGCGTGTTCAGGCGGCCGAGAATAGTGATTTGCGGCGTGCCAGCCCGTTGTGGCTGCTGGAAGACGAAAGTGAAATGGCTGGGAGTTAACAAGCGTAACTCCCTGGGAAAAGCGAGCTTAACCACTCGGTGGGTTAGCTTTTATTACTTAGAAACGGTCAAACGAGTACGGCCTTTCGCACGACGGCGGGCCAAAACCTGACGACCATTTTTAGTGGCCATACGAGCACGGAAACCGTGGCTACGGTTACGCTTCAATACGGACGGTTGGAAAGTGCGTTTCATGGCGATTTCTACCTAAACTTGGATAATTAACGGTTTGCCCTACTGATACAGTGAGCAAACACAACTTCACAGTAAACGCGTTTGGCTACTCGGCGTGAAAATGACCGACGCCTCAATCGCATATCACAATCATATAACTGAAAGAGGCGGGATTGTAATAATTGTACAGCCCTGAGTCAATTAACATCACACTTCACATGCCAGCCATTCCAGTTATTTTTGGGATTTCTGTCTGGCTGAGCACAGAAAGCAGGCGTAGACGCGCGGGCAGAGAATTATACGGACTCTACGGCAAAGCGCAAGGATCCTCCGGCGATCTCTCCGACAAGATCATGATCGCAATCACCGTAACGATCCGTTATTGGATTTACTCTTGAATACATCTTGCGCAGAGGATGGCGATCGGATCTTTCTGATACATATTTTCGTCATACTTCAGGCGGCTTATGGGGTGGCTTAGTTACTTGGCTAACCGATGACCTCGCTATTGAGGCGGGGCTTGCGTGCAACTTGAATTATTTAGGCGATAACGCAAAGTAGCGATAAGAATAGCCTGTGGATAAAAAGGATCGAAACTGTGTAGAAGGGGAGGATCTCTTCTGCGGATTAGGTTATGATCCGCCGTCCCGTAGATGATCCTTCGTCGGGATCGTCACGGTAACCGCTTAGGCAACGCGGTGCGCCCGCTCTTCCTGTCGATCAGAGAAGAGGGGAGCCAAAATCATGAGTTACATAAATAACGTTTCTTGTTTTTTTTCTTTTTGATCGTTCTTGTTCGAGTGGAGTCCGCCGTGTCACTTTCGCTTTGGCAGCAGTGTCTTGCCCGTTTGCAGGATGAGTTACCTGCCACAGAATTCAGTATGTGGATACGCCCGTTGCAGGCGGAACTGAGTGATAACACTCTGGCTCTCTACGCCCCTAATCGTTTCGTTCTGGATTGGGTTCGTGATAAATATTTAAATAATATCAATGGATTACTTAATGATTTTTGTGGGATGGATGCCCCTTTGTTGCGTTTTGAGGTGGGGAGTAAACCGCTGGTACAGGTGATGAGTCAGCCTGTCACTCATCATAATAATGTTAGCGTGACGCCGGCACCGCAGGCGCGTTCGGCACCGATACGCCCAAGCTGGGATAATTCTCCAGTACAGGCTGAACATACTTATCGTTCGAATGTAAACCCTAAGCACACGTTTGATAACTTCGTTGAAGGTAAATCAAACCAGTTAGCGCGTGCGGCGGCACGTCAGGTGGCTGATAATCCAGGCGGTGCTTACAACCCGTTGTTCCTGTACGGCGGCACTGGCCTGGGCAAAACGCACCTGTTGCATGCGGTTGGTAACGGCATTATCGCCCGCAAAGCCAACGCGAAAGTGGTGTATATGCATTCCGAGCGCTTTGTACAAGATATGGTAAAAGCGTTGCAAAATAATGCGATTGAAGAGTTCAAACGCTACTACCGCTCCGTGGATGCGCTGTTAATCGATGATATTCAATTCTTTGCCAACAAAGAACGCTCGCAGGAAGAGTTCTTCCACACGTTCAATGCCCTGCTGGAAGGTAATCAGCAAATCATTTTGACGTCTGACCGCTACCCGAAAGAGATCAACGGCGTGGAAGATCGCCTGAAATCCCGTTTCGGCTGGGGGCTAACGGTTGCCATTGAACCGCCAGAGCTGGAAACCCGCGTGGCGATTCTGATGAAAAAAGCAGATGAAAATGATATTCGGCTGCCTGGTGAGGTCGCGTTCTTCATTGCCAAGCGTCTACGCTCTAATGTGCGTGAACTGGAAGGTGCGCTGAACCGTGTGATTGCCAATGCCAACTTTACGGGTCGCTCTATCACCATTGATTTCGTGCGGGAAGCGCTACGCGATTTGCTGGCATTGCAGGAAAAACTGGTTACTATCGACAATATTCAAAAGACCGTAGCGGAATACTATAAAATCAAGGTAGCCGATCTGCTGTCTAAACGTCGTTCCCGCTCGGTGGCGCGCCCACGTCAGATGGCGATGGCGATGGCGAAAGAATTGACCAACCATAGCCTGCCGGAAATTGGCGATGCATTTGGTGGACGCGATCATACTACGGTGTTGCACGCCTGTCGTAAAATCGAACAGTTGCGTGAAGAAAGCCACGACATCAAAGAAGATTTTTCCAATTTAATCAGAACACTATCTTCATAACACTATGAAATTTATTGTTGAACGTGAACATCTGTTAAAGCCATTGCAGCAGGTCAGCAGCCCGTTGGGCGGCCGACCCACTTTACCGATTCTGGGCAACCTGCTGATTCAGGTTACGGAAGGTGCGCTGTCGTTGACGGGTACCGATCTCGAGATGGAGATGGTCGCAAAGGTCGCATTGACGCAGCCGCATGAGCCGGGAGCTACGACCGTCCCTGCCCGTAAACTGTTTGATATTTGCCGTGGGCTACCTGAAGGTGCGGAAATCACCATTATGCTGGATGGCGATCGCATGCTGGTGCGCTCTGGGCGCAGCCGTTTTTCACTGTCCACGCTCCCTGCCGCAGATTTCCCTAATCTGGATGACTGGCAGAGCGACGTTGAATTCTCTTTGCCGCAGGCGACGATGAAGCGTCTGATTGAAGCGACACAGTTTTCGATGGCGCATCAGGATGTTCGCTATTATCTCAACGGGATGCTGTTTGAAACCGAAGGGGAAGAGCTGCGTACGGTCGCGACCGACGGTCACCGTCTGGCGGTTTGCTCTATGCCGGTCGGGCAATCGTTGCCGTCACATTCGGTGATCGTGCCGCGTAAAGGCGTAATGGAACTGGTGCGTTTACTGGATGGCGGCGATACGCCGTTGCAATTGCAAATTGGCAGTAACAACATCCGTGCACACGTCGGTGATTTTATTTTCACGTCTAAGCTGGTTGATGGTCGTTTCCCCGATTATCGCCGCGTATTGCCGAAAAACCCGGATAAAACGCTGGAAGCCAGCTGTGATTTACTCAAACAGGCTTTCTCTCGTGCGGCGATTCTATCGAATGAAAAGTTTCGTGGCGTACGTCTGCACCTCATTCATAACCAACTGAAAATTACCGCTAATAACCCTGAACAGGAAGAAGCGGAAGAAATTCTGGATGTGCAGTATGAGGGAACGGAGATGGAGATCGGCTTTAACGTCAGCTATGTGTTGGATGTTCTCAATGCGCTTAAGTGCGAAGACGTTCGTCTGTTGCTGACCGACTCTGTTTCCAGCGTGCAGATTGAAGATGGCGCCAGCAGAGCGGCAGCTTATGTCGTTATGCCTATGCGGTTGTAGAATTATTGGGCAAGTTTGCTTGCCCTTTCATCATTAAGATAACTGCAACATGGCTCTCTCTCGTCTTCTCATTAAAGACTTCCGTAATATTGAAGCGGCCGATCTGGCACTGGCTCCCGGCTTTAACTTTTTGGTCGGGGCGAATGGCAGTGGCAAAACCAGCGTATTGGAAGCCATTTATACATTGGGTCATGGCAGGGCGTTTCGTAGCGTACAAGCCGCGCGAGTCATTCGCCATGACCAGCCTGAATTTGTTCTACACGGTCGTATCGACAGCGATGAGCAAGCTCGGTCCGTCGGCTTGAGTAAAACTCGTCAGGGTGACAGTAAGGTGCGGATCGACGGCAGCGACGGCCATAAAGTTGCTGAACTGGCGCAACTGCTACCGATACAGCTGATCACCCCGGAAGGGTTTACCCTGCTCAACGGCGGGCCAAAATTTCGGCGTGCCTTCCTCGATTGGGGCTGCTTCCATAACGAAACGGGTTTTTTTGCTGCCTGGAGCAACATGAAACGCCTGTTGCGTCAGCGTAATGCTGCACTGCGTCAGGTTAGCCATTACGGCCAACTCCGCGCCTGGGATCAGGAACTGGTGCCATTGGCGGAACGGATTAGTGAATGGCGGGCACAGTACAGTCAGGCGATTATTGAAGATATTTCGTCGACCTGTACGCAATTTCTGCCTGAATTTTCTCTTGGGTTTGCGTTTCAGCGTGGCTGGGACAAAGAGAGTGAGTATGCCAAGCTGTTAGAACGGCAGTTCGAACGCGACCGTATGTTAGGTTATACGGCGCTGGGGCCGCATAAAGCCGACTTCCGCATCCGCGCCAGCGGCGTGGCGGTCGAGGATATGCTGTCCCGTGGCCAGCTCAAGCTGCTGATGTGTGCGCTGAGGCTGGCTCAGGGTGAGTTTCTCACCCGTCAGAACGGACTGCGCTGTCTGTATCTGATTGATGATTTTGCTTCCGAACTGGATAGTACCCGCCGCCGTTTGCTGGCTGAACGGTTGAAAGCCACCCATGCGCAGGTTTTTGTCAGTGCGGTCAGCGCTGAGCAGATAGCCGACATGGTTGGTGAAAAGGGCAAGATGTTCCGCGTGGAACAGGGTAAAATAACGGTTCAATCACAGGACTAAAATGAGCGAGAAACGTTGATGTCGAATTCTTATGACTCCTCAAGTATCAAGGTATTGAAAGGGCTGGATGCGGTACGTAAACGCCCAGGTATGTATATCGGTGATACAGATGATGGTACCGGTCTTCATCATATGGTATTCGAAGTTGTGGACAACGCTATCGACGAAGCGCTCGCTGGCTATTGTAAAGACATTGTTATCACCATTCACGCGGATAACTCGGTCTCGGTGCAGGATGATGGTCGTGGCATTCCAACGGGGATTCACGAAGAGGAAGGTGTCTCTGCTGCCGAAGTGATCATGACGGTGCTGCATGCTGGCGGTAAGTTCGATGATAACTCGTATAAAGTCTCCGGCGGTCTGCACGGCGTCGGGGTTTCCGTGGTTAACGCCCTGTCGGAAAAACTGAAACTGGTTATCCACCGCGACGGGAAACTTCACGAACAAACCTATAAACACGGCGTGGCACAGGCTCCGCTGGCTGTTACGGGTGAAACCAATAGAACCGGTACGACGGTGCGCTTCTGGCCGAGCCATGAGACGTTCACCAACGTGGTGGAATTCGAGTATGAGATTCTGGCCAAGCGTCTGCGTGAACTGTCGTTCCTGAACTCCGGTGTCTCTATTCGCTTGATCGATGAGCGCGAGAAGGATAAAGCCGATCATTTCCATTATGAAGGCGGCATCAAGGCGTTTGTTGATTACCTGAACCGTAACAAAACCCCCATTCATCCTACCGTATTCTATTTCTCGACGATGAAGGATGATATTGGGGTGGAAGTCGCATTGCAGTGGAATGATGGTTTTCAGGAAAACATCTACTGCTTTACTAACAATATTCCACAGCGTGATGGTGGTACGCACTTGGCCGGTTTCCGCGCCGCGATGACCCGTACGCTGAATACGTATATGGATAAGGAAGGTTACAGCAAGAAAGCGAAAATTAGCGCCACGGGCGACGATGCGCGTGAAGGGCTGATTGCTGTAGTTTCCGTGAAAGTGCCGGATCCGAAGTTCTCCTCTCAGACGAAAGACAAGCTAGTGTCTTCCGAAGTGAAAACCGCGGTTGAATCGTTGATGAATGAGAAGCTGGTGGATTATCTGATGGAAAACCCGTCAGACGCCAAAATCGTGGTCGGAAAAATTATCGATGCCGCACGTGCCCGTGAAGCGGCGCGTAAAGCGCGTGATATGACGCGCCGTAAAGGCGCGCTCGATCTGGCTGGCTTGCCGGGCAAACTGGCGGATTGTCAGGAACGCGACCCGGCACTGTCTGAACTGTACCTGGTGGAAGGGGACTCTGCGGGCGGCTCTGCTAAGCAGGGACGTAACCGTAAGAATCAGGCGATTCTGCCACTGAAGGGTAAAATCCTGAACGTGGAGAAAGCTCGCTTTGACAAAATGCTTTCTTCACAGGAAGTCGCGACGCTGATCACTGCGCTGGGCTGTGGCATTGGCCGTGATGAATACAACCCGGACAAGTTGCGTTATCACAACATCATCATCATGACCGATGCGGACGTGGATGGTTCACACATTCGTACCCTGTTGTTGACCTTCTTCTACCGTCAGCTACCTGAAATCGTTGAGCGTGGTCACGTTTATATTGCGCAGCCGCCGCTATACAAGGTGAAAAAAGGCAAGCAGGAGCAGTACATCAAAGATGATGACGCGATGGATCAGTACCAGATCATGCTGGCGTTGGATGGTGCGACGCTGCACACCAATGCTCAAGCCCCTGCGCTGGCGGGTGAACCGTTGGAGAAGCTGGTTTCTGAACATTACGCCGTACAGAAGATGATTGGCCGTATGGAACGTCGCTTCCCGCGTGCGTTGTTGAATCGCCTGATCTATCAACCGACGCTGTCTGAAGCCGATTTGGGTGAACGCGAAAAAGTGCAGGCATGGGCGGAATCGCTGGTAAACAGCCTGAACGAAAGTGAACTGCACGGTAGCTCGTATAGCTTTGTGATTCACCACGATGAAGAACGCAGCGTGTTTGAACCGGCGCTGCGCGTGCGTACACACGGTGTGGATACCGATTATCCGCTGGGTACCGGCTTCGTGGCGGGTAGCGAATATCGCAAGCTGAATCAGTTGGGTGAGAAACTGCGTGATCTGATTGAAGAAGATGCGTACATCGAACGGGGTGAGCGCCGTCAACCGGTTGCCAGTTTTGAGCAGGCGCTGGAATGGTTGGTGAAAGAATCTCGTCGTGGTTTAGCTATTCAGCGTTATAAAGGGCTGGGTGAGATGAACCCAGAACAGCTGTGGGAAACAACAATGGATCCAACCAGCCGCCGTATGTTGCGCGTGACGGTGAAGGACGCCATTGCTGCTGATGAACTGTTTACTACCCTAATGGGTGATGCCGTTGAACCGCGTCGTGCGTTTATCGAAGAGAATGCCCTGAAGGCGATGAACATCGATATCTGATTCGGCTTACGTTGTTATCGTGACCTGAGCCAGCTCCTTGCGGAGCTGGCTTTTTTTGTGGCGAGCTTTCTGCCGCCACCCTTTGGGCCGTCGAGAGCGACGTGGAAAAACGTTTTATCAGGCTAATGCACGCCGTTTGGCGCTGCGCATTTCCTGTAGCAGCGTGATGAATGCGGTGATCAGCATAAAGACAACGGCAGACCAGAAAATGGCATGAGGATGACCGTGATCCAGCATCCAGCCGAACAGTACCGGCCCTGCGGCCCCGCCCAGATTAAAGCCAGTGGAAACAATACCAAACACCCGCCCTTCCGCTCCCGGTGGTGAGGCGGCACGTACCAACATATCCCGAGACGGTGCGATCATACCGGAGAGGAAGCCTGCGGTAGCCAGCAACGGTACGAGCGCGACGGTAGGTAAGGCGTACATAGCAACGATACTGACCAGTACGGCAGTGATAGCCAGCGCTGCCGTCGCCACCAGCCCGTGACGTTGGGTTTTATCCGCCAGTGAACCGCCTGCCAATACGCCAAAAGCGCTGGCGAACAGAAACGCAGTTAGCGCCACGTTAGCCTGTGACAGCGACAAATCGTAGCCCGTGACTAACGCCGTCACCGAGAAGTTCTGGATCGAACCCGTACTTAAATTCAGCAGCAGGAACAAAATCAGCAGCGCTAAAATCGGCAACGTGAAAACAGGTGTGCGCGGTTTGTCCGGCTGGGTGTTCGTTGCCGCCGCGGGTTTTACCCGACTGGGTTCATCACGGTTAGTCATCAGTAGTGGGATCGTCAGTAAGCCAATGATACCAGAAACGATGAATGCACTGTTGATGCCAGAAAAGGCGGCAACGGACAGTAAAACCCCAGGGGCAATGGCCGTACCCAGAAAGCCGGAGAAGGTATGCATAGAGAAAGCGCGACCCATGCGTTTTTCATCAATTCCGCGTGATAGTAAGGCATAGTCTGCCGGATGATAAACCGCGTTCGCCACGCCAGCGAGCCCCATCGCAACGACTAGCCACGTGTAACTTTCTGAAAATCCTAACGAAAGAAAACAGAGGCTCCCGAGTGTTAAACCCGTGGTTAACGTGCGACGTGCGCCGATGCGGTCCACCATAAAACCAATTGGCGTCTGCACGCAGGCGGAGACAATGTTGAATACGCTGAGTGCGAATCCAAGTTCAACAAAGCTGATATCGCGCTGGGCTGACAGCAGTGGAATGAGCGCGGGTAGCACCATCATATGGAGGTGACTTACCAGATGGGCTGAGGAGATTTGCGCCAATAATGGAATGTGTATCTTCATCAAATTACTCATGAGAGGGGAGGAAAATGCGTCTGCTCTTAATCTTATGCGTCACGAGCTTAGCATACGCTTATATTTTTTAGATCGGATCCGTTATTTACCACGCTAATGGGGGATGCGGTTGAACTACGTCGGGCGTTTATTGAAGAAAATGCCCTGAAGACGATGAATATCGATAGCTGATTTTTTCGTCTTGCCGATGACGTTAAGCCAGCATGCCACGTGGTGGGATGCCGGCTTATTAATATTGATTGGTTAAGCGCCTCAATAATTCGTGCTGCAGATTACGCACAAGCCACTCGAAATAGACGGCGTGTTATTTGCTGTTTTTCTTTAACCACTTAGGGTAGGTTGTATCCAGCAATTTTGTTGGCCATGTGCCGTACCAGCTATAACCTGTTCTGCGTTCACGTGCTATTTTATCGTAGCTATCAACACGATTCCCGTCACGGTTGGCCAGAATGACACTGTTGTCATTGATATCATAAAAACGAGCCCACATCGGTGGAGCTGCCGGATCTTTCACCAGACGTCTATCCCAGTCACTGGAGTGCCATTGGTACTGCTCTTTTTCTGCCTGGAATTTTTCTATTCTGATACCGGGTATGGCTGATTTTTTTAGCCAGGTGACGGCGCTATTCACGCTATTAATGATTTCAGGTGAGGGGTTCGGAATGGACATTAAATATTCCAAAACACCAATGGTTTCCTGCGTCAAAATAGATGTCAGCTCATAAGAACGCCCACCTTTTGGCTCTAAGGATTCAGGATCATATTGTCCTGCCCATCCGGTTTTAACGCCATTTTGAACAAGTTGAGTACGTAACAGGCATTCATCGCCAGACTGAATGGCTTTCTCGGCAACCGTTTTGGTGTGCTCATCAACAAAATCAAACGTTTTTGGTTCATTAATCACGCGACGCAACATGGTTAGAATGCCGGATGTTATATCGTCTGCGTTGGTAATATAGCGATGATAATTGGTATTTTCATTCTTTGTTGCTGGTTTGGGGGGAATAGTATGTGGCCAGCCTCCGCATATTTTATATTGTTGATTTAACGTATAGCGTAAGCCTTTTAAAGCGGCATCAGCATAGCGTTTATCCCCAGTTTCTTGATATGCATAGGCTAAATAAATTACTTGGGTGTAGGTGTTTCGATTATCAAACGATATTCTCAGGTCACTTTTTCCTGCGGCGATTTTATTGACTTCTTCGTCGCTTAATATTCTAAGTGGATCCTGGTTTTCAACCCAGCCACCAACATTCTTTTGATATAACAGTAAATTATCAGCGATCTTTACTGTCTCGCTCTCTTTGTAACGAGGGTAGTCTTTTCCGTTTTTATTCTGGTAGTGATGAATGCCATCGTTAAAACCTTCAATGCTGATATCGGCATAAGCATTGCCTGCGAGAATCATACCGATAAACATTATGCTTGTTCTTTTCATTTTTCCCCCAGATATACCCGTCATATTTCAAGTTGCCTGTACGTTGGCTGTGATACTCGACACACTTGCATGTGCCCACCCTTTGGGGTCAACGCTGGCACCGTTCAAAAACACTTTTCTGTTTTTGTCCTGAAACTTAAATTATTTAGGGTGCAATATATTAAAATGTAAAACAGCATTTTAATATTATTTGCGTATTGGTTTTTTTTCTGTGACTCGTGTCGAAATAAGTCATTTTTAATTGAGACTGGTCAATTATTAAGAAATTCTTATAGAAAAAAGAAATAATGCATTTTAATTTGCCGAGATGGGGCTGTGTATATTAGGACAATGAAGTGGAGAATAGCGCGTCATATTCTCCACCTATTTTTGACGTCAGTCGGGGGATTAGAATTGGATAATGGTGCGTTGTTTGGTCCTTCGTGATCCTTGCCATAAGGTAATGAGCGCGGCAATTAGCATGAAAATCACGACTGACCAGAAAATAGCCTTTGGATAAGCGAGGTAGAGTAGCCAACCCGATAACATCGGACCTGCCGCACCGCCGATACTAAAACCGGTGAAAACAATACCGAAAACACGGCCCTCAGCACCTACCGGTGAGGCTGCTCGTACCAGCATGTCACGCGATGGTACAACTATACCGGACATAAATCCTGCAATCGTAAAGAGAGGAATCAATACCGGTACGGGGAGCGGATATAGAGCGGCAATACTAATAAGCATTGCGGTAGCACGCTGGGGGCGATTGATGATGAACCCACCATTGCGCTGACGATTGGAAATTTTGATGAAAAGAACAGCCCGGAACTGAAACCAACGTCGCATTCGTTCGAGGATTGTTGCCCATGCTGGGAATAACGTACAGGCCGTTTCCGGTCTGTACGTTATTTTGCTGGCGAAGAACGGTGGTTATGAGAGCCTGAATACCAGCACGGTCTGTGCCAGTTGTTTGGCCTGCGCTTCCAGTGAGGCTGCTGCTGCTGACGCTTCTTGCACCAATGCGGCGTTTTGCTGGGTGACGCCGTCCATTTCGTGAACAGCCTGTGTGACCTGACTGATTCCGCGCGACTGTTCGTCGGATGCGGAAACAATTTCATCCATAATATCTTTTACCGATGTGACCGCTTTCAGCATTTCCTGCATTGTCGTACCGGCGCTTTGTACCAGCGTTACGCCATTATCGACCCGACTGGCGGATTCGGTAATCAGTCCGGTAATCTCTTTCACCGCATCGGCACTGCGCTGGGCAAGGTTGCGTACTTCATTGGCAACGACAGCAAATCCTCGTCCCTGTTCACCAGCCCGTGCCGCTTCCACGGCCGCATTCAGCGCCAGAATATTGGTCTGAAAGGCAATGCCACTGATAATGCTGGTTATGTCGGCTATTTTCCTCGAACTGTCGTCAATTTCTCCCATGATATGGACAACCTGCCCAACAATCTCATCACCTTTTTGGGCAATTTGCTCGGCGTTTTGGGCCAGACGTGTTGCGTTGTGTGCATTGTCTGCGTTCTGTTTTACGGTTGACGTGATTTGTTCCATGCTGGCTGCTGTCTCTTCTAACGCGGCCGCCTGTTGCTCGGTGCGTGATGCCAGATCGGTATTGCCAGCCGTGATCTCCGTTGCACCATGACTAACGGATTCACTCGTGCTAATCAACTGATTCGCAATATCTTTTAGTTGAGTCTGCATGGTGTGCATGGCGTAAAAAATACTGCTTTGATCATTAGCCTGTACGGGAATGGTATTGGTTAAATCACCTTGTGCGACCGATAGCGCAATACTTGCTGCCTGTGCGGGTTCTCCCCCAATCGGACGTACTACTTTTCGAGTAAAAATAATGCCCAGGATACCGGAGACAATCATGATGCTGAGCGCCATCAACAGTAGCGCGAGATTACGTTGGTGTGCCGTTTCAGCCATCACGATATTGACCGGAGCGGACAGGCCGAGCATCCAGGGTGTACCCGTATTTCCAATGGTGACCGGTACGTAAATGTTGAACGCTGGCGTATTTAACACCGGATTATCACGTTCGATCTGATAGGCGGTGCCAGTAGTGACATGTTCCAGCAACGTTGGGTCATTCTCGATTTTTTTGGTGATCCGGGTTGAGTCAGGGTGGGAAATGTAGGCACCCGTGTGCGAGAGCAATTGCGCGTAACCCGTACCTTGATAGGGTTTAATTCGATTTGTCAGTTGTTGCAGCGTATCTAAGGCGAAATCTGCTGTGACTGAACCATAAAATTTGTTGTCGATCATGATTGGGACAGCAATCGATGTGAGTAAGACTTCAACGCCGTTGTAGGGATAGCGGTAGGGTTCCAGTACCACCTCTTTTTGTAATTTTTTAGGCAACAGATAGTAATCACCGCTGCCGGGCGTTTCGTAATCAACTAAATTATGCAGGGCGACATTCCCGGCATTATCGCGATCAACATAGCGAACAAAGCGCCCTTTTGGATCCTGATCGGGTTGTCCTGCGTAGTCTTGGTCTTTCCCATCAAAGGCATTGGGCTCCCATGCCAGCGACATGGAGAGAAAATCAGGATGACTTTTTAGCGCATTTTTCAGCAGCGTTTCTGCTGTATGGCGGTCCGCATTATCGGCTTGCTGTAAGCTAATGACGCCTTGGACCAGATTGCGGGCGGCGGAAAGGGCCAGGTCCAACTTCTGTTGGATCAGGTAGCTGTTGGTATAAGCGGTTTGTTCCAGATATTGCTGAGCAATGGCTTTTTGCTGCTGGCTGGACTGCCAAATCAATAGGCCAATCGTCAGAGCGAAACCCAGAGCGATAGTCACGATGCCTGTTGATAACATCAGCATGCGGGTGCTGAGTTTTCTTTTTACTGGAGAGCGTGAATGTGTCGACGTCGTCGTTGGAGCGTGGTGTTCAACCGGAAATAATGTATTGGACATATGCGTATATCCCCTGAGAGACAAGCGCCGGTAAGGCACTTTGTTGAAGTAAAAATCAACCCGTTACTGTGTCCTTCAGCATTATTGGTAATTCCTTTATGTGATCTGCATCATTTTTTTGTGATGCAAATCACATCGATATCATCGGCCATAAAACACGATGGCTTTAACTTGTTTACAAAAAAAACCGAACCGCACCACATCCGTAACATTAACCGTTAACGGATGAGGTGGGATAGGCAATGAACCGATGGCGGGACGTACTGAAAAATAAGGGAAAAGAGAGGGCTATCGCGCAGTTGGCCCTTTGCCTACGGATTCTCGAATAATCAAAGATCCCTCGAATTTGGCAGAGGGAGCGGCGATTTTCCCTTCCAGCATACAGAGCAGTTTTTCCAGCGTGCGTTTAATCATCTCTGCTACCGGGACATGTACCGTCGTGAGTGGTGGATGGAACCAGGATGCCATCGGTAGGTCGTCAAACCCCAGTAAGGAAATGTCGTCTGGAATGGTGAGTCCTTGCTCGCGAAAGGCTTTTGCCGCGCCGATGGCCATATCGTCATTGCTGGCGACCAGTGCGCTAAACTTAGCGCCGCGCTGATGCAGTGTTTTCACCGCAGCATAGCCACTTTCTGGCGTCCAGTTACCACTGACCAGCAGCCGATCGTTAAGAGGGATACCTCGTTTTTCGAGAGCCTGTTGGTAACCTAATCGGCGGCTTTCGCCCGTGGGGGAATCTGATGCGCCGAGGATAAAGGCGATATCACGGTGCCCCTGATCTATCAGATAGTTAACCGCATCGAAACAGTGTTGTTGGTGATCGGCGCAGATGCCGTTTTCTTCATGCTGGGCCAGTTTGCGGTTGACCACCATAATGGGTTGTTCGTGCTGTTCGATGATGTCTTCCAACGCCTCAATGGATAAAAAACGCGGATAGATGACGACCGCATCGCAGCGTAAATCGAATAAAAACTCAATGGCCTGTTGCTCTTCTGCCGCGCTGTGCTTGCCATCGGCAAGAATAAGCTGACGACCATGCTGTTCTGTCATCGTTGCGGCCTGAAAGAGTAACTCATTGAAATACGGACCGTTGTATAACGTATTAGTAATAACCAGACCAATACTTTGCGATTTATTGGTGGCGAGTTGGCGCGCCAATAAGTTGGGTCGGTATCCCATTTCCTCAATGGCTGCGAAAACCCGGTCTTTAGTGGTTTGACTGACGTAGTTATTCCCTGTCAACACGCGAGATACGGTTGCTTTTGAGACGCCAGCTCTTTTGGCAACATCCAGCATGGTTATCATTCTTTCTTCCTAAAAAGTGGCTACTGACCGTAGCGTTAACATAAAACGCAGCGGCGATTATAAAGAGAAAATCATCGTTTTTATCACTATGAGGCAATAAACACCGCCGTTTTATCAAAAACCGTTCCTATTTATGATCGCGTTCAAATATTACTCACGCCCAAATGAAACCGGTTGCATATTCAGAGCTATGTTGTTTGAATGAGAAAAAATAGATGTGGCAAGCTGTCAGGAAATGTGGTCGAAACTGCGAAGAGAGGCGGCTGAACACGGTTTCTGTTGCGATAAACCGAGCCCATCATCTGAATTAACGAGAAGGAAATAGCATGTCTGTAGAACAATTACCGAAAGACTTTCTGTGGGGTGGCGCGGTAGCGGCGCATCAGGTTGAAGGTGGTTGGGATCAAGGCGGCAAAGGCATCAGCATTTGTGATGTCCTGTCCGGCGGCGCTCATGGCGTTGACCGTGTGATGACCGATGGCGTACAGCCTGGTGTCAGTTACCCTAATCATCAGGCGGTGGAGTTCTATTCCCACTATAAACAGGATATCGCCCTGTTTGCCGAAATGGGCTTCAAATGCTTCCGCACCTCGATTGCCTGGACGCGTATTTTCCCCAATGGCGATGAGCTGGAGCCGAATGAAGCGGGGCTGCAATTCTATGACGACCTGTTCGATGAGCTGCTGAAGTACAACATCGAGCCAGTGATTACGCTGTCCCACTTCGAGATGCCGCATCATCTGGTTAAGCAGTACGGCGGCTGGCTGAACCGTAAAGTGGTGGATTTCTTTGTTCGCTATAGCGAAGTGGTCATGAAGCGTTATCAGTCCAAAGTGAAATACTGGATGACCTTCAATGAGATCAACAATCAACGTAACTGGCAGTACCCGTTGTTTGGCTACTGCTGTTCCGGCGTGGTTTTTACCGATCACGACAAGCCGGAGCAGGCGATGTACCAAACGCTACACCACCAGTTTGTCGCCAGTGCAAAAGTGGTGAAGCTGGGACATGAGATTAACCCGAACTTCAAAATTGGCTGCATGCTGGCGCTGGTGCCGATCTATCCGTGGTCATGCCATCCGGATGACGTGATGTTTGCCCAGGAAGCGATGCGCGAACGCCACCTGTTTGGGGATGTACAACTGCGTGGTTATTATCCGTCCTACATCCTGAAAGAGTGGGCGTGCAAAGGCTATCAGATTGCTATGCAGCCGGAAGATGAACAGACGCTGCGCGAAGGTTGCACAGATTATCTGGGCTTCAGCTACTACATGAGCAGCGCGGTGCAGTTGGCGGCAAAAGGCCAGAAAACAGAAGATGCGATTACGGGCTTTGACGGCGGCGTGAAAAATCCGCATGTGAAGGCGTCGGAATGGGGTTGGCAGATCGACCCGGTTGGCCTGCGCTATACGCTGAACAGTTTCTACGAGCGTTATCAGAAACCGATGTTCATCGTCGAAAACGGTTTTGGTGCGGTAGACAAAGTGGAAGCCGACGGCAACATTAACGACGATTACCGCATAGAATACCTCAAGGCGCATATCGATCAGATGAAGAAAGCTGTCGTGGAAGACGGCGTGGAGCTGATGGGTTATACCCCGTGGGGCTGCATCGACTGTGTGTCGTTCACCACGGGTCAGTACAACAAACGCTATGGTTTTATCTACGTGGATAAACATGACGATGGCACCGGCACCTTCAAGCGCTCGAAGAAAAAGAGCTTTGACTGGTATAAGAAGGTGATCGCCAGCAACGGTGCCGAGTTATAACGGCGATGGCAAAATATGTTCGAGCCGTGCTTAACTGCACGGCTTTTTACGTTGTGCCGTCATACGCCTGTCACTCTGCCGTATTTCACTGGCGACTTCATCACTGAATCGCGTTAGCATGAAAACAGATAATTGATGCTGAGAAAATTATGTCTATAAAACTGATCGCAATTGATATGGACGGGACGTTGCTGACGCCCCAAAACCAAATTTCACCTGCGGTAAAAGCCGCGATTGCCGCTGCCAGAGAGAAAGGCGTGCAGGTCGTGTTGGCAACTGGCCGTCCTTACATTGGCGTTGAACGTTACCTGAAGGAATTGGACTTGCAGCAGGAAGGCTGTTACTGCGTTACCAATAACGGCGCGTTGGTGCAGCGTACGATCAATGGCGATTGTGTGGCGCAAACCGCGCTCAGCTTCGACGATTATCTCTATTTTGAAGGGTTGGCCTGCAAATTGGGCGTCCATTTTCACGCGCTGGACTTCAATTTCGTCTATACCGCCAACAAAGACATTAGTCCTTATACCATTCACGAATCTCACCTGACCGGGATGCCGTTGAAGTATCGTGCGGTTGAAGAAATGGATCGCAGCCTGACGTTCCCGAAAGTGATGATGATTGATGAGCCAGAGATACTGGATCGCGCCATCCGCCAGATTCCTCCTGAAGCTTTCGAACGCTACACCATCATGAAGAGTGCTGAATACTATCTGGAAATTCTGGATAAGCGCGTCAACAAAGGTGAAGGCGTGAAGATGTTGGCGGAGCACCTCGGCATTCCACGCGAAAGTGTCATGACGCTGGGCGACCAGGAAAATGATGTGGCAATGCTGGAGTATGCCGGGTTAGGTGTAGCGATGGGTAATGCTACTGAGGCCGTCAAAGCGGTCAGCCAATTTGTGACGAAAACCAATCAGGAAGATGGTGTCGCTTATGCGATTGAGAAATTTGTGCTGAATGTTTGAGAACTCAATAGCCACAGGTCGTGGCTATTTTTTCGTATTTAATGATTTGCCTGCTATTTATTATTTTCTAAATGACATTATTGGAAATACTTTTCTGATAAAAGCATTTAAAAAATTAATCTTGCTATAAAACAAGAAATATAAGGTCATTATTTTAACGCCAGACAATCTTTTATTTGTGCTTTCATCATTTGTGTTATGTGATTCATCAATTGGCTGCGAGGAATTTGTGGTGGAAACACGGCACAATAAACGATTTTTATATCGGGCCTAAACGGTTTGACCACAATAGGAGAAGCGCTATTTAGCGCGGTAATGAAATCTACCACGCCAATGCCGACATTTTTAGCCGCCAGCACACAGCAGTTTGCCATTGATGTTTCAATCGGGTTTGGCAGGTAGCCCAGTTCTTTTCGGCTCAAATGATCTATTTGTGCCCGCAGCGGCGTTTTTCTTCCTGGCAAAATAGCACGATGGTGGATTAAGTCGGCGATGGTAATCTCTTCGGCTTCCGAAAGCGGGTGAGTCATGGATAAAACCGCGACAGCGCTGGCTTCCGCCAAGGGTTCTGCTTCAAGACCTTTGCTACCCACCTGACCAAAAATGAAACCGACGTCGTATTGGTTTGCTGTAATGGCACTAGTGATGTGGGTTGTGCTTTCGATATCCAGAAATAGGGAAATATCAGGGTAGCGCGAGATTAAAGAAGGCAGCATTTCGTTTGAACAAAGGAATGACAACGCAGGGACGGCAGCAATGCGCAGCACGCTGCCTTTGGCGTGGCGAATTTCATCGGCAATCAGTGCGATCTGGTCCAACCCAAGATAAAGGCGTTCGACTTCCCGATAAAGTTTCATCGCTTCGGCACGTGGAATCAGGCCACGTCCGTCTCTGTCAAACAGCGTTAGATTCAATGCTTCTTCGAAATCCCGGATGAGCCGACTTACCGCAGGTTGGGTGATATACATCATGTTGGCGGCGGCCGTAATGCCACCAGTGAGGATGACTTTATGAAACGCTTCAACCTGACGGGGATTGATACGCATATCGTTCACTCCAATACATAACATTTGGTTATCAATTTAACACAAAATGCAATTTTTAATTATTCAATCTAACGCATAGACTCAAAATCATAATACTTAATACACTTCATAAATCAGTCATGGAATAGAGGGTTTAGTGAATGAAAAAATCAACACTGGCTTTATTATTTACCGTTTTATTTTCATCGTCACCTTTGGTTTATAGCGCCGACTTAAATATTGGTTTGGCGTCATCCACAACGTCAATGGACCCTCAGTTTTATGTGGGGGGCGCAAATAGCGCAATGGCACGTAATATTTTTGATGGTTTGGTTGTACAGGATGAAAAACAGCAGATTGCACCTGCCCTGGCAACCAGTTGGAAAGTGATTGACGACAAGACGTGGGAATTTGTATTGCGTCCTGGCGTCAAGTTTCACGACGGCAGTGATTTTACGGCTAAAGATGTGATTGCCAGCATTAAGCGTGTTGCGCTGGCATCGAAAAACAGCCCTAGCTCTTACGCACCTTACGTCAGCGACATTGCTGAAGTAACAGAAGTTAATCCACTAACGGTGCGGATTAAGACAAAAGAGGCGTCGCCGCTGCTGCTGAATAACTTAAGTCGGATTTCGATTCTACCGGCCCGACTTGAGAACGTCCCAACGGAAACGTTGAATTCAGGAAAAGATGTGATTGGTACAGGGCCATTCAAATTTGTTTCCTGGGTGCCGGACGACCGGGTAGTCCTTGCACGTAACGATGATTACTGGGGAGGAAAAGCAGAGTGGGACAACGTTACTGTCCGTGTATTTAAAAACAGTAGTGCACGAGTAGCAGCCGTATTATCCGGTGATGTGGACATGATTGAAAACGTTCCAACAGCCGACAGCAGTAATATTGAAAAAAATCAGCAGTTAAAAACGATTTCAACACCAGGGAATCGTGTTATTTACCTTCACATGGACCAGCAGCGAGATGAATCACCGTTCGCCAAAGGTCCTGATGGTAAAAACCCATTACTAAAAAAAGAAGTACGCCAGGCGATGTCTTTAGCGATTAATCGTCAGGCAATCGTCGACCGTGTGATGGAGGGGCAGGCTGTTGTCGCCTCTCAGCTTGTACCGAAGGGGTACCCAGGCTATTCCGCTTCCATTCCTGCGCCGGTTTATAATCCGGAGAAAGCCAAGCAGGAACTGGCGGCAGCGGGTTACCCCAACGGCTTCACGCTGACCTTCCACGCGTCGAACGACCGTTATCCTAATGATTCTAAAATTGCTCAGGCCATTGGTCAGATGTTTACCCGCGTGGGTATTAAAACCGATGTGGTGACGATGCCGGGCAGTGTCTATTTTTCGCGCGCCTCACGCCTTGAGTTCAGTTTAATCATGGGGGGCGCAGCGATTGAAACCGGGGAAGCTTCTGGTGTGTTGGGGCCATTGTTAGAAACCTTTGGGCCCAATGCAGGGCAGGGGAATCGTGGTCGCTATGCGAATCCTGCTTTTGATAAAACGCTGAATGAGGCGCGTTCTACGCTGGATGATACCAAGCGTGAAGCGTTGCTGGCTGAGGCAATGAATATCAGTATGAACGATCTGGGTGTGATTCCGGTGATGTTCCTGTCCAATACCTGGGCGATGAAAAAGCAGTATACCTACGTGGGTCGTTCTGATGCCTATACGCTGCCGTATTTTGTCCGCTCAGTGAAATAAATCTACGCTCCATCTTTCTGAACGCAGGTAGCGCGATGTTTTCCTCCAGTCATTTCGTTAATGAAATGACTGGCAGGTTCGCCTCGTCTGTCAGAGGCCAACGCCTTACGTTGTTTAAAACATTACGTGGTTTAAAACATCACGCTGTTTAAAACATGATGCCTTATTAAAACAATAAGGCGTTGTCCATCCCTCAAGCACTATTGGATCGCCAATAGTGATTAAGCCAGTAATGAATTGATTATTCGATAAAAGGAGAACGGCGTGAATTCATTTAGCGGGGTTTTTCCCTACCTGGTTTCACCGGTTAAATCAGATGGTCAGGTTGACCGTCCGGTATTGGCTCAACTTTCTGAGCACCTCATACAGTGTGGTGTGCATGGGCTGGTGCCATTGGGCAGTACCGGTGAGTTTGCTTACCTTTCTTCCGCACAGCGCGAAGATGTAGTTAAAACGGTCATTGAGACGGCCAAAGGTCGCGTTCCTGTGATCGCCGGTGTGGCTTCTACCACGATCCGTGATGCGGTTGAGCAAACAAAACGCTACATCGAACTGGGTGCCGACGGCATTCTGGCCGTATTGGAAGCGTATTTCCCCCTGAAAGATGAAGGCGTTGAACAGTATTTTCGGGCGATTGCCGAAGCGGCTCAGGGTAAGCCCGTTGTGCTGTATACCAATCCGCAATTCCAGCGTTCCGACTTAAGCCTACCCGTCATTGAGCGTCTGAGCCATGTCGAAAATATTCGCTATATCAAAGATGCTTCGACTAATACCGGGCGGTTGCTATCGATTATTGAGCGCACTCGCGGTCGGATGGAGGTCTTCTCCGCATCGGCCCATATCCCAGCCTGCGTCATGCTGATTGGCGGTGTCGGCTGGATGGCGGGTCCGGCGTGTATTGTGCCGAAACAAAGTATCGCCCTGTACGAAGCGGCCAAAGCCGGTGACTGGGAGAAAGCGATGGAATTACAGCGTCCGCTATGGCGTATCAATGAGATTTTTGCTCGTTATTCTATCGCGGGCTGCATCAAAGCGGCCTTGCAGCTACAGGGATTTGAAGTCGGTGATCCACTGCCGCCGCAACAACCGCTGGACGAGCAGGCTCGTAAAGATATTGCTGCTGTCCTGGCATCGGTTGGTTCGCTATAGCACCGGGTAACGTGCAGAAGAAAAAAGGAATGAGTGCAGAATGAAAGCGGTACCCATCATTATTGATTGCGACCCAGGTATTGATGATGCCATTGCGCTATTGAGTGCGTTTGTGGCACCTGAATTAGATATTCGCGGTATTTGTACCGTGTTTGGTAACCAGCCACTGACGCGGACGTTGCGTAATGCGTTGCAAATTACCGAACTGGGAAAACGGACGGATATTCCTGTCTATGCCGGTTGCCATCGCCCTTTGTTGCGAACCCCGATTCATGGGCAGTTTCATGGAGAAAGCGGACTGGGGAACACGATCTTACCTGAGCCCCAGAAGCAGGCCGAGTCGCAGCATGCTGTGAGTTTCATTATTGAACAGTGTGAACAGGCTGCGGCGAATGGTCATCCCATTACGTTATGTACCTTGGGGCCATTAACCAATGTGGCAACGGCGCTCTCCATGAAGCCATCCATTGCGGCCGGTATCGCACGTATCGTGATGATGGGTGGCGCGTACCGGGAGCCGGGTAATCGTAGTCTGACATCGGAATTTAATATGCTGGCCGATCCGCATGCGGCACATGTGGTGTTCTCTTCCTCTCTTTCCCTAGTTGCTTTACCGCTGGATGCGACTCATCAGGTGATCCTGACGCCAGAGCGTGTGGCCCAGTTTATCAAGCGGTCCGGCCGAATTTCCGCGCCACTGGGAGACATGATGGCGTTTTGGGATCGCAATGATATTCGCCGTTATGGTTCCCGTGGCGGGCCGTTACACGATCCGCTGGTGATTGCCTGGGTATTGGCACCGGAGTGTTTTAAAACGGAAAAAGCGCGGGTCTATGTTGAGCATGATAGCGAGCTTTGCATGGGGCAAACCGTTGCCGACTGGTATGGAAAAACCGATCGGCAACCGAATGTTGATATCGTTACTCGCGTTGATGCTGAGCGAGTTTTCGAATTATTTTCTGATTTACTGAGCCGTTATGAACAAACATCCTGATACCAACCGACAGCGTATCATTATTGATACCGATCCCGGCGTGGATGATGCTATCGCTATCTGGCTGGCGATGGCGGCATCGGAGCTGGATATTCTGGGGATCACCGTCGTGGCGGGCAATGTTCCGCTTGAAGCTACGCTCGAGAATGCCTGCAAAGTGGTAGCGCTAACGGGCAGAACCGATGTGCCGATTTTTGGCGGTGCGCAACAGCCACTGGTACGCGATCAGGTATTGGGTAAGTACGCGCATATCGGTGCGTTTTCGGCGGAATTGGTGCCGGATACCTCGCTGCGTCCACAGCAGGAACATGCCGTTGATTTTCTGGTACGGATGGCGCGGCAGGCCGCGGCAGACAATAATCCCATCACGGTGTGTTCTCTGGGGCCGATGACGAATCTGGCGCTGGCTCTTTGCCACCATCCCGACGTTGCGCGAGGCATTAAACGAATTGTCACGATGAGCGGCGCATTTACCGCGATGGGTAACCGTGTTCCATGGGCTGATTTCAATGTTTATGCCGATCCCCATGCGGCGCAGACGGTTTTCGCTTCAGGTGTGCCCGTCGTGATCATGCCGCTGGATATGACGTTTCAGGCTCTGATTCAACCCGATCAGATCGACGCTATCGAACGCGGTGGCGGTGCGCCGGGGCGTGCACTAGCCGCGTTGTTGCACACCTTCGATCGCAATGATGTTGCTCGCCTTGGGCGTGAAGGTGGTCCGATTCATGATGCCACGGTGATTGCATGGCTACTCCGACCTGAATTGTTCACGAGCGCCTCCGCCTACGTGGAGGCCGAGGTTTCAGGTAAAACGTCTGGCTACGTTTTTGCTGATTTTTACGACAAGCTGGAGAGATCGGCAAATGCTTTGGTCATGAGACACATTGATGAGCAGGGATTCCTGTCCCTGCTTGCTGACTACCTGAGTCGCTATGACTCTGAGGAGCGCTGATGATTGCCTTCCTGCTAAGCCGAATCGGACAGACGATGTTGACGTTAATCGTCATGTCGATACTGGTATTTGTCGGGGTCTATATGGTTGGTAACCCGGTAGATATGCTGTTGGGGGCGACGGCCACGCCAGCGGAACGGCTAGCGGTGATTCAGTCTTTCGGGTTGGATAAACCGGTCTGGGAACAGTACGGGTTATTTGTGTGGAATGCATTGCATGGCGATATGGGGAAATCCTTTATTTTCAATCAGCCGGCGCTGACCCTGATTTTTCAGCGAATGCCCGCCACGCTTGAGCTGGCGATGACGGCGTTTCTTATTGCGCTGGTGGTGGGGATGCCGTTAGGTATTTATGCTGGCCTGCGACCCGATAGCGCTGTCTCCAAGTCGATTATGACATTTTCCATACTCGGCTTTAGTTTACCGACGTTCTGGATCGGTCTGGTAATGATTATGCTGTTCAGCGTGAAGCTTGGCCTGTTGCCTGCGTCGGGGCGTGGCGATACGGGCACGTTGTTCGGTATCCCCTTCAGTTTTTTGACGAAAGATGGCCTTGAGCACCTGTTACTTCCGGCATTTAACCTGGCGCTGTTTAAAATTTCGCTCATTATCCGTCTGATGCGAGCAGGCGTTATGGAGTGTCTGCAACAGGATTATGTGCAGTTTGCTCGCGCGAAAGGGCTGTCGGAAACGCGTATCGTACTGGTTCATGTGTTGCGTAACACATTGATTCCACTGATTACGGTGATCGGTTTGGAGTTAGGGTCGCTCATCGCGTTTGCGGTGGTAACGGAAACCATTTACGCCTGGCCTGGTATGGGCAAACTCATTATTGATTCGATAGCGGTGCTGGATAGGCCGGTGATTCTGGCGTATCTGATGATTACCGTGGTGATGTTCAGCGTCATCAATCTGCTTGTTGATCTGCTGTATGTGGTCGTCGATCCACGTGTCCGGCTAGGGGGGAATAACTGATGTCTGCGAATACGGTACATCAGCGCACGGTAGGGCAGGAAAATACCCAATCGGCGTTGGTTAAGGTTTTTCTGGCATTGGTCAACGATCGTGGTGCGTTTTGCGGCCTGATCATTCTGGGTATTTTTGTCCTGCTGGCCGTTTTTGCGCCGCTGATTTCGCCGCAAAATCCTTATGATCTGATGCAGTTAGATATCATGGATGGCCGATTGGCACCGGGATCCAGCAGCATGGGTGGGATGACATATCTGCTGGGTACGGACGATCAGGGGCGCGACTTGTTCAGCGCGATTTTATATGGCACTCGAATCAGCCTGATGGTGGGCTTCTCCAGTGCGGTATTTGCCCTATTGATCGGTGCGTCGCTGGGGCTGATCAGCGCCTATGTCGGCGGTAAGACGGATGCGGTCATTATGCGTATCGTCGACATCCAACTCAGTTTCCCACCTATTTTGATCGCGCTGATCCTGTTAGCGGTACTCGGGCAGGGCGTCGATAAAATTATTCTGGCGCTGGTGGTCACGCAGTGGGCCTATTACGCACGCACGATTCGGGGGTCGGCACTGGTTGAACGTCGGCGGAGCTATGTGGATGCGGCGCGTAGTATGGCAATGTCCAATCGCCGAATTCTGTTTCGACATATCTTACCGAATTGCCTTGCACCGCTCATTGTCGTGGCGACGATGCGCATGGCGTACGCCATTATGCTGGAAGCGACGCTTTCTTTTCTGGGAATTGGGCTGCCGGTGACGGAGCCTTCGTTAGGGTTGCTCATCTCCAATGGGTTTGAGTATCTGATGTCGGGTGACTACTGGATTAGCTTTTTTCCAGGGCTGACGCTACTGCTGCTGATTGTTGCGATCAATCTGGTTGGGGATTCGCTGCGCGATATCCTTAACCCAAGGAATTAACGCTATGGGAATGAAGGGGTCAAACATGACGTCGCCAATAATGTCCGTATCGCATCTGACGACCGCATTTCAGGTGAATGGCGAGTGGATGAATGTGGTGCGCGATCTGTCTTTCACCATTGGTGAAAAAGAAACCGTCGCCGTCGTTGGCGAATCGGGGTCGGGTAAAAGCGTGATGGCAAAGTCCATTATGCGGCTATTGCCACCGGGACAGAGTCAGGTCAGCGGGGAAATTCATTTTGGTGGTACTGAGTTGCTCTCTTTGTCGTCCAGAGCGATGCAGGATATTCGAGGTAATCGCATCGGGATGATTTTTCAGGAACCGATGACCAGCCTCAATCCGGTATTGCCGATTGGCTACCAGATTACCGAGGTTTTACGTCGTCACCGGGGAATGAATCAGGTTGAAGCAAAAGCCGAAGCGGTTCGTTTGTTGGAGAAGGTCCGTATTCCTGGTGCGAAATCGCGGTTGGATGAGTATCCACAAAGTTTTTCCGGCGGTATGCGTCAGCGTGTGGTCATTGCGATTGCATTAGCGTGTCACCCGCAATTGTTGATCGCTGATGAACCGACGACGGCACTGGATGTCACCATTCAGGCGCAAATTCTGGCGTTGATTAAAACCCTTCAGGAAGAAGAAGGGATGTCGGTCTTGTTTATTACTCATGATATGGGCGTTGTCGCGGAGGTTTCCGACCGCACGCTGGTGATGTATCAAGGTGAAATGGTGGAAAATGCGACCACCAGAGAGATCTTTCATCATCCAACGCGACCCTACACCCGAATGTTGCTTTCGGCTGTTCCTAAATTAGGGTCGATGTCCGGCACCGACTGGCCACAGCGTTTTCCACTGGTTGATCTCCAAACTGGCTCGCTCCAGCCAGCGGCGGAAACGGTCAATACGATTTCTGGTGATGCGCCGATACTGGAAGTGAAAAATCTGGTGACCCGATTCGATATTCGTTCGGGGTTTTTCCGGCGCTTGTCCGGGCGAGTACACGCGGTAGAAAACGTCTCTTTTGATTTGTGGTCAGGTGAAACGCTTTCTCTGGTGGGGGAATCGGGCTGCGGAAAATCGACGACCGGACGGTCGATTATCCGGTTGGCTGAAGCAACCAGTGGTGAAATTCTTGTGCAAGGGCGGGATATCCTTACGGCGGATAAGCAGGAGCTGTCCGAGCGTCGCCGTCAGATCCAGATGGTATTTCAGGATCCGTATGAAAGTCTGAACCCCAGAATGCGAGTGGGGGAGGCGATTGCCGAGCCCATGTTGTTCCACGGGTTGTCGAATGCTAAAACGGTGAAATCTCAGGTTCATGCTTTACTTGAACAGGTGGGGCTGCCCGCGTGGATGGCGGAGCGTTTCCCGCATCAGTTTTCCGGCGGGCAACGTCAGCGCGTGTGTATTGCCAGAGCATTGGCGCTGGAGCCCAAAATTATTATTGCTGATGAATCGGTTTCTGCGTTGGATGTGTCGGTGAAAGCACAGGTTATTAATCTGATGCTGGATTTACAGCAAAAGCTGAATCTCTCTTTTTTGTTTATTTCTCATGATATGGCTGTCGTTGAACGGATTAGCCACCGCGTGGCGGTGATGTACCTCGGCGAAATCGTGGAGATCGGCCCACGCTCGGCGATTTTTGATAATCCACAACATGAATATACCCGTCGTCTGATTGCTGCGGTGCCCGTTCCCGATCCTGATTCCAGACCTGTACGTGCGATGGTTCACGATGAACTCCGTAGTCCAGTGAGACCACCTGATTTTAACTGTCCGACACGGCGTTATCGGGAAGTCTCTCATGGGCATTTTGTACAGATTTAGGCGGGAGACGTGATCCATAAAAAAACTGACTTTACGTAAAAGTACGTAAAGTCAGTTTAATTTTTTGATTATCTTTTTGATAGCTATCAGTTGTAAATAACCGCGGTGCCACGCAGTGTGTTGTTACCCGTTGCGGAGGTAATCGTGTAGGCTTTGGCACCTGCTTTTTCTGCCTTCGCGGCCAGTTCAGCTTTCAGGGAACTCAGGTCAAGTGCTGTAGCTGTTACCACACCGGCTTTATCGAGGTTCTGTGCCTGTTGTGTCGTGACATAATCAGCGGCAGAAGCACCAAAAGACAACGTGGCGAGAACGGTAGCAGCGGCGAAGAATTTTACGTTTTTCATGTGATGTTTCCTATTCAGTTTTATTCGGAGTGAAAGGTCATTGCCTTTCGATGAAGTGAATACTACGCCGATATGCTTTGAAGGAAAAATGGAGCTTATTGATTAAATTGTTCGATTATTTTGAATGTAATTTCAGTGGTTGCTGAAATGGCGGTGTGTGATTTATTACGCCGATGTCATCTGATTACGTTGCCCCCTATCTGCGCTTGTATCCCTGCTTTATCCCCCCGTTTTCTCATCTGTATGTGAATTTTTTCTATTTCTGATGTTGCAATTTTGCTGTTATTGTCTGTTTTGTGATCCAGATTGTAGTACAACATGAATTATTGGTACTACAATGAGCGCAGAAAAAGAGAGAATACATTGGGTATTGTGCAACAGTTCTACGACGCTCGGCGGCATGACAGGTAAAGTAGAAGGGATAAAGACCAACCCGTTTTGTCCTGTTGAGGTGACGATGAACAAGCAAGCGTTGAGCAAAACCGACCGTATCATCCTGGATATCGGCCAACAGATCGTTGGCGGGAAATATGCGCCAGGTGCGCCATTACCCGCAGAAGCCGAGTTATGCGAAGAATTTCAGACTTCGCGCAATATCATTCGTGAGGTCTTTAGGGCGCTGATGGCGAAAAGGCTGGTAGAGGTGAAACGGTATCGTGGTGCGTTTGTGGCTCCGCGTAATCAGTGGAACTACCTGGATACGGAGGTTTTGCAGTGGGTACTGGCCAGCGATTACGACCCTCGTTTGATCGGTGCGATGAGTGAGGTACGTAATCTGGTTGAACCGACCATTGCTCGCTGGGCCGCAGAACGAGCGACCTCAAGCGAGCTGGCGGTAATTGAAGCGGCGCTGAACGACATGATTTCCAACCATCAGAATCGTGATGCGTTCAATGAAGCAGACATTCGTTTTCATGAGGCGGTATTAGCGGCGGTACATAACCCGGTGTTACAGCAGCTTAGCGTAGCGATCAGCTCGCTACAGCGAGCGGTTTTTGAACGAACCTACATGCCAGATGAAGACAACATGCCGCACACATTGCGTGAACACCAGGATCTTTATGATGCTATCCGGCATCAGGATATTGAAGCAGCAGAGCGGGCGGCGCTGACCATGATTGCCAGCTCAACAAAACGGTTAAAGGACATTACATGAATGATAGCTACATTGCGGTTGATTGGGGGTCGACCAACCTGCGTGCCTGGCTGTATCGGGATGGCGTCTGTATCGACAGGGTGCAATCCGAAGCTGGTGTAACCCGCCTACAGGGACAAACGCCGCAGCAGGTTTTTCAAAATACCCTCGGGCCATGGCAACAGTACAACGTACCGATTGTGATGGCTGGCATGATCGGCAGCAATGCTGGCTGGCTTTCGGTGCCTTACCTGCCATGCCCGACCCGATTGACGAATGTCGCTCACCAATTGACGCGTGTTGAAGCGGCTAACCCCTTGTCCGCTTGGATCGTGCCGGGACTGAGTATTGAGACGAGTGACAATTGTAATGTGATGCGCGGCGAGGAAACGCAACTTATCGGCGCATATCGCGAATCTCCATCGTCGCTCTACCTGATGCCGGGTACTCATTCGAAGTGGGTTCGGGCAGATGGGGATCGCGTTGTGGATTTTCGTACGGTCATGACGGGCGAGCTCCACCATTTACTCATGACGCAATCGCTTATCGGCGTGGGATTAAGTGAACAGCAATGCTCACCACAGGCTTTTCAGCAGGGGCTGATACTGGGATTTTCCGATGACAATATCATTCGCTGTCTTTTTGAAACCCGGGCGGCGCACGTATTGGGACGACTGGATAAAAGTGCCGTCAGTGACTGGCTTTCGGGGGTACTGATTGGCAACGAAATATCTCAAATGCAGCGCCAGTATCAAGTTGCGGCAGGGGAGTCCGTTACGCTGATTGGCTCGCCTTCTTTAACGGCACGCTATGAGCAAGCATTACAAAAAGCGGGATTGCGCTGGCAGTTGCTGGATGGCGATCGGGCTTTTCAAGCAGGTATAAGGAGCATTGTTAATGAGTTGGAATACTAGTCTTCCCTTAATTGCCATTTTACGCGGCATAACGCCTGAAGAGGTGGTGGAACATGTCGCGGCGTTAGTGGATGCTGGGTTTGATGCCATAGAAATTCCGTTGAATTCACCTAACCCTTACCAAAGTATTCAGTTGGCGGTTGAGCACTTTGGCGATCGCGCATTGATTGGGGCCGGAACGGTATTGGAGCCCGATAGCGTTGATAAATTGCACGCGATTGGCAGCAAACTGGTCGTCACGCCTAACATCAGCCCGGATGTGATCCGTCGTGCGGTTGAGTGTGGCATGACGGTTTGCCCTGGGTGTGCGACGGCGACGGAAGCGTTTGCTGCCCTGAATGCAGGTGCCCGATCGTTGAAAATCTTCCCGTCATCGGCATACGGGCCGGACTATATCAAGGCGCTGAAAGCGGTACTGCCAAAAGATGTCTCGGTTTTCGCCGTAGGGGGTGTCACCCCGGAAAACCTCAATGACTATCTTCGTGCGGGTTGCATTGGTGCTGGATTAGGTAGCGACCTGTATCGCGCCGGTCAGTCGGTTGATGCGACGGCACAAAAAGCCCATGCATTTGTTAAAGCCTATAAGGATGCTGTTTTATGAAAATTACCAAACTAACGACATACCGATTACCGCCGCGCTGGATGTTTTTGAAAATTGAGACGGATGAGGGGATTGTTGGCTGGGGTGAGCCGGTGATTGAAGGCAGAGCGCGTACGGTTGAAGCTGCCGTTCATGAGCTTTCTGATTATCTGATCGGTCAGGACCCGGCTCGAATTAACGATATCTGGCAAGTTCTTTATCGTGCCGGTTTTTATCGCGGTGGCCCGATTTTAATGAGCGCCATTGCCGGTATCGATCAAGCCCTGTGGGACATTAAAGGCAAGGCGCTAGGCGTCCCGGTCTATCAATTATTGGGAGGCTTGGTACGCGATAAAATTAAAGCTTATAGCTGGGTTGGCGGCGATCGTCCTTCCGATGTGATTGAGGGGATTAAAAAGCTGACAGACATTGGTTTTGATACCTTCAAACTAAATGGCTGTGAGGAAATGGGCATTATTGATAATGCGAGAAAAGTGGATGCGGCCGTTGCCGTCGTCGCTGAGATTCGCGAGGCCTTTGGTAACAAGATCGAGTTTGGTCTGGATTTCCACGGACGCGTTGATGCGCCGATGGCGAAAATTTTGATTAAGGAGTTGGAACCCTATCGTCCGCTCTTTATTGAAGAGCCGGTATTGGCTGAGCAGGCGGAATACTATCCTCGTCTGGCTGCGCAAACCCATCTGCCGATTGCAGCGGGTGAGCGTATGTTCTCTCGCTTCGATTTCAAGCGTGTGCTTGCGGATGGTGGTTTGGCTATTATTCAGCCCGATCTGTCTCATGCTGGCGGGATTACGGAGTGCTTTAAAATTGCCGCGATGGCGGAATCTTATGATGTTGCACTGGCTCCGCACTGTCCACTTGGCCCAATTGCATTAGCGGCTTGCCTACATTTGGATTTTGTTTCTCGTAATGCGGTATTCCAGGAGCAAAGTATGGGCATTCATTATAATAAAGGTGCCGAGTTATTGGACTACGTTACGAATAAAGAAGACTTTACTATGACGGACGGCCATTTCTATCCCTTAAATAAACCTGGTCTTGGCGTAGAAATTAATGAGGAGTTGGTGATTGAGCGAAGTAAAAATGCACCGGACTGGCGTAATCCGGTATGGCGTTACCCCGATGGTGCGGTAGCCGAGTGGTAAAGATATAGCTTTATACCCCAGCGGGAATAACGATATTAATCGATGATTCACACAATGTAGCGTTATATTGTGCGTCTTTTATTGGCGGTAATGATACCTGTCATATTTAAGACTGTGTGGGTCTTAACCTGTTGAGACGATACTAATCAATATTACGTTGGGGTATTAATGCGATCGTTTTTCTTGGTTATTAAAGAATAAGATGAATCATTATCTGTAGTGAAAATAATAACCTTGTATTTATTGTGATGTTCAAGGGGAATTAACGGTAATGTAAAAATAGACCACCTGCTGGTGTTGTTTATATACCAACATATCTGACAGAACGATATTACTGCCAGTGTTGAAAAAAATAAATATATACCCGTCATACTTCAAGTTGCATGTGCGTTGGCTGCGTTCAGTCACCCGAATCACTTACTCAAGTAAGCTCATCGGGATGAAATGAGAGACATCCTGTCTCTCACCTGAGGCCAGCTAAAGGCTGGTCAAATTCGTTCCTGACGAATTTGTCCTTCGCTTGCCGCCTTCCTGAAACTTGAATTATTTAGGGTATAGATAACAGGAATATAAGATGGATATGACATTAACTGCCCGACCTACAAAACGGCGTTATCTGACACTATTGATGATTTTTATTACGGTAGTGATCTGTTACGTTGACCGGGCCAATCTGGCTGTGGCTTCTGCACACATTCAGGAAGAATTCGGTATTAGTAAAACACAGATGGGATATATTTTCTCTGCCTTTGCCTGGACATATACTTTATGTCAGATTCCCGGCGGCTGGTGCCTCGACCGCGTCGGATCGAAAATGACGTATTTCATTGCTATTATGGGATGGTCAATTGCGACATTATTACAGGGGTTTGCCACAGGGCTCGCTTCATTAATTGGTTTACGTGCGGTTACCGGGTTATTTGAAGCTCCCGCATTTCCGACGAATAACCGGATGGTGACCAGTTGGTTTCCAGAACAAGAACGTGCTTCTGCCGTTGGTTTCTATACATCTGGTCAATTTGTGGGCTTAGCGTTTTTAACGCCGCTGTTAATTTGGCTTCAGGAAATATTGAGTTGGCATTGGGTTTTTATTGTTACGGGTGGAATCGGTATCGTCTGGGCATTAATCTGGCATTTTGTCTATCAGCCACCGAAAAAGAGTAAAGGGATAAATAACGCGGAACTGACATATATTGCCGAAGGTGGCGGTATTATCGATGGTGATGCGCCTTCCGAGAAAAAATCCCGTACGCCATTGACGGCGGCCGACTGGAAGTTGGTGTTTAACCGTAAATTGGTTGGCGTCTATATCGGGCAGTTTGCCGTGACATCGACATTGTGGTTCTTCCTGACGTGGTTTCCTAATTATCTGACACAGGAAAAGCATATCAGTGCGTTAACCGCAGGCTTTATGACCACGGTTCCGTTTCTGGCTGCGTTTTTTGGTGTTTTACTGTCGGGGTATGTGGCTGATCGACTGGTTCGCAACGGGAAATCCATTGGTTTTGCCCGCAAAACGCCCATCATTTGTGGTTTGCTGATCTCAACCTGCATTATGGGAGCGAATTATACCAATGATCCGATCTGGATTATGACGCTGATGGCGATTGCATTCTTTGGTAATGGATTTGCTTCTATCACCTGGTCGTTAGTGTCGTCGTTGGCACCTATTCGGTTGATTGGTCTGACTGGTGGGGTATTCAACTTTGTTGGTGGGTTAGGTGGTATCACCGTGCCGTTAATTATCGGTTATCTGGCTCAGGATTATGGCTTTGCCCCAGCTCTGACTTATATCGCCGGAGTGGCTTTGGTTGGTGCGCTGTCTTACATTTTCCTGGTTGGCAATGTTGAACGCGTAGGGTAAATACGAAGGGATAAAAAACGAACTTTCCTCATATAGGGAAAGTTCGTTTGATTTTTTGATTGATTCTATTAGTTATAAATTACCGCTGTACCGCGCAGTAGATTATTACCGGTTGCTGAGGTAATGGTATAAGTTTGTGCCCCTGCCTTTTCCGCTTTTTCCGCCAGCTGTGCTTGCAGCGAGCTAAGATCTTTAGCGCCAGTTACTGAAACAACACCCAGCTTCTGATGCTGTTTAGCCTGTTGTGCATCAATATGTTCAGCAGCGAATGTTCCAAAAGAAACGGTAGCAAGTACGATAGCAGCGGCGATGGTTTTTACGTTTTTCATGATGTCTTATCCTGTTTTGATTTATGAGGTGAAAGGCTATTTCCTTTCGATGTGAGGAATATTACGCCGATGCTTGTGAGTTAGAAAACGGAGGTTATTGAGATAGTCTTTCTGTTTTTTTGAAAAAGAATTTGGCGTGTTTTTGTACGAGTTGTGCTCAGCTATATCGTTCGAATGGTCTGGCTTGTATAGGGTTTCAGTCAGAGGATAAACGCGGCATGGGTTAATTTTTGCCACGGGAATCGGGGATGTGCAATGACATAAAGCCCCAGATAAAGAGAGTATCGTGCGGGCTTAAAGTTGGTTGTGAGTCGGTGAGGGCGATACGGTTTGTGAGTGGGCCGTTTGGTTCTCTTGCTCACTATGTGAAATTCGTTCACGCATTGAGGTGTTATCGCTTCCTGAACGATAATAATCATAGGGTAGCAACAGCGTATCTGCGACGGCAGAAAAGGGAATATCAAGTACGACCAGCGGCATCATGACCCAACTGGTTTCATCATCGCGCAGTATGTTCATACTGGCTCGAGTACCAGAGTAATACCCTTGCTCACCGCCGGTATGTGTCATGACGCTGGAGCACCCGCTGAGCGATAGGATGCCGCTGCCAGTGATGAGGAAAGAGAGGAAGGCGCTTTTCAGTATGGTCATTTTTAGCATGGTATTGTCTTTGGCCTGAAGATCATATTGCCCAGTCATCAATTTATCTGTCATTACGTCATGGATGCTTATTTCTCGCACCATTGAGTGTATGTGATAACACTCGTCTTATGAGTGAATTTTGCATGAAAAGCACGAGTTTTTCTTTTCAGGCTATTGAAAGTCTGAGAGGGGTCACCATATTGATAGTAAGCCGAACAAGAAGGATATGCCGTAAGGGTATCTGTTCAGGCTAAAAACCTGTCCTGAGGGAAGGTTGACAATTAATCCTCGCTGAATTTTTTAGGAGGCTGTTTTATGCGTAACCCCGATTTTTCTCCGCTTTATCGCTCCGCTATTGGTTTTGATCGTCTGTTTAACCTGCTGGAAAGTGGTCAGACGCAAAGCAACGGTGGCTATCCCCCTTATAACGTCGAGTTAGTCGACGAAAACCAATATCGTATCGCCATTGCCGTTGCAGGCTTTGCTGAGCAAGAACTGGATATCACCGCCCATGACAATTTGTTGATTGTCAAAGGGGCGCACGCAGGTGAACAAACCGCGCGTAATTATCTGTATCAAGGCATTGCCGAGCGCAATTTTGAACGCAAATTCCAGTTGGCTGAGCATATCCAGGTAAAGGGCGCCAATCTGCAAAACGGTTTGTTGTATATCGATCTGGAACGTATTGTGCCGGAAACGATGAAGCCGCGTCGGATTGAAATTAAATAATCGGTATTGAACCTGGATAAACGTGTGTCGTCCGCCGAATGGGGACGAGCCCAGACCCGTATTACTGCGGCTGGGAGACATGGTCTCGCTTCATAGAAGGAGTAAATATTATGCGTAACTATGATTTATCACCACTTTTGCGTCAGTGGATTGGTTTTGACAAATTAGCCAGTGCCATGGGCGGTCAGGAACCGATTGAGTTTCCTCCCTATAACATTGAGAAAAAAGACGATAACCATTATCGCATCACGCTGGCGTTGGCCGGTTTTCAGCAAAGTGAGTTGGATATTGAAGTGGAAGGCCCACGCCTGACGGTGAAAGGCACCCCTACGCCAGCAGAGAAAAAAGTGGAATATCTGCATCAGGGGTTAGTGTTCAAGCCGTTTAACCTGAGCTTTACTTTGGCAGAGCATTTGCACGTATCGGATGCGCATTTTGAGCTTGGGTTGCTGCATATCGATCTGGTCCGTGATGTGCCAGAAGCGCTGCAACCGCAGCGGATCGCCATTGGCGGCGGCCAGCCAGCATTAACTCAGTCGCCTGATGATGCGTCATAACCCTTAGCTTTTTCATCTATTGATTATCGATGCCCGTGGCTTATTTGAGTCACGGGTATTTTTTATGGCGGTTTAGTCCTGTCTATCACGCTTCGGGCTGCCGTTAACGATGTTGAAAATTTTTGTGCTGCCCGCCACGTTTCCTCCCGCGCCATTCTGCCAGAATCAATCTTAGTGAGTGTTTTGCTTTGCGTTTCCCAAGAAGATACGTCCGCACAAGGATACAAGGTATGAGTGATATTGCGCTTACCGTTAGTATGCTGGCGCTGGTAGCGGTTCTGGGGTTATGGATCGGTAACTGGCGGATTTACGGTGTAGGGTTAGGGATTGGCGGGGTCTTGTTTGGTGGGATCATCGTCGGGCATTTCGCCCAGAGCTATCAGTTTGAACTGAATAGCGACATGCTGCATTTTATTCAGGAGTTTGGATTAATTCTGTTTGTTTACACCATTGGTATTCAGGTTGGTCCGGGCTTTTTCTCTTCTTTACGTGTTTCTGGTTTACGTCTCAATGGATTTGCCATTCTTACGGTCTTTATCGGCTGTATCGTGACGGTGGCTATCCATAAAGCGTTCAATGTTCCTTTACCCATTATTCTCGGCATTTTCTCAGGTGCGGTAACGAATACGCCTTCGCTTGGTGCGGGTCAGCAAATTCTGACCGACCTTGGCACGGAGGGTGCGCTGGTGAATCAAATGGGGACCGGGTATGCCATGGCCTACCCGTTGGGTATTTGTGGCATTTTACTGGTGATGTGGTTATTGCGGGTCGTGTTTCGTGTGGTGATTGACGCGGAAGCAAAACAGTTTGAAAGCCACAACGGGCAACAGCATGAACAGTTACATACGATGAATGTGTCCGTGACAAACAGTAATTTGCAAGGGTTGGCGATTCAGGATGTCCCCATCTTGAACAGCGACACGATTGTGTGTTCCCGACTGAAACGCGGCGATGAGTTGATGGTGCCTTCACCGATGACGGTCATTCAACTGGGTGACTATTTGCATTTGGTTGGCGTGAAGAGCGATTTGGAACAGGCTCGCGTGGTGATTGGTCAGGAGGTAGATACATCGTTATCGACACGTGGCACGGCGCTGCACGTTGAACGGGTGGTCGTGACAAACGAGAAGGTGCTGGGACGTAAGATTCGCGAATTGAACCTGAAGCAAAATTATGATGTGGTTATTTCGCGTTTGAACCGTGCGGGGGTGGAGTTGGTTGCCAGCAACAACGCCAGTTTGCAGTTTGGTGACATCCTGAATCTGGTTGGTCGACAATCTGCCATTGATGCCGTGGCCGATATTGTGGGGAATGCGCAACAGAAGTTGCAGCAGGTACAAATGTTGCCCGTGTTCATTGGTATCGGGCTGGGCGTCCTGCTGGGATCTATCCCGCTATTTATTCCTGGTTTTCCGGTTGCCTTGAGGCTTGGTCTGGCTGGCGGACCGTTGGTCGTCGCGCTGATTTTGGGGCGGATTGGCGGTATCGGCAAGCTGTATTGGTTTATGCCTCCCAGTGCAAACCTCGCGTTACGTGAATTGGGTATTGTGCTGTTTTTGTCGGTAGTGGGACTAAAATCCGGTGGCGATTTTATTGATACACTATGGTACGGCGATGGGCTGTGGTGGGTGGGGTATGGCGCACTCATTACCATTATTCCATTGCTGATTGTCGGCGTATTGGCGCGAGTATTCGGCGGCATGAATTATTTAACACTGTGCGGAATGTTGGCAGGGTCGATGACCGATCCCCCAGCACTGGCATTCGCCAATGGATTGCATGCAACCAGCGGTGCGGCCGCGCTTTCCTATGCCACCGTTTATCCGTTGGCGATGTTTTTACGTATTATGTCTCCTCAACTATTAGCCGTGCTGTTTTGGACAATGTAGTGAAACATCGTTCTCCCAGACGCCGAATGTTCCGGTGTCTGGGAGAAGTAAACACGCTAACCACAGCCTGAAAATCTATTGTGAAGACAGTCTGAAAATGGTTGCGCCTTCCTCCGCACTGGATACCGCGTGACGAAAGACAGAAAACCATTCTCTCCCTGAACCATGATGTTCTGATGAGAGGTCGGGATGGTAATCGGGTCTGCCTGTGATATCCGTCAGCACCTCTATTTTTCCATTTTCAGCATCGATGCGGATAATGTCGCCATCTGCAACGCGACAGAGCGGTCCCCCTTTATAGGCTTCTGGACACACGTGCAAGATGGAGGGGACTTTGCCGGATGCGCCAGAGAGTCGCCCGTCTGTCACCAGAAAGATCTTTAAACCCTGTCCCATCAGGTTACCCAGTATGGGCATCAGCTTGTGTAATTCAGGCATACCCGTTGCGGCAGGGCCGTTGTGACGGACAATAATCACGACATCCTCCGTGAATTCCCCAGCCTGATACGCCCGCTCCACTTCATGCTGTGATTCAAAAACACGTGCTGGCGCTTCAATAAAGCAATGTTCTGACTCAACGGCGCTGATCTTAATCACTCCCCGGCCAAGGTTCCCTGAAACAACGCGCAATCCTCCCTGAGGGCTAAATGCCTGACCGGGTAACGCCAGGACATCCGGGTTGGTGGAGTCCAGCGCATCGTGATAAGTGAGCTGGTCATTTTGGCAATACGGTATTTTCAGGTAATCATCCAGCGTGCCGTAGACGGGGGTGGCATCCATATTCAACAGGCCGCGTTCGTTGAGCGCTTTCATCAATGTGGGGACGCCGCCAGCCTGTTGGAAATCGTTAATGTCCGCTGGGCCATTCGGATACATTTTTACTAGCAAAGGGACGACTCTGGATAAAACATCAATATCGTCCCAGTTGACGGTGTAACCGGCACTTGCTGCAACCGCGAGCAAGTGAATGGTGTGATTGGTACTCCCTCCCGATGCCAACAGGGCAACCAGACCATTCACTATTGCTTTTTCATCAACCACATGGGCAAGCGGACGGTAGTGTGTCCCCTTTTGCGTCATCGTCGCGATGTGTTCTGCAATGCTGGCCGTCATGATTTCGCGCAGTGGATCGGTGGGGGAAAGAAAAGCGGAGCCGGGCAGCATCAACCCCATCGCCTCAAATACCAACTGATTGGTATTGGCTGTACCGAAAAAGGTACAAGTCCCCGGTGAATGATAAGACGCACATTCCATATGCAACAGTGATGTTTTATCCACTTCGCCTGCAACATATCGTTGGCGGACGTTAACCTTTTCCTTATTGCTGATCCCTGTAGACATGGGACCTGATGGGACAAATGCCGCGGGAAGATGGCCAAAAGACAGCGCGCCCATCAGCAAACCGGGGGCGATCTTATCGCAAACGCCAAGAAGGAGTGCGGCATCGAAGGTGTTATGGCTTAGGGAAACCGCTGTGGCTTGTGCGATCAAATCGCGAGAAAACAACGACAGCGCCATTCCATTTTGTCCCTGGGTTATGCCATCGCACATGGCTGGCACTCCCCCTGCGACTTGAGCGCTATGCCCTTGGTGGCTTAATGCCTGCTTGATAATGTCAGGATAAATACCATAGGGCTGATGTGCACTTAACATATCGCTATAAGCCGTAACGATACCGACATTGGCGCGCGTAAAATCCAGGATATGTTGTTTTTGCGTGGCAGAACACACGGCAACCGTATGGGCAAGGTTGGCGCAGGACAGCGCGGTGCGATTTTGCCATTGCGATGCTTGCGTTTCTACCGTGTGCAAATAACGTCGGCGTGATGCCTGACTTCTTTCCGCTATTTGTTGAGTAACCTGTTTAATGGTCTGATTCTGATGAGTGAACTGGCCCATAGACGCTCCCGGCGATCAACGATGCGTATGAATTGCGGTCATGCAACGTGCGATAACATCGTCAAGGCTACCGTCGATATTGACATGGATAACATCTGTCTCTTCTTTCTGCGGACATTCCAGCGATTCGAATTGGCTTCGTAATAGCTCGACGGGCATAAAATGCCCGGCGCGGGACTGCATCCGAGCCAGAACGAGATCAAAATCCCCGAACAGATGAATGAAAATAACGTTTTTATTGCCTTCACGAATTAAATCACGATAGCGTTTCTTTAATGCTGAACAGACAATAACGCCCGTTTCATTTTTCTTTTCCATGCTAAAGGCCGCGTCTCTGATGCGTTCCAGCCACGGTGAACGATCTTCATCATTCAGCGGGTTCCCCCCAGACATTTTTATAATATTGGCTTTTGGATGTAGATCATCGCCATCAATAAATTTTGCATTAATTTGATTTGCCAGTTTGGCACCAACCGTTGATTTACCGGTACTGGTCACGCCCATTAATATAAAACTTCTTCCACCTTGTTTGGTTTCCATTGCGGTTTCACTCTCTCTTTGACGTAATTTCTTTTATACCCGTCATATTTCAAGTTGCCTGTGCGTTGGTCTCGCTCGTTATTCGGCGCATTGATGAGCCTCGCCCCGACCCGCGCTATTAAAAAACGTGTTGTCGTTTCCGTTTTGCAACTCAATTATTTAGGGTATATACGACACCGTTCATCTTCCAGAATGGAAAATGAAATGTAATGTGTATTCCGTGATGAGAATACCCTGCGGCATTCTCCTTTTTTCAGCTTTATTTCTGACGAGATTGGCTCATATCATAATGTATCGCCACGATAAATTTGGTAGCCTAAGTCCGCAGAATAAGTTGAGTATTCATTATCATTAATTTTATTCAATAATATTGTTGCCGCCCGTTGCCCAATAGCAAAACGAGGGGTAATAACGGAGGCAAGACTCGGTATCATTTCTCGTCCTATTTCTAATCCATGAAATCCTGCTATGGATATATCCTTCGGTACATTAATACCTTTCCTCATACAATATAATAATGCGCCAACGGCGATATCATCATTCGTACAAAAAATACCGTCGAGATCGGGGTATTCTGTTAATGCACGGGATAGCAATTGTGCGCCGAGTTGCATTGATGATATTGATTGCGGGTTAATATGATAAATCGGTAATCCATGTTTCCTCATGGCCTCACAGTACCCCTGGTAGCGGAGTTCATCGCGTAAATCATCCTGTGAACCAAGATAGACAATCGTCTTTTTATTGCTATTTTCCAACATGGTAGAAACCATATCGAACGCCGCCCGGCTGTTGGCATATCCTACTTCCATATCCAGGCTGGGTCCCTCGGTATCCATCACTTCCACGATCGGAATTTTTGCATGGCGTAAATTTTTAATTGCACGCAAGGTATGCGATTTTTCAGATAAAATAATGCCATCAATATTATAAGAAAGCAGGTTGAGGATCTGTTTCTCCTCTGAATCCTTTTTATAGTTATAATTCGCAATAAGAATTTGATATTGTTTCCCTGATGTGACTGATTCGATCCCCGCGAGCATATCGGCAAAAACCTGATTTTTAAAAGAGGGAATTAATACACCTATCGTGTAGCTCTTGGTGTTCAATAACATTTCAGGTGCGCGATTGGGAATATAATCAAATTCTTCCATCACCTGAGCAATCCTTTTCCCTGTTTCAGGTGAAACCTGATTTGGGGTACGCAGATATCGACTGACAGTCATTTTGGTCACGTTGGCCAAATTAGCGATATCTTGCAAGGTTACTCTGTGCTTCTTCATTTTTTACTTTTACCTCAGATACAGGACAGGAAAAGGGTTCTTCTCCTATCCTGTATAGCACTCCAATGGGTCAATGAATAATACTATTCAGAATCAGTACGCCAATAAGTCCCAGAATGGAGATGAGCGTTTCCATTACCGTCCAGACTTTCAGTGTTTCCCCTACGCTCAGGTTGAAATATCCTTTAAACAACCAAAATCCAGGGTCATTCACATGAGAGGCAATGACACTGCCTGACCCTACTGCCAGCACCATTAATGCGGGGTCGGCGTGGGTGATACTGATCAACGGTAGAACAATGCCTGCCGTGGTGATCGCGGCAACGGTAGCGGAGCCCAGAGCGATACGTAACAGTGCAGCGACGGTCCAGCACATCAGAAGTGGTGATAATGATGAACCTTTCATGATATCTGCAATGTAATTGCCTACGCCGCTGTCAACCAGCACTTGCTTGAATGCGCCACCGCCAGCAATGATAAACAGGATCATGGCAATCGCGCCGATGGAATCGCTGACGATATCCATGACGGATTCCAGGTTGCGTCCGTTGCGCAGACCCAGTGTGAATACCGCCAGAACGATAGCAATAAACAGGGCGACGGCCGGGTGACCAATAAACTCGAAGAACTGCCGGATGCTATTTTCTTTTGGCATCGACATTTCACATATGGCGGCGGCGGCCATCAAAATAACAGGGATGACGGCAGCCAGAATGCTGACACCGAAACCGGGCATTTCCTCTTCGGTGAAGATCTTAGGATTGAATAGCCCTTTGGGTGGCTCCTTCTCATATTTTTTAAGTAATTTAGAAAATAGCGGGCCTGCAATAATGACCGTAGGGATCGTGATGATGATACCGTAAAGCAGCGTAATCCCCAGATTGGCATTAAAAATCGTCGCAATGGCGGTTGGGCCGGGATGCGGTGGTAAAAAACAGTGCGTAACGGATAGGGCGGCAACCATCGGCACCCCAACGTACAACAGTGGTAACTGGGCGGCGGCCACAATGGTAAAGACGAGCGGCAAAAGCAGAACGAAACCCACTTCGTAAAACATGGCCAACCCGACAATCAGCCCGGTGATGACCAGTGCCCACTGAATTTTATCTTTCCCTAAACGATGAATGAGGGTGGTGGCGATGCGCTGTGCTGCGCCTGTATCTGAGATGAGACGCCCTAGCATCGCCCCGAATCCCAGAATCATCGCTAGACCACCCAATGTGCCACCGATACCGGTCTGAATGGAGGCGAGGACTTTCAGTGGCGCCATTCCTTCCAGGACGCCGACAACCGCAGCGACAAGCGTTAACGCAATAAAACCATTAATCTTGAATCCGATCATAAGGATCAGAAGCAGTACGACACCTATCGCAATAATGACTAAAGGCATAAGATGTTCCCGTAAATAAAGGCAGCGAAACCTCGCCGCCATAATCATGATGACGTTCTACTTGTGTTTTTATAAGTGAGCTTATACTGCGACTAACATTCCGCCATCGACAAACAGAAGGTGTCCGTTCACAAAGTCGGATGCGCGTGAGGACAGGAAAACGGCTGAGCCAATCAGCTCTTCCGGATTACCCCAACGAGCTGCAGGCGTCCGTTTCGTCAACCATGCGGTAAATTCAGTATTCTCTACCAATGCTTTAGTCATTTCTGTTTTGAAATAGCCCGGTGCAATACCGTTCACCTGAATATTGTAACGTGCTAATTCTACACACATACCTCGAGTCAGCATTTTCACTGCCCCTTTTGATGCGGCGTAAGGCGTAATAGTGTCTCGACCTAATTCGCTTTGCATGGAGCAGATATTGATAATTTTTCCGGCACGACGTTCAACCATTTTTTTGGCAACGGCCTGGGAAACGAAAAATACTGCCGATTGGTTAACGGCAATAACATCATTCCATTCATTTTCAGGGAATTCGGTGAAAGGATGACGACGTTGGATCCCTGCATTATTAATTAATACATCAATGTTGCCGATATTTTCTTCGATATGGTCAATCGCGTTATTGACGTCCTGATGGTTGGTGACATCGAAAGAAGCGGAATAAGCGCGATATCCCATATCGGTTAATTGTGATACGGCGTGGTCTGCACGTTCTGCCGTAATATCATTGACGATAATTTCGGCACCTTGTTCTGCGAGTCCTTTGGCTAATAAGAAACCAATACCTTGCGCTGCGCCGGTGATTAATACTTTTTTATTCTCTAACGAAAAGATGTTCTTCATGTTTATCTCTCTGGTTTATTTTTTAGTTAGAATGTCAGTTGCACTTTGGCGGCTTTCGATTTGTCAGAAGCAAAGAGCAACGCTTTTTCGAGGTCAGTAAAGGTAAATTCGCCGCTGAGTAACGGCAGTGGGTCGATTGTGCCGTCATTCAACCAGTGTACGGATGTTGTAAATTCTTCGGTAAAGCGGAAGGTGCCAACCAGTTTTATCTCTTTTGCAATCAGCATCATCATTGGGAAGTCTGGTATTGCGCTCCCCATTCCAACCTGTACCTGAGTGCCTTTCGCGCGGGTAACTTCCAGGCAACGCGTCACGGATTGAGGGTGGCCGGATACTTCGAATGAAACATCGAAATAGCCTTTCTCTTTCAGGTACTCCGTGAAGTCGCCATTTTGTGCATGTACGACTTTTGTTGCACCCATCGCGGTTGCTAATGTCAGTGAACGTTCACTAATGTCAGCGCAAACAATTTCTGCGGCGCCCATCACTTTTGCCGCGGCTACAACCAGACAGCCAATTGGACCGACGCCAGAGACAAATACGCGTTTGCCACGCACATCTCCAGCCTGGTTAACGGCATGGATCGCGACAGCCAGTGGCTCGGCAAATACCATGACACGTTCATCTGACTGGTTATCAAAAGGAATACATTGTGCGGTGTCTACGATTTTATATTGTGTGAAACCGCCATCGACATGTGGGAAATACATTGCGCTACCGAAGAAGCGCATAGAAACGCACTGGTTCTCTTCATGGGCAAGGCAATATTTACAATGGCCGCACGGCTTGCTGGGATTCACCGCGACTTTCTGGTGAGGCAAGAATTTATCGTTGTCACTTTTTTCTATTGTGCCAATGACTTCGTGACCAAGGATCATCGGTTGTTTAACTTCATAATTGCCTATTTTACCTTCATGATAATAATGAAGATCTGAACCGCATATTCCTCCACGTGTTATTTTTACTAGCGTGCCTTTTCCCTGATAATCATATTCCTGGTGAATAACGTTGACTTTTTTCTTTCCTTCAACCACACAGGATTGTGTACTTTCAATCATGCTGCACCTCACTCATCCACTAAAAGATGCCGCTATGAAACGTTAATTCTAATGTTAAAAGTTTGAACTTCGTCACTATAAATCATGTTACATAACATATGTTACGCATAATGTGACCGAATCAAATGGTTGTTACAAAAACGATGTTACAAATACTGTGACCTATTCACCACATGCCACATGATGATGTTATTGAGGCTTTTTTATCTTTCCTGCGTTCTTATTTCCGTTGACGAAAATCCGCGTTGCTTATTTCACCCTCTTCTTGTTGTGGGTATTTTTTATTGAGCCAGATTTTCTCGTTGTCATTTTACGTTGATTTTATGTTTTTTTATTGTTGGTTATTATTTGTTGGCAGGATGTCATTTATTATCAATGTAAAATTTGGTTATTAAATAAACTAATAATCATGTTTAGTAACTAAAGTAATGCTATTTTTATGACGCTTTATAATATGATCTTTTTCATTATCTATTCGATTTGATGGGGCGAGAAAAGCACCCTGACCCATTGTTTTCTCGTCTTTTTTTTCACAGATGTTTCCCGTTGTGCAGGTTAATATCGTATTACTCTGCTGGGTGATGAAGGAAGAATAAAAAGAAACGCCAAATCCTCCGCTCGGGCATCCGTTGTGAACTCACGAATTCCGTTTTAATGAAGAGTGGTGTTCTTATGTCTGCAAATAATGGCAGGTTGCTAAAGCTCCTGATTATACTCTGTCTTGCTGGTGGGTTATGGTCGCTTCCGGTTCCTGATGGGGTCAAACCCGAAGCCTGGCACTTGATGGCGGTCTTTATTGCTACTGTTGTCGGCTTGATTCTCTCTCCTTATCCCCTTGGCGCGATGGCGATGTTCAGCCTGACGTCAGTCTCAATACTCGGTTTGTTACCCATTAAAGACGTTCTGGCTGGATTCAGCGATCCGACCATCTGGATGATTGCCTGTGCGTTCTTTATTTCCCGCGGATTTATTAAGACCGGTTTTGGTCGGCGTATTGGTCTGCTGTTTATCAGTAAGCTGGGTAATAGCTCGTTGGGGTTGGCTTATGGCCTGGTGTTCACCGATTTGTTGTTCGCACCAGCGATGCCATCCACGTCCGCTCGCTGTGGTGGGATCATCACGCCGTTGTTCCGTTCTATCTCTGAGGCCTATGACTCTACGCCGGAAAAGGGTACACAACGTCGTATTGGTGCTTTCCTGGTGCAATCGATTTTCCAATGTAACGCCATAACTTCTGCCATGTTTATGACATCAATGGCGGGTAACCCAATGGTTGCCAAGCTGGCTTCGCAATTTGGCATTCATATCAGTTGGACCGATTGGGCATTAGCCACCCTGTTGCCTGGTTTTCTGTCACTGGCGCTGATCCCTTACCTGATTTATCGCTTCTATCCGCCTGAGCTGAAAAAGACCTCAGAAATGCGAGCTATTGCGGTTGAACGCTTGCGCGAAATGGGGCGGATGAGCCGCGATGAATGGGTTGTTCTGGGCGTTTTCCTTGGACTGGTGACATTCTGGGTGCTGGGTTCTACGCTGAAAATCGATGCCACGCTGACGGCGTTGGCGGGGTTGAGCGTGTTGTTGTTAAGCCGTGCGTTGACCTGGGATGATGTCGTCGGTGAAAAAGAAGCCTGGCATACCGTCGTGTGGTTTTCCGTATTGATGACGTTAGCAGGGCAACTCAACAAAATGGGGCTGATTGCCTGGTTGGGTGGGTTGGCAGGTAATGCGGTTAGCGGTATGCATTGGTTGCCTATGCTTGGCTTGCTTTTGCTGGTGTACTACTACAGCCACTATCTGATGGCGAGTGCGATTGCCCACATCAGCGCTATGTATGCGATTTTTGTTTCGATTGCTCTGGCAGCCGGGGCGCCACCGATGTTAACGGTGTTGGTTTTCGGTATCTTCAGTAACCTGTTTATGTCTACTACTCACTATTCCAGCGGCCCGGCACCGATCCTGTTTGGTTGTGGTTACATGCCGTTAAGCACCTGGTGGAAGATCGGTTTTTCTATCAGCCTGGTTATTATCCCCATTTGGCTTGGGGTGGGTAGCGTATGGTGGAAGCTGCTTGGCTTCTGGTAAGGCCGGATAACGCTCACGTTTTCAACATCCTTTCTCCCATGACGCGTTTCGCTCCTGTAGCGGGCGCGTCTATCCAACACGCTAAAAGTGACGAAACAGTATAAGATAACGGTGTGATGATGGTTATTCCGGAGAGCGACATGAGCAAGAAGAAAGCGCCGCTGAAGTTGGGAACGTCGGTTTTTCTGATGGTTTCTGTCGTACTTGGCGCAGTGCTGTTGGTGGTGTACTCCTTATTGTTCTTTCGTATCAATCAGTTATCCGAAGATCATCTGCGTGAAAAAGCGTTTTCGATTGCTCGCACACTTGCCGCATCCCCTGTTGTGATTAATGAACTCAAAGGAATTGGCGATCCAGATATCGTCCAGAGTACGGCAGAGACGGTTCGACTCCGTAACCAACTGTTATTTGTTACCGTCACGGATATGAACACGATCCGTCATAGTCACCCGGAGCCGGAGAGAATTGGCGGATATTTTGCGGGACGTGATATCTATCCTGCGCTGCTGGGGATGGAAAATAGCGCAATTAACCGTGGTACGCTTGATCCCGCGCTAAGAGTATTTACACCGGTGTTTGATAGTGACCATAAGCAAGTGGGCGTGGTCGCTTTAGGGATTGCCTTAACCAGTGTACAAAAAGTTATCAGTGATAACCGCTGGATGATCCCATGGGCGATCCTTGCTGGTGCGCTGGTTGGCTGGCTCGGAACGTTGATTTTGGTGAAGGTACTCAAACGGATTATGCTGGGTTTTGAGCCGTTCGAAATCTCTAACCTGTTTGAGCAGCGTAATGCCATGTTGAAGCACATCAAGGAAGGTGTGATCGCGGTTGATAAACAGTCACGTATTACAGTGATTAATGATGAAGCGCGGCGTTTATTTCGTCAGGATAACGCGCTACCGCACAAATCGACAGAGGGTGTGAGTGAACAGTGGCTGGAACATCTGCATCTGACGCAGGTGCTGGAAAGTGGTATTCCCCGCCGTGATGAAGAAATCAATTTTAATGGTCACCTGTTGTTGACCAATACTGTGCCGGTGTTTGTAAAAGGCGATATTATCGGAGCTATCGCGACGTTCCGCGATAAAACGGAAATTAGTCAGCTTTTACAGCGTTTGACCGGTATGTCCTATTACGCGGATGCGTTACGGGCGCAGTCGCATGAGTTTATGAATAAGCTGCACGTGATATTGGGTATGCTGCATTTAAAATATTATTCCCAGTTGGAGGATTATATTTTGAAAACCGCCAATAACTATCAGGCGGAAATTGGCTCCATTATTCGTAAAGTGAAATCACCAGTGATTGCGGGTTTCCTGTTGGGGAAAATTAACCGTGCTCGCGATCTCGGCATTACCTTATCCATTAGTGAAGAAAGTCTGCTGCCTGATACGGATGATGTCGATGCAACCAATGAGTTGATTACGGTGCTGGGTAACCTGATTGAAAACGCGATGGATGCGATCAACGGTCAGGAGAATTGCGAAATCAGCGTCAGCTTCCATCATCAGGATGGTCGTTTGCATGTTACCGTTGGCGATGATGGTCCTGGTATCGCACTGGAGAATCAGACGCGTATTTATGAGCAAGGCTTTTCCACTAAGGGCAGTGGACGCGGTATTGGCCTGTATTTGACCCAACAGAGTCTGGAAAAGATCGGCGGTCAGATCGATTTTGAGTCGGAACCTGAGGTATACACTCAGTTTTTCGTTAATATCCCTTATCAAGTAAGGCTGTTTGACCATGATTAATGTACTGATTGTTGATGACGATGCCATGGTTGCAGAGCTAAATAAATCTTATCTGAATCAGGTTTCTGGGTTTAATTGTTATGCGACCGTACCAACACTACAGCAGGCCAGAAATTTACTGATGCAACCCAATTCTGAAATCGACCTGGTACTGCTGGATATTTATATGCAGCAGGATAACGGGTTGGATTTGTTACCCACGATCCGGGAATTCAGTGAAAAAACGGATGTGATTATTATTTCCTCTGCCAGTGACGTCTATACCATTAAAAAAGCGCTGCACTATGGCGTAGTGGATTATCTGATTAAGCCCTTCCAGTTCTCACGTTTTGAACAAGCACTGACGGCGTACCGTGAAGAAGCCAACTTACTTAAGCACCGTGACTTCGTCGCGCAGTCTGACATTGATAGCCTGATTCGCCGTACCAGCGGCAGCTCAATGAGTGAGCGTAAGAAGCTACCGAAAGGATTGACCAGCTTAACATTGCGTACCGTGTGCGAGTGGATTGAAGGTAATCAGGGCGCTGAGTTTTCAACGGAGATGCTGGCTAACGCGATTGGTATTTCCCGCGTTTCATGTCGTAAATATCTCATCTATCTGGCAGAAACGGGCATTCTTGCGACCAATATTCTGTATGGCTCAACGGGACGACCGGTGTATCTCTACCGCTTACTGCCAGAAAAGCAGGATGCGTTGCGGCAGTATTGTGAATAAAAAGCGGCGAATAAGGTAAACAAAAACAGAAACAAGGCGGGAGCGATCCCGCCTTGTGCTATACACATATACACAATTCAGTGACGATGAAACCAAATGGAGTGGGTTTAGAAGGGATGCGTGATGTTAACAAGTAAATGCAAGACGTTTATTCGATGGGTCAGTATTGCTCTTGTCTCTTTTTTTTATTATCTACTGGTAGGGGGCGTTGGTGCGATTTCCTTTGATAAGGATATTATGTATTTTTCAGAAAAAACGATATCTGTTGAATATCACAGAGCTAGCCTAGAGATGATGCAGGAACATACTAACTCGGTGTATTTAGCTGCGTTCATCGCTTTTCCTATCTGTATGGCTCTGATTCTGATTATTTTCAAAAAGATTAGGTAGTTGCGGTAAACTAAACCGTTACCGATGGCTGTTGCCGAAAAAGCAGGGTTCGCTGCGGCAGTATTGTGAATAAAAAGCGGCGAATAAGGTAAACAAAAACAGAAACAAGGCGGGAGCGATCCCGCCTTGTGCTATACACATTCAGTGATAATGAAACCAAATGGAGTGGGTTTAGAAGGGATGCACTATGTTAACAAGTAAATGCAAGACGTTTATTCGATGGTTCAGTATTTGCCTTGTCTCTTTTTGTTATTTGATAAGCATTGCTATTTTTTCTTTTGGACATGTTCAAGATAAGGAAAGAATGGTTTTTTTATCTGATAAAACAGTGTCAGTTGAATACCATTTTGCGATATTGGCTGATATGCGAGAGTCTATGGACTCCATGTATTCAGCCATACTGATTGGTTTTCCAATTAGTATGATCCTGATTCTGATTATTTTCAAAAAGGTTAGATAGTTGCGGTAAGCCAAACCGTTACCAATGGCTGTAGCCAGAAAAACAGGACTCGCTGCGCCAATATTGTGAATAGTTAGTGCTGGATAAAATAAAAACGCCATGGCAATCCCCGTGGCGTTTTTATTATTGGAGAAGCTCGGTTGAATCAGACAACCCAGCCCAGTAACAATGTCGCGCCAATCACGGTTGAAGCCCCGCCGATACGGGTAGCGATTTGTGCGAACGGCATCAACGACATACGGTTAGATGCAGACAGGATGGCGACATCACCGGTTCCACCTAAGCCGCTGTGACATGTAGTCACGATAGAAGCTTCAATCGGGTACATATTCAGGCGTGGCGCGATAAGGAAACTGACGGCAGCCATTGACAGCACGACAGAACCACAGACGATCACATAGCCGATAGAGAAGACGGCAACCACGCTCTCCAGCGGGATATACAGCATTCCCAATCCAATCATTAACGGCCATACCAGTGAACTGGACACAAATTTGTAGACGCTGTGCGCACCGGTTTCCATGGTGCCAGGGATGACTCGGCTGTATTTACAGAAGACGGCAATCAGGATCATCAGTACCGGTCCCGGAATGTGGACCAGTTTCTCGAACAGACCACCAACGATAAAGAAGGCGCAAATCATCAGTAGCCCGCCTCCCATCAGGTGGAAATCGACAGGTTTTGGGGCTTCTTTGACGGCAAACATCGCATTTTCTTCGTCACTGCGAACCAAACGGCCTTCGCCGTTCAGATCCTTACGACGCATACCGAGGCGGGATAGAATACCTGCGCAGAAGATAGCGAAGATATTACCGACCACAGCGGCTGGTGCCAATTGAGCGACATACACATCCGGGGTTTGGCCCAAGATTGCCGAGTAAGCTAATGACAGTGGAAGGATACCTTCGCCAATACCGCCACCGATAATCGGTACGATGATGAAAAAGAACGTATGGTAGAAGCTGTAACCGAAGAGTTTTCCGACCAACAGGCCCGTCACTAGCGCGGTTGCTGTTCCGATGACCAATGGTACGAACATGCGGATCATCCCCTGAATCAGGATTTTTCGGTTCATCCCCAAAATGCTGCCAACGACGAGACAGGCGATAACGAAATAGAGAAAATTTGCCTCTTTCATTAACAGATGCACGGTCTTCATGGTGTTATCGTTAAATAAATTAAAGTACACCATAATTGAGGGCACCATCAGACAAAGAATGGCTGGGCCGCCGACATCTTTAAATACCGGTATTTTATAACCGATATGCGACAGTAAAAAACCCATTGTCATGATAATGGCGAAGCCACCAATCATATTTTTAGGAAGATATCCCGCATAGGCGGCGATAAAAACAATAACAGAAATAGCAATAAAAAGAGCTACGGGAACAGAGCTTATTTTTTTGCTTAACAGGTTTCCGATGAAGGACATTGCCTGAGGCGTTTCGATGGCAAGATTATTCTCACATAAAATATCGGTTTCAGTTTTTTTCATTGTATTCACCCGTGCTAAGACGTTTGGGACAGAAATGGTTTGTTCTATCTTTAATGACTAAATTTTTGTTCTTTATCAATGTGTAGCAAGAGAATGAGAAAGCGTTTTTTATTTAGGGCTTTTTATTTATAAAGAAAGCAGATTGGAGGGTAATCTAGCATGAGTGAATGTTAAAAATAATACATCATGCCGTGATTAATGCTGTATTTGTGAACTTATCGACAACTCTTTTTTAAATAATTTATATCACTCTTTTGTAATTAAATTAATTTATTTTGAGTAAGGAGGTTTTGTGATGGTTTTTTCGAAGGTACTAACAGGAAATAAAAATATCATTTTATAAGAATAAGTAAATAGTCGATATAGACAGCAGTGAAAATATTTTCATAAAGAAAACTTTAATTTGTTTATACCCGTCATACTTCAAGTTGCTTGTGCGTTGGCTACGCTCACTCACCCGAATCACTTACCTGAGTAAGCTCATCGGGATTCCTTCGCTTGCCGCCTTCATGCAACTCGAATTATTTAGTGTATAAGGCGTGAATTAAATAAATTATCCTCATTTTTATCACCCCATTTTTCTATTTAGCACCATAGCTTTTTAACCATAAAAAGGCGGTAGTTGTCGAGCGATCCCTGGTCACTGGCTCAGATAAACGTTACATGGCCCACCATGCCGGTATCCGCCTACCTGCGGCCCAGATTATTTGAAGTATAAAGTTTTTTTATCGAGCGTAGATAGTCTGGATTTCTTTGATAGACGGTCAAATTAATATCATTTTTGCTTATTGCTTGGCAGAATTTTCACCTGTAGTTAACCTTTTTAACAAAAAATAGTGCTCATATCTTGGACACATAGGACGATTTTACTATAGTTTTTTTAATGGTGATAATTTCCTTTTATATGCGATTGTATGGTGTTTTCGCCTGGCTTAATGCGCTGTATCGATACATAAATTCTGGTTTTATTTAAAAATATGAATTTTATTTTTAAGCATGGTGAAGCGAGTGATTGTAAATCCCTACAGCTTATGTTGACGTCACCGTGATCTATTGACAAATTGAGGGCGTCTATGAGGTAAGAAGCCGCTGGGGATAAGGGTCATACGACGTGCTATATGTGCGTCTGTATATTTTGCGTCTCCCGCTGTTTACTCCCTCAATATTTTACTTTATGCCTTCGGGCAACAGGGTACGGACCGAAGCGTTTAAAAATACAGGTCTGACCAAATCAACACACAACATCACCCATAGTGGAGCACAAGTAATGGCAAATTCCCTGGCTAAATCAAGGATACTGACACTCAGCCTTGGTCTGCTGGCAATGTCTGTCACAGCAGGTTTGCAGGCGAAAACGTTAGTTTATTGTTCAGAAGGCTCTCCGGAAGGTTTTAACCCACAGTTGTTCACCTCTGGTACGACATTTGATGCCAGTTCTATTCCTATCTATAACCGTCTGGTGGAGTTTAAAGACGGTACGACAGATACCATACCGGGTCTGGCCGAGAAGTGGGATATTAGCGAGGATGGCAAAACCTATACGTTCCATCTGCGTAAAGGCGTGAAATGGCAGGACGGTAAGGATTTCAAACCGTCCCGCGAATTCAATGCCGATGACGTGATTTTCTCCTTCATGCGTCAGCAAGATGCTAATCACCCGTATCACAAAGTCTCTGGTGGTAGTTATGAATACTATCAGGGGATGGGGATGCCTGAGTTGGTCAGCAAAGTTGAGAAGGTCGATGATTACACCGTGCGCTTTGAACTGACTCGCCCAGAAGCGCCGTTCCTGGCTAACCTGGCGATGGATTTCGCCTCCATTATGTCAGCAGAATATGCCGATAAAATGCTGAAAGCCGGTACGCCGGAGAAGATTGACCTGAACCCGATTGGTACTGGCCCATTCCAGTTACAGCAATATCAGAAAGACTCCCGCATTCTGTACAAAGCTTTCGAAGGTTACTGGGGTAGCAAACCGGGCGTCGATCGTCTGGTTTTCTCCATTACGCCAGATGCTTCCGTACGTTACGCCAAACTGCAAAAAAATGAATGCCAGATCATGCCGTATCCGAATCCAGCCGATCTCGTGCGCATGAAAGAAGACAAGAACATCACGTTGATGGAGCAACCGGGGCTGAACGTCGGCTATCTTGCTTACAACGTTGAGAAAAAACCGCTGGATAACGTCAAAATTCGCCAGGCGCTGAACTATGCGGTTAACAAATCTGCCATCATTGATGCTGTCTATCAGGGGGCCGGTCAGGCTGCAACCAACCTGATCCCACCGACCATGTGGGGCTACAACAGTGACGTTAAAGACAACGGCTACGATCCTGAAAAGGCGAAAGCGTTGTTAAAAGAAGCGGGTATGGCTGACGGTTTCTCTATCGACCTGTGGGCAATGCCGGTACAGCGTCCGTACAACCCGAACGCGCGCCGTATGGCGGAAATGATTCAGTCCGACTGGGCGAAAGTTGGCGTGAAAGCCAAGATCGTCACTTACGAGTGGGGCGAGTATCTGAAACGTGCGAAAGACGGTGAACACCAGACCGTGCTGATGGGGTGGACGGGCGACAACGGGGATCCAGATAACTTCTTCGCGACGCTGTTCAGCTGCGATGCTGCCAAAAATGGCTCCAACTACTCCAAGTGGTGCTACAAGCCGTTTGAAGACTTGATCCAACCAGCGCGTGCCGTTTCCGATCACGAAAAACGTATTGAACTGTACAAACAAGCACAGGTGGTGATGCACGATCAGGCTCCGGCACTGATTGTCGCGCACTCCACCGTGTATGAACCAGTACGTAAAAACGTGAAAGGTTACGTGGTTCAGCCGCGTGGTGTACATAGCTTCAATAACGTCACGTTGGATTAATTCAGCCACTGATTTTCATGGACACTGAAAACCCCGACCTTGCGATTCCTCGTCATAGGAGTCGTGGAGGCGGGGTTTCTTGCCCATTAAATTTTTGGGGCGAGTTTTCCTGTCCGCCACACACGACGTTTAAAATCGTTCCTGACGATTTTTTATCTGTGAGCAATGATAAGCCCGGTAGCCTATGAGCCGCCGGGCATGAATAGAGAGTTCGGGATATGTTGCAGTTCATACTCCGGCGTTTGGGGCTGGTTATCCCAACGTTTATTGGTATCACCCTACTGACATTTGCTTTTGTGCATATGATTCCAGGCGATCCAGTCATGATCATGGCGGGAGAACGTGGTATTTCCGCCGAACGCCATGCGCAATTGCTGGCTGAAATGGGGTTGGATAAACCACTCTGGCAGCAATATGTCCATTATATTGGTGGTGTGCTGCATGGTGATCTGGGGATCTCCCTTAAGAGCCGCATCCCCGTGTGGGAAGAATTTGTGCCTCGCTTTAAAGCGACGTTGGAACTGGGCGTTTGCGCCATGCTGTTCGCGATTGCCGTGGGGATTCCTGTCGGCGTATTGGCAGCGGTTAAGCGCGGTTCCATTTTCGATCATACCTCTGTTGGCCTGGCGCTGACGGGCTACTCCATGCCTATCTTCTGGTGGGGCATGATGCTGATTATGCTGGTCTCCGTTCAGCTCAACCTGACGCCCGTTTCGGGACGCATCAGCGATACCATTTTCCTTGATGACAGCATGCCGCTGACCGGCTTTATGCTGATCGATACCCTGTTCTGGGGCGAGGAAGGCGACTTTATCGACGCGGTTGAACACATGATCCTGCCTGCCATCGTGCTGGGCACTATTCCGCTGGCGGTGATTGTGCGTATGACGCGCTCTGCGATGCTGGAAGTGCTGGGCGAGGACTACATCCGTACCGCTCGTGCTAAAGGATTGAGCCGCCTGCGGGTGATTGTTGTGCACGCGTTGCGTAATGCGATGCTGCCGGTGGTGACGGTGATTGGCTTGCAGGTTGGCACCATGCTAGCCGGGGCGATCCTGACGGAAACCATTTTCTCCTGGCCGGGGCTGGGGCGGTGGTTGATCGATGCGTTGCAGCGCCGTGACTATCCGGTGGTTCAGGGCGGCGTGCTGCTAGTAGCGACCATGATCATTCTGGTCAATCTGCTGGTCGATGTGCTCTATGGCGTGGTGAACCCGCGCATTCGTCACAAGAAATAAGGGGAAGGCAGAGATGACACATGTCACTGAACCTGTTGTAAATCATTCGCCTAAGCCGATGACCCCATTACAGGAATTCTGGCACTATTTTAAGCGTAATAAAGGGGCCGTGGTTGGCCTGGTTTATGTTGTTTTGATGCTGGTTATCGCCATTGGGGCGAACGTACTGGCACCACATGCACCCGCTGAACAGTTCCGCGACGCGTTGCTGCGTCCACCTGTTTGGCAGGAAGGCGGTAGCTGGCAGTTTATTCTGGGCACTGACGATGTTGGACGTGATGTACTGTCGCGTCTGATGTATGGTGCGCGATTGTCGCTGCTGGTCGGCTGTCTGGTAGTAGTGCTGTCGCTCATTTTGGGGGTGATCTTTGGTCTGCTGGCGGGGTATTTCGGCGGCGTGGTCGATGCGCTGATCATGCGTGTCGTCGATATCATGCTGGCGTTGCCAAGCCTGTTGCTGGCGTTGGTGCTGGTGGCCGTTTTCGGGCCGTCCATTGTGAATGCTTCGCTGGCGCTCACTTTTGTGGCACTGCCGCACTATGTGCGTTTGACACGCGCGGCGGTGCTGGTGGAAGTTAACCGCGATTACGTCACGGCTTCACGCGTGGCGGGAGCCGGTTCGGCGCGCCAGATGTTCGTCAACATTCTTCCTAACTGCCTGGCACCGCTGATTGTGCAGGCTTCTCTCGGTTTTTCTAACGCCATTCTTGATATGGCTGCTTTGGGTTTCCTCGGTATGGGCGCACAGCCGCCAACGCCAGAATGGGGAACCATGCTGTCGGACGTTTTGCAGTTTGCGCAAAGCGCCTGGTGGGTGGTGACGTTCCCCGGTCTGGCAATCTTACTGACGGTATTGGCGTTTAACCTGATGGGGGACGGCTTGCGTGATGCTCTCGACCCCAAACTCAAGCAGTAACAGAGGTAGAGAGATGGCGTTGCTCAATGTAGATAAACTGTCGGTTCACTTTGGTGATGAGGGGCTGCCGTTTCGTGCGGTCGATCGCATCAGTTATCAGGTGGAAGAAGGGCAGGTGGTCGGTATTGTCGGGGAATCCGGCTCCGGTAAATCTGTCAGCTCGCTGGCGATAATGGGGCTGATTGATTACCCCGGCAAAGTGATGGCCGACAAGCTGGAATTTAACCAGCGCGATTTAAAGCAAATTTCCGAGAAAGAACGGCGTAATCTGGTGGGTTCTGAGGTCGCAATGATCTTTCAGGACCCGATGACCAGCCTGAATCCGTGCTACACCGTGGGCTACCAGATCATGGAAGCTATCAAGGTGCATCAGGGCGGTAACCGCAAAACCCGTCGTCAGCGAGCAATTGATTTGCTGACTCTAGTCGGGATCCCCGATCCCGCTTCGCGTCTTGATGTGTATCCGCATCAACTTTCCGGCGGGATGAGCCAGCGTGTGATGATCGCGATGGCGATTGCCTGTCGGCCAAAGCTGCTGATTGCCGATGAACCGACTACGGCACTCGATGTGACCATTCAGGCGCAGATCATTGAACTGCTGCTCGAATTGCAGCAGCGCGATAATATGGCGCTGATCCTGATTACGCACGATCTGGCGCTGGTGGCGGAAGCTGCGCACCACATCATCGTGATGTATGCCGGGCAGGTGGTGGAGTCAGGCAAAGCGGCGGATATTTTCCGCGCGCCCCGTCATCCGTACACTCAGGCGTTGCTGCGTGCGCTGCCGGAGTTTGCGGTAGACAAATCCCGACTGGCATCCTTGCCGGGGGTCGTACCGGGTAAATATGACCGCCCGAATGGCTGTCTGCTTAATCCGCGCTGTCCCTATGCGCAAGACCGCTGTCGTCAGGAAGAGCCTGAACTGCGCGATATTCCTGGTCGTCAGGTGAAATGTCATACGCCGCTGGATGATGCGGGGAGGCCGACCCTATGAGTCAACATAGCACAACATCGCAGCCACATTTACTACATGCGATTGATTTGAAAAAACATTATCCGGTTAAAACAGGTTTTTTTGCACCGGAACGATTGGTGAAAGCCCTGGATGGTGTGTCATTCACGCTGGAACGGGGTAAAACGCTGGCTGTTGTTGGGGAATCCGGCTGCGGTAAGTCTACGCTGGGGCGTTTACTGACCATGATAGAAATACCGTCTGGCGGTGAGCTTTATTATCAGGGGCAGGATCTTTTGAAACCCGATCAAACGGCGGAGAAACTGCGTCGGCAGAAGATCCAGATCGTTTTTCAGAATCCTTATGGATCGCTGAATCCGCGTAAAAAAGTCGGACAGATCCTGGAAGAACCGCTGTTGATCAATACCGAACTGTCGAAAGCTGAACGACGCGAAAAAGCGTTGACGATGATGGCGAAAGTGGGGTTAAAAACCGAGCACTATGATCGCTATCCGCATATGTTCTCTGGTGGCCAGCGTCAGCGCATTGCCATTGCTCGCGGATTGATGCTGGACCCGGACGTGGTGATCGCCGATGAACCGGTTTCGGCACTGGATGTATCGGTGCGGGCGCAGGTACTGAACCTGATGATGGATTTACAACAGGAGTTGGGGCTGTCCTACGTTTTCATCTCACATGATTTATCCGTGGTCGAACATATCGCTGATGAAGTCATGGTGATGTATCTGGGCCGCTGCGTAGAGAAGGGCAGTAAAGATGCCATTTTCAACAATCCGCGCCACCCTTATACGCAGGCATTGTTGTCTGCGACGCCGCGTCTGAATCCGGATTTACGTCGCGAGCGTATCAAGTTGATCGGTGAGCTGCCTAGCCCGCTGAATCCACCGCCGGGCTGTGCGTTCAACGCGCGTTGCCAGCGCTGCTTCAGCACCTGCACCCAGTTCCAGCCGCAGTTGAAAACCTACGGTGAACAGCAGGTCGCCTGCTTCGCTGTCGATCAGGATGAAAATGTAGTATCAGCTTGATTAAGTCATAACCCACGTTGCCTTTTCGGGGCGTGGGTTAAAAATGGAAATAGCCGTGTGTTTTTATCGCTTTCACCCGCGATGGTCTGTCAGACCATCATCTGAACCTTCAAGATCTTCAGTTAAGCCATTAGCGTACCTATGATGAAAATAACGACGGGTAAATTATTCTCTACAGAAACACATAAACTAACGCTTAATGATCTGCTTAAAAGCGTTCCTGAGAATAATTGGAATTGGTTTCTCTATGAGATAGATGCAGTGGGCTGTGCTTTGTATGGTTTATCTATTCCTGACTTTGAAGCGTTGGTTTTATCGACGGATGATGGATTAGAGATGACATGGAATGACGTTAAATTATTAGCCCACTCACTGGAGGAAATAAAAACATTTTTTATTGTGGCCCATGCTGGCTCATTAGCCTATGAGTGCATCGATATAGATAATTTAACAAATTGTTTTGCAATCATTCATGTTTTTGATAGTTCATATTGGGAAATAAAAATAAAGGCTGAAAGTGTTCATAGCGATGGATGTTCAACAGAATAAGTAATGGTTGTTACTGTCCGTGCTGCTATGATGGTGGCAGGCAGACAGGGAAGTCACAGCGTGGCGGTAGCGTGTCTGGAGAGAGATAAAGGCCACTAGTGGTAGTGTTGAGTACAGTCAGGAGCCTATCAAGAATAAGGATAGTTTTGGATGAATGATGAATTGTTAACATACCTGCAAAACTGGTATCTATCAAAATGTGATGGCTCGTGGGAACACGCATATGGCTTTGATATTAGCACCATAGATAATCCCGGTTGGAAAGTCAGTCTGACGGGAGAAAAAAACAGGCGTAACATCGCGATCAATCATGATAATGGTAAAAATGATTGGGTTATAATAACAGCAAATGAAAATGAATTTAAAGGATATGGTGGTCCGGAAAAACTTATTTTTATTGGCGATAAATTAAAAGAATGGCTGGGGTGAATATCTAACCATCGAGCCTGGTACTATCCAATAAACGGTGATTTCTAAACTATACCCGTCATACTTCAAGTTGCTTGTGCGTTGGCTGCGCTCACTCACCCGAATCACTTACTCAAGTAAGCTCATCGGGATTAAATGAGAGACATCCTGTCTCTCACCGGAGGCCAGCCGTTGGCTGTTCAAATTCGTTCCCGACGAATTTGTCCCTCACTTGCCGCCTTCATGCAACTCGAATTATTTTGGGTATATATCGAACATCACAAGAGAAATGAAATGAGTGCTATTAATATTATTAAAGATTATCTTGAAGATAATCTATCGGCAAAAGCATTTCAGAAAGAGGTTTACTATAATCGTGATGTTGAAATCCTATTGTCAAAAAATATAGACATTCCTCCGTATACTAGCGCTGGAAATGCCTATCTTTATCTTCTTGAGATCGACCTGTTATCACCATCAGGTGAAATAAACGGAAAGGATTTACTTTCGTCATTTCTTAGAATTAAAGGTGTTGACTTTAACATTAATAATAAACATGAAAAAATATATGATATTCTACTCAAAGTAATACCATCATGGATTAGTATTGATGATAATTACTCAAGATATCTTATAGAAAAATATAAAGATACCGAGGGAAGAGAATTACAAGGGTTATTGACGCGTGAAATAAATTCATCGTTTAAGTTTTTAAAGAAAAAACCTAAGTGGCTGCAATCACCTAATTGGCCAATAAAAAATGATCGCCCCTTATGCTTTGTTGGACAGATTGACATATCTAATTTGAAACATGACACATCGTTTTTATACGTTTTTTTCGATAGTGAAAGCAATGAATATATAACGTTTGAGCAATCAATGTGATTAAGTTTCAAACCTGTTATGCGACGTATAGCATCGATGAATGTTATTAAATTAATATTGTGGGGCTCCATGCCATTGGATTTACACATAAAATATGATGACGAGCTATTTTATTTTGATATTAGCGAGTCTCTACACTCATCTATATTTTCAAATTCGACAGGTTGGCGTAGTTTTAAGTACTTAAGAAAAATAAAAGATTATTATCGTGCCGATTTATTGTTTAAGGATAACGATGCTGTTTCCTTTCTTAAAGAGTTAGTCTATGTTTGTGAAAAGAATGGATTAGCTAGTATTAAAATAAATGAAATAAAAGTAATTCTAAAAGAGAATAAAATAATTTATTTAAGAGTGAGTAGTGATTAATAATGAAAAAAGATGAGTTAGTTGATGCATTGAAAGAAAGGTTCCCCGACTTTGCTGAAACAAATGATCATGATGATGTTTATTTGCTGTATGGTTCTTTTGGATCTTTCTTTCTTGATGTAATCAATTTTTATATTTTGAATACATGTGAACCTAGAAATTATTTTTACTGTAAAGTTGAATGTTTTTATAAAGATAGAAAAGATCTTGATAAAGAGATTGAGAAGATTTTTTTGTTTGTTGATGAGTTATATATAAATGCTAATGCGGAAACTATTGATGTATTAAATACATGTATATTTGAAGCGATGATGGGTAATGTGTTTTGCGACGAGTTAGTCAAAAAATATCTTAGCAAAGCGGCCTGTCATCATTACTTTAAAATAGCTGGTTAAATATATTTAATCGATGAAGGGAATTAAGTGAACAACGAATGTTTTTATAAGGATGATGAAGGCATCTCCGTTAATTTAATTTTTGATGCTTGCGGTGAATATGAAGTTCAAGTCATTTATTTAGAATCTGAGGTGATGGATGAAAAATTAGTGAATGAGATTGACTCCATATTAAAGAATCAAGAGAAGATTTTTTCCTTATTGAAAAAAGAGATCTTATTGTATATTGATAGAAATTATAAGAATGGTGATTTTTGTTTAAAATTAATGAAAATCTATGTTTTTCCTGATATTGAAAATGAACTTGGTTTTATTTTTAGGTGGAATGGGGATACCGAACATGGCATAGGGGTTAGGATGTCTGGTTTGTCAGTTAAAAAAATTGGTAGCGCAGAGATGGCGTTTTTATAAGTAAACGTTGATGCATGCAGCGTGACCTTTCGTTTATATTTTTTTACTGATGGTCCGAGCAGACCATAATAAACAAACAGAGTGTAATATGAATAAAAAAGAGTTGAAAAATAGATTTATCAAAGAAAAAATATCAAGTTCAATCTATTCTCTTGAGGGCGGTTTACCAAATGAAAAATTATGCCTTGATGATGAAAATGGAAGTTGGGTGGTATATTATTCAGAACGAGGCATTAAGACGGGGATAAGATATTTTTCGACAGAATGCGAAGCATGTAATTATCTCTACAATAAAGTTATAAAAATTACTATTGGAGACGTGAAGTAGGTCGTCAGTGCAGGAAATGATTTTTGGGCTCATCACTCACGGCTTAAAAACACTCGGTAAAAAAACGGCTATCTCACCTATCTTGGCACCAATAAGTTCTTCCGGCAGTGGATCATCAATATCTGTGTGGATAATAATACCCTCTGTTTTTTTACTGATATATCCTTCATCACAATCATCATAAGTAAAAGAGGCTGGTATTTTTGTAATAGCGTCACCAATAAATATACCGTGCATCCCTCCTTGATATCCATTGTATGCCGTGATTTTATAAATATTACCATTGCGGACATCTACTGATATTGATATGTGATAATCAGGGAATTTATACCTCACCGAAAACATTGCATCTTGAACATATTTTACTGTGTATTTATCGAAAAAGTACTGATAGTCTACTATATTCTTACCTAGTGTTATTCCTCCTAATGATTTTGATGGGATAATGCTCGCATTAATATCAATCATAATTTGGCCTCTCCTAATGTTATTTTTTCTATTTACCATCTGGATTGATGGGGCCAACACCAATACCTGTTGGCTTGACAGAATGAGAACGAATCCATCCTGTAATCGACTCACCATTTTTCTTTAAATACATCATAGAAAGAAAACCATTATATTCGGAGTAAACGTCAATTCTATCCCCACGAATAAGAAAAATATCTTTAAGTTTACATTTTTCGTCTGGCGCGCTATATAAATAAGTGCGTTCTTTCTCTGTAACAAGATATCCCGAGTCGGAGTGTGGAAACAATATCTGTTTTTGTTCTGCAATGAGATTAACGTCTTCGCATAGGGCAAAAGAAAAAGGTGAAAATAGACACAAAATAAAGAAAATCTTATTCATATACTTTCTCCCCCTTTTATTCTCTGGATCACTGTTTTTACTCGAACTACGATCGTTGTTCGACTGACTCCCGTGGGGTAAGCCAGTCGATGGCATATTAGTTAGCCTTCTTGCATCGCTTTCTCGATTTCTTCCGCCAGTATCGCAATGCCTCGCTCAATCTTGTCGGGCTCTGGTACGTAATTCATGCGCAAACACTGGTGAGCGTGTGGCCATGCCTGATCCAGACCGGGGAAAAAGTAGTGGCCAGGAACCATCAGTACGCCACGTTTTTTCAAGCGCTGGTACAGCAAGTCTGTGGTGATCGGTAAATCTTTAAGCCACAGCCACAGGAATATCGCGCCTTCTGGTTTATGAATCAGGCATCGTTCTGGAGAGAGGTAACGTCGAATAATGGCGATTGTTTCACGTACGCGCTGTTGATAAAAGGGACGCACCACTTCATTGGATAGCCGCAGTAAATCGCCACGTTGGATCATTTCCAGCGCTAGCGCTGGGCCAATCGCGCCGGGAGACAGGCTAATGATGCCATTCATGTTACCAATTGCGGAGATGACCTTCTCATCAGCAACGACGATACCACAGCGTGAACCGGGCAGGCCCAGTTTGGACAAGCTCATGCACAGGATAATATTCGGGTTCCACAATGGGGTAGCATCGCTGAAGATGATGCCGGGGAAAGGCACACCGTAGGCGTTATCAATCAGTAGTGGAACCTTGTGCTGCTGAGCCAGAATATCAAGGCGTACCAGCTCTTCATCGGTTAGCACATTGCCGGTTGGGTTGGTTGGGCGTGAGACACAGATGAGTCCAATATCGTCTGTGATTGATAGGTTATCGAAATCGACATGGTATTTAAACTGGCCTTCCGGCAACAGCGCAATTTGGGGGCGAACGGACACGAACATATTTTCATCCAGCCCGGAATCCGTGTAACCGATATATTCTGGGGCCAGCGGAAACAACACTTTTTTCAGGTTGCCATTGGCATGGCGACCAGCAAATAAATTAAATAAGTAGAAAAAAGCACTTTGGCTGCCATTTGTTAGTGCAATATTCTGTGGTCCAATCTGCCAGCCTAATTCATCTCTCAGTAGATCGGCCAGTGCATTAAGCAGTGTATCCTTACCCTGTGGACCGTCGTAATTACACAGTGCATCTGTTAATTTCCCTTGTTCCAACATTTCCTGACAGAGTTGTTGGAAATAGGTATGCATTGTCGGAATATGCGCCGGATTGCCTCCTCCCAACATAATGGCACCCGGTGTGCGGAGCCCTTCGTTCAGATCGTCCATGAGTTGGGTAATGCCTGCATGGCGGGTGAATTTATTGCCGAAAAGAGAAAAATTCATAGTTTGTCAGTGAGTGTTCATACGTAGATAGGTGGCAACGATAGCGCTTGCATTATCCGTGTGCAATGTGGCTTAAAATTCACCAGTAGTTTTTTTAACTGTATTCTATTTATGAATGAGGATGATCGTCTAAAAAATGACGGCAATGGACAAGGCTGTTATGACAGCCTTGTCGTGAATACTTACTTCAGTATTTGCGGGTTGACACAATTTTCTTTGACCGTACCGGTGAGTGCGGCAATCAGGTTATCGACGGCACAGGCGGCCATATCATAGCGGGTGTCGTGGGTGGCAGAGCCGATGTGAGGCAGGGCCACGACGTTGGGTAGGTTGAGCAGTGGAGAATCCTTCGGCAAGGGTTCTTTAACGAATACATCCAGACCGGCGGCATGGATGGTTCCATCACTGAGTGCTTCAACCAAGGCATTTTCATCTACCACCGCGCCGCGACCGATGTTAATCAGGATGGCGCTGGGTTTCATTTTGGCCAGTTGTTCACGACCAATCAGGTTATGTGTTTCGGTGGTCAGCGGCAGAGTAATGCACAGGAAGTCGGACTCAGCCAGTAGCGTGTCCAGATCGCAATAGCGCGCATCAAAACGCTCTTCCGCCTGTGGATGTTGGCGACGTGCATTGTAGAGCACCGGCATACTAAAGCCAAAATGCGCACGCTGGGCGACAGCCAGACCAATACGTCCCATGCCGAGGATACCCAGCGTTTTATGGTGAACGTCAATACCGAACCAATCGCTGCCAATTCCCTCTTTCCATTCACCGGCTTTGACGCGTTCAGCAACGTCCACGACCCGGCGGGCGCTGGCCAGCATGAGGGCCAGTACCGTATCCGCAACGGTTTCCGTTAGTACAGTAGGGGTATGCATAAGAATCACCCCTTTCTCGTTTAACGCATTGACGTCAAAGGTGTCGTAACCAACGGAAATGGTAGAGGCCGCACGTAAGCGTGGAGCGTGTTGTAGGAATGCTTTATCGACTTTTCCACCGGAACCAATAATACCTTCGGCCGTCGCTAAAGCCGGATGATCGAGAGAAGGAAAGGCGTCAAGCTCAGTGACGGTGAAGTGTTGGTCTAAACGAGCGCGTAAGTCGTCAGGGACTTTTTTATACAAGATAACGCTAGGTTTCATCACAAACTCCAGCAGATTAAGGACGTTAACGTAGAAACAGCTTATCGAATAATCGCGTAGCTGGCAGAATACTGCAAGCGATACCGCCTCTGCATCTGCACAAGGTTAATGACGATTAATGAGGGATTTGCACGATCGGCATAGCGAGATTTGCATCGCTATCGTCTCATGACAAGCGGGCAGAATGCTCCCACTGCATGATTAGTGCTGTCGCTTGTGTATCCTGATTGACGTTTTCCTCAACGACGATAAATCCCTGTTTATGGTAGAACCGACAGGCTCTCGTATTTTGCTGATACACTTCCAGGCTGAGTAAGGGAAACCGTGCCTGAACATGCAGAATCAGTGCCGCACCAATCTGTTTTCCGTAATAATCTTGTTCGATAAATAGTGCGCCAATAAATCGGCTTTCCAGCACGCTGATAAATCCGATGATGCGTCCCTGTTCTTCATAAACCCAGGTTTGAGATTGGGGAAGATACACATCACGAACTTCTGCTTCACTTTCTCGCCAATAATCCTCACGAATGAAGGGATGTGCCAGAATAGTGCTCTTTAGCCAAAGTTGCATCAGCGGTGCGAGATCGAGATCGCGGTATGGGCGAATCATGACGCGCTTTCCTGATGGCAAAAACAAGCAGTGACATGATCGTTGACCAGTCCACCAGCCTGCATAAAGGCATAGCAGATCGTTGAGCCGATAAATTTGAAGCCACGTTTCTTCAGGGCTTTGGACATGGCATCGGAAACATCCGTTTTGGCAGGGACTTCTGCAAGCGACGCGGGGTGGTTAAGGCGCGGTTGGTGTCCGACAAAAGACCAAATGAAGTGCGAGAAGCTCTCCCCCTGACTTTCCATTGCCACCCACGCTTTTGCATTGGTGATAATCGCTTCGATTTTCCCGCGATGGCGGATAATGCCGCTATCCTGCACCAACTGATCTACGTCATCCTGTGTCATCTGCGCCACTCGTTCAGGGTTGAACTGGTGGAAGCAGCGACGGTAGTGTTCGCGTTTTTTCAGCACGGTGATCCAGGAAAGACCTGCCTGCTGGCCTTCCAGACACAGTAATTCAAACAGCTTTTGACTGTCGGTACAGGGTTTTCCCCATTCGTTGTCGTGATAATCCTGATATAAGGTGTCTTGTGTCACCCAGCCACAGCGTTGCATTTTTCCTCCTGATTTCGTTGATGCTGACCGTATGGTTTGTTGTCAGATGGTCTGCCGCAATGTGGAGCGATCATGGCATTTAGTAATCTGTATATGCAACCAGTATTCTGCGGGTGTGCTCGCAGATATGAAAGGTTGTTTGCGGATGTGGCAGAAAGTCGTGATGGAATCGTGAATAATGTTTCGCAGACAGATTTTGTTTGTTCGGACGATCAGAAAAATAATGAACAGGGGAATGAGGAAATGGCCGTAGAGTGGATAGCAGCCTACCTAGCATTAGGTGCCGTGGTGGGGTTCATGGCAGGATTATTGGGGATTGGCGGCGGTGGCATTATGGTGCCCGTGCTGACGGCGATTTTCGCCGCACAAGGAGTAGACAATACACATCTGGTGCATCTGGCATTGGGAACATCAATGGCGGCGATTGTGATTACAGCAATTTCCAGTTTGAGAACGCATCATCAGCATCAAGCCGTTTTGTGGCCTGTCGTGTTACAAATTACGCCTGCTATTCTGGTTGGAACGTTTGCCGCAACCTGGCTGGCGACGCTGTTGCCAACGCGAGCGTTAGCGATTTTCTTTTCCTGTTTTATGGCCTATGTTTCCCTGCAAATGGTGCTAAACATCAAACCAAAACCGCAGCGCCAGTTACCCGGTACCGCAGGTGTTTCGCTCGCGGGATTGGTGATCGGCAGTATTTCGGCGTTGGTTGCTATCGGTGGTGGTTCGCTGACGGTCCCATTCCTCACATGGTGTAATGTGCGTATTCAGCAGGCCATTGGCACATCAGCGGCGGTTGGGTTACCTATCGCGCTGTCTGGTGCGCTAGGCTACATGATTAACGGTTGGTCAAGTGCCGGGTTACCTGATTATTCAGTCGGTTACGTTTCATTGCCTGCGGTTATTTTGATTTCAGTCGTGAGCTACTTCACGGCACCAATAGGTGCGCGTCTGGCGCATCGTTTGCCAGTAGCGACGTTGAAAAAAGCCTTCGCAGCACTGTTATTGTTGCTAAGTCTGAAGATGCTGCACACCGTATTTATGGGTTGATCCCTATTGTCATGATCGTTGTGGACGACGCCCGTCGGCGAAAAAATCATCGCCGATATGAACTTGTTACCGCATTCTGGCTGTATATCTTGCACTCAGAGGGTATACTGGCGCATTCATTGTAAATCCACTTGTATCGCGTGCGAATCCAACATGCAAAAGTTTGATACCAAGACCTTCCAGGGCCTGATCCTGACTCTACAGGACTATTGGGCGCGCCAGGGCTGCACCATTGTTCAACCATTGGACATGGAAGTCGGCGCAGGCACATCACATCCTATGACTTGTTTGCGGGCACTCGGACCAGAGCCGATGGCTACCGCTTATGTTCAACCTTCTCGTCGTCCTACCGATGGTCGTTATGGCGAAAACCCGAATCGCCTACAGCACTACTACCAGTTTCAGGTCGTCATTAAGCCATCACCGGACAATATTCAGGAGCTGTACCTCGGTTCTCTGAAAGAGCTGGGCATGGATCCGACCATTCACGATATTCGCTTCGTGGAAGACAACTGGGAAAACCCGACGCTGGGTGCCTGGGGGCTGGGCTGGGAAGTCTGGCTGAACGGTATGGAAGTCACGCAGTTTACCTACTTCCAGCAGGTTGGCGGTTTGGAATGTAAGCCAGTGACGGGTGAGATCACCTACGGTCTGGAACGCCTGGCAATGTACATTCAGGGCGTTGACAGCGTTTACGATCTGGTCTGGAGCGATGGACCGTTAGGGAAAACTACCTACGGTGACGTGTTCCATCAAAATGAAGTCGAGCAGTCGACCTACAACTTTGAACACGCTGATGTCGATTTCCTGTTCAGCTGTTTCGAGCAATATGAAAAAGAAGCGCAGCATCTGCTGGCGCTGGAAAAACCGCTGCCTTTACCGGCTTACGAACGCATTCTGAAAGCGGCGCACAGCTTTAACCTGCTGGATGCGCGTAAAGCGATTTCGGTTACCGAACGCCAGCGCTACATTCTGCGTATTCGTACCCTGACCAAAGCGGTTGCGGAAGCCTACTATGCCTCTCGTGAGGCGTTGGGTTTCCCGATGTGTAATAAGAAAGAGAGCTAAGAGGCAGCCATGACTGACAAGACTTTTCTGGTGGAAATTGGCACGGAAGAGCTGCCGCCGAAGGCTCTCCGTAATCTGGCAGAATCTTTTGCCGCTAATTTCACGGCGGAGCTGGATGCCGCTAATCTGGCGCACGGTGAAGTGAGCTGGTTTGCTGCACCGCGCCGTCTGGCGTTGAAAGTGGCACGCATGAGTGCTTCCCAGCCCGATCGTGAAGTAGAAAAACGTGGTCCGGCGATTGCTCAAGCGTTTGATACTGAAGGCAAACCAACCAAAGCGGCAGAGGGCTGGGCGCGTGGCTGTGGTATCACCGTTGAGCAGGCTGAGCGTTTGACGACCGACAAAGGTGAGTGGCTGCTGTATCGTGCCCACGCGAAAGGCGAGCAGGCGCAGGCGCTGCTGGCTGGCATGGTCAGCACGGCATTGTCTAAGTTGCCGATTCCAAAATTGATGCGCTGGAGTGACAAAGAAACGCAGTTTGTGCGTCCGGTACACACCGTCACTATGCTGTTGGGTGATGAGCTGATCCCCGGTCAGGTATTGGGTATCGATTCCGCTCGTACTATTCGTGGTCACCGTTTTATGGGTGAAGCAGAATTTACGATCGATACTGCTGACCAGTATCCGCAGATTCTGCTGGAGCGCGGTAAAGTCGTTGCCGACTACGATGCGCGTAAAGCGAAAATCAAAGCCGATGCAGAAGAAGCCGCACGTAAGATTGGCGGCAATGCCGATCTGAGCGACAGCCTGCTGGAAGAAGTCACCTCGCTGGTGGAATGGCCGGTGGTGCTGACCGCGAAATTTGAAGAAAAATTCCTCGCTGTGCCGTCCGAAGCACTGGTTTACACCATGAAAGGTGACCAGAAGTATTTCCCGGTTTACGACAACAGCGGCAATCTGCTGCCGAACTTCATCTTTGTTGCCAATATCGAATCCAAAGATCCGCAGCAGATTATCTCCGGTAACGAGAAAGTGGTGCGTCCGCGTCTGGCTGACGCCGAGTTCTTCTTCAATACTGACCGTAAGAAGCGTCTGGAAGATCACCTGCCGCGTCTGGAAACCGTTTTGTTCCAGCAGCAGTTGGGTACGCTGCGCGACAAAACCGACCGCATTCAGGCACTGGCTGGCTGGGTGGCTGGTCAGATTGGTGCTGATGTGAATCACGCGACGCGTGCGGGTCTGCTGTCCAAGTGTGATCTGATGACCAACATGGTGTTCGAATTCACTGACACGCAGGGCGTGATGGGGATGCACTATGCGCGTCACGATGGTGAAGCGGAAGATGTGGCCGTCGCCCTGAATGAGCAGTATCAGCCGCGTTTTGCGGGTGATGAACTGCCGTCTTCTGCGGTGGCGTGCGCGCTGGCGATTGCTGACAAGATGGATTCCCTGGCAGGGATCTTTGGCATCGGCCAACACCCGAAAGGCGACAAAGATCCGTTTGCGCTGCGTCGCGCCGCCCTCGGTGTGCTGCGCATCATCGTTGAGAAACGCCTGCCGCTGGATTTGCAGACGTTGGCTGAAGAAGCGGTGCGTTTGTATGGTGACAAGCTGACTAACGCCAACGTTGTGGATGACGTGATTGAGTTTATGCTCGGCCGTTTCCGCGCCTGGTATCAGGAAGAAGGCCATAGCGTGGATACCATTCAGGCGGTATTAGCGCGTCGTCCAACCCGTCCGGCTGATTTCGATGCCCGCGTGAAAGCGGTAAGCCACTTCCGTTCGCTGGATGCGGCAGTTGCACTGGCGGCAGCTAACAAACGTGTATCCAATATCCTGGCGAAATCCAGTGATACGTTGAATGCTGATGTTAAGGCGTCGGTGCTGAAGGATGCGGCTGAAATTACACTCGCGACGCATGTCGTGGTGCTGACAGACAAGTTGCAACCGCTATTTGCCGAAGGTCGTTATCAGGAAGCGTTGGTGGAACTGGCTTCACTGCGTGAACCAGTCGATGCATTCTTCGATCAGGTCATGGTGATGGCGGATGACGAATCGGTACGTGTGAATCGTCTGACGCTACTCAGCAAGCTACGCGAGCTGTTCCTACAGGTCGCTGATATTTCAGTGCTGCAATAGTGATATATACCCAAAATAATTCAAGTTGCAGGACAAAAACGGCAAAGCGTTTTTGAACAGCGCTTGCGCTGGCCCCGAAGGGGTGAGGCCATAAGGCCGAATAACGCGGCAAGAGAAGGACAAATTCGTCGGGAACGAATTTGACCAGCCTTTGGCTGGCCTTCGGTGAGAGACAGGATGTCTCTCATTTAATCCCGATGAGCTTACTTGAGTAAGTGATTCGGGTGACTGACAAATCTGCCAGAGGCAGGTTTGAACGCCGCTTGCAGCGGCCCTTTAGGGCGAGGCCCACGACGGGCCGAGTAGCTCAGCCAACGCACATGCAACTTGAAGTATGACGGGTATAGATTGATCGATATCGGAGAGGATCCGGTATCGATCTTTCATGATGTGCCTGCGTGATGTTTACCGTTGGAGAGTTCTCCCAATACGCTCTCGGTCACGAACCTCAGTACGTATATGCGACTGAGTGGGCTCTACGTTTATCACTTTCCCTTCATCTGTGCTAATCCAAATATTGATGTTGCCTCGGTACTGACTCAGTACGTGACACTGACCTTTCATATTCCCCAAGTTCTGCATCGTTACGTGTGTGTTCCATGAGCCATAAAGTTTGGGGACTGAAAGTAAAATGTTACACGGAGACGAAAATGATTGATCCCTCTTTGCAAAACCTCTTGTCAGGGCTGGCCTTTTTCTGCACAGCCTGCTTGGTTCGACTATGCTTATGTCGTGGAGTATTCATTGCCAGTGCCTGTTTGTTTGTGAAACTTTTGGTTGGTAATGAAGCATATAAAACAGGAGCATGGGATGAGAAGAATGATGGCGTATCGTGTGCGTTGGGTATGGTCCATTTTTGTTGTGCTGGTGGTGTTACAGATTGCAGGGTGTGGCGATAGTGAAACCGATCAACGTAGGGCGTTTACGGATTTTGTGCAAAATGTCCAACTTCAGCAGGATGGGAATTTACCACCGCTAACGGAGGAGCAGAAGAAGCGCTTTGGAGCATTTGTTAACGACTACGCGATTTTAACGACCTTTTCTCAGCAGTTTAACCAAGCTGTGAGGGAAAGTTTGGTGCCAATGATGTCGCAGGTTTCCCATATCCGTACACCGAAAGATTACCTGTCTCAGCGTGATGCGATCCGTCAGTCTATCGGTGCCATAAATATGCTAGGGCAACATGTTCAAACGGCAAAAGCACAAGCCGACAGCGCTCGGCAGGCGCTGAAACAACCGGAAGAGTTGCAGGTTGGTTACGATCGTTTGTATCACCGTATCGTCACTCAGCCGACCAACACATTACTGCCAATTATCCCTATTGCCCTTTCGTTTGCTCAGAATCTGGTCCAAGTTGGGGACTATTTGCAGGCACAAGGCGATCGGGTGGTTTTTAGCGGTTCTTCGATACAGTTCATGACGCAGCCCCAGGTTACCCAATATAACAGTCTGGTTTCTGGCTTGCCTGCCCAGCAGCAAAATGTATTAAACGCACTGAAGTCGTTGGGTGTGATGATACAACCGTAGCAGTATGGCGAATGGTCAACGGAAATGGATAGATGAAATAAATTGTGACCAAAATCACATAAATAGAATAAATGACGACTCTTAAATTGTGATTTAAGTCACAATTTTCACGGTGTCACGCTCGGTACTCATGATGTATTTTTAGCTTTTAATCGTTTTTTTGTGAAACAAATCACCTATTTGTGGCAGGTGTGTGGGGTTGTTGTGTGATTTTTGTCACGCTTTTGCCATGGAGTTGCGGTATGACAATAGCGTGTTAGAGTCCGCGCTGCATATAGCAATACTGACGGAGATGTTCTGTGGTGCATTGTTATCACGTCGTCTCACGATAATTATCACGCGCTCTTATTGTCAGCGCGTTTCAATAGGGGTGTGTTTTTATGCTTTCACCAGATTTTAAGGTCAAAGTGCAGAATTTTGGGCGCTTTTTGAGCAACATGGTGATGCCCAATATTGGCGCATTCATAGCCTGGGGTATTATTACCGCGCTGTTTATTCCTACTGGCTGGATTCCCAACGAGACGCTGGCAAAGCTTGTCGGCCCGATGATCACTTACTTGCTGCCGTTGTTGATCGGTTATACCGGTGGGCGTTTGGTTTTTGGTGAGCGTGGCGGTGTGGTTGGCGCCATTACGACTATGGGGGTGATTGCCGGGGCGGATATCCCGATGTTCCTGGGGGCTATGATTGTTGGCCCGTTAGGTGGTTGGGCGATTAAGCGTTTTGACAAAATCGTTGATGGCAAAATAAAAAGCGGTTTTGAAATGCTGGTTAACAACTTCTCTGCCGGTATCATCGGTATGTTGTTGGCTATTCTGTCATTTTTGGCTATCGGCCCGCTGGTTGAAGTCTTCTCTCAAGCGCTGGCTTCCGGCGTTAACCTGATGGTACAGAATAACCTGCTGCCATTTACGTCCATCTTCGTTGAACCAGCGAAGATTCTGTTCCTGAACAATGCTATCAACCACGGAATTTTCTCGCCGTTGGGTATTCAGCAGGCGACTGAAACCGGCAAATCCATTTTCTTCCTGATTGAAGCCAACCCTGGTCCGGGTCTGGGCGTGTTGATGGCTTATATGTTTTTTGGCCGTGGTAATGCAAAAGAGTCTGCGCCGGGTGCGATAATTATCCATTTCCTTGGCGGGATCCATGAAATCTATTTCCCTTATGTTCTGATGAATCCGCGTCTGATTATCGCGGTGATTCTGGGCGGTATGACTGGCGTCTTCACGTTGAGCGTTCTGGGCGGTGGCCTGGTTTCCCCGGCTTCCCCAGGGTCAATTCTGGCTGTGCTGGCAATGACGCCCAAAGGTGCCTACTTTGCTAACATCGTAGCCATTACGGCGGCATTTGCGGTTTCTTTCATCGTTTCTGTGATTTTGCTGAAGAGTATGAAGCAAAAGAACGAAGAAGATTTAAGTGAAGCGACTCGCCGTGTGCAGGAAATGAAATCGGTTGCTAAAGGGCAGGGTACGCCGAACGCAGGTGTGAGCGGCGATATGAGCACCGTGCGTAAAGTTATTGTGGCGTGTGATGCGGGTATGGGTTCCAGCGCGATGGGGGCTGGCGTGTTGCGCAAGAAGGTACAGGATGCCGGGTTGACCAATATTTCTGTGACCAATAGCGCGATTAACAGTTTGCCTGATGATGTCGATCTGGTGATTACGCACCGTGATTTGACGGAGCGTGCTATGCGCCATGCTCCACAGGCTCAGCATATTTCGTTGACCAACTTCCTTGATAGCAATCTGTATAGCGATCTCACGGCTCGCCTGATGGCCGCTCAGGGCAGCACAACATCAACAGCACCTGCTGTCCCTGTGGCGTCGACAACTGAGTCGGCGGATCTTTTCCAACTGCGTGCTGAGAATATCTTCCTTAATCAACATGCTACGGATAAAGAGCAAGCGATCCGCTTTGCTGGTGAGCAATTAGTTAAAGGCGGTTATGTTGAGCCAGAATATGTCGAGGCGATGCTGGAGCGTGAAAAACTGACGTCGACATATTTGGGTGAGTCCATTGCTGTGCCGCACGGCACCATTGAAGCGAAAGATCGGGTACTGAAAACCGGCGTGGTTTTCTGCCAGTATCCTGATGGCGTACGTTTTGGTGATGAAGACGATGAAGTGGCTCGTCTGGTTATCGGTATTGCTGCACGTAACAATGAACATATTCAGGTTATTACCAGCTTGACGAATGCGCTTGATGATGACGCCGTGATTGAACGCCTCACGCATACTCACGATGTGCAGGATGTGCTCGATTTGTTGTCTGGTAAAAAGAACGCCTAATCCTACGGCACGGGCCGCCTTCGGGCGGCTTCTTTTTATGACGGGCGTTCTGCCCGTCACCCTGCGGGCCGTCGTACGCGACGTTGAAAATTTCTCCCGGAAATTTTTTATGACGGGCGTCCTGCTCGCCACCCTGCGGGCCATCGCACGCGATTTTTTATCTTTCGTTTTTAAAGGTTAAAGCATGATGAAAGCATTACATTTTGGTGCCGGCAATATTGGTCGGGGGTTTATTGGTAAATTGTTGGCCGATGCCAATATTGAACTGACATTTGCTGATGTCAGCCAGCCGTTACTTGATGCCCTGAACAGCCGCAAAAGCTATCAGGTGCGCATTGTCGGTGAACAAACTCGCCTGGATACCGTAAATAACGTTAGTGCGGTACACAGTGGTAGCCAGGATGCCGTTGCGTTGATTGCCAAGGTCGATCTGGTCACCACGGCGGTTGGTCCACAGATCCTGGAAAAGATTGCCGGGACGATCGCGCAAGGTCTGGATAAACGTTATGCCGATGGCAATTCGCAACCATTGAACATTATCGCCTGTGAAAATATGGTGCGTGGCACCAGCCAGCTTAAGCAACATGTATTGAAGTTGTTACCAGAGGCTCGACTTGCCTGGGTTGAAGAACATGTGGGATTTGTCGATTCTGCCGTTGACCGTATTGTTCCGCCTTCCGAGGCGGGTAGCGATGATGTACTCGCGGTAACGGTTGAAACGTTTAGTGAGTGGATTGTAGATCAAACTCAGTTTTGTGGTGAACCGCCCGCTATCCCCGGTATGGAGCTGACCGATAACCTGATGGCATTTGTTGAGCGCAAGCTGTTTACCCTGAATACCGGGCATGCCATCACGGCGTATTTAGGGCAGCAGGCTCACCATCAAACCATACGAGATGCCATTCTGGATCCAGAAGTTCGTGCAGTGGTCAGAAGTGCGATGGAAGAGAGTGGTGCGGTTCTGATCAAACGTTATGGTTTTGATGCCGCTAAGCACGCGACTTACATTAATAAAATTCTTAGCCGGTTCGAAAACCCTTACTTACACGATGATGTTGAACGTGTCGGCCGCCAGCCTTTACGTAAATTGAGTGCGGGCGATCGCTTAATTAAGCCATTATTGGGGACGCTGGAATATCAGTTGCAGCATGATAGCCTGATTATAGGGATTGCAGCAGCGATGCACTATCGTAGTGAACAAGACCCACAGGCGAAAGAGCTGGCTGAATTGTTACGGACGCTGGGCCCACAGGCTACGCTAGCACACATTTCTGGTCTGGATGCGAACAGCGACGTTGTCGCACAGGCTGTGAATGTGTATAACGCCATGCAATGATCCAGGTCCTGATAGACTCCTCACTTTATCCGGTATGCTATCCCCGTTAACGCGGGGATTTCCCTGACCCTATTAAAAGCGTCTGTTCACGAAAGTATGGCGGGTCGTATTGTAGGGCAAACCATTTGGGAAAGGGCCAGGCTGGTGAGTGCGTCTGTTAGAGAATGATGGGGATATCTGAGATTGAAGCAAGTGGGTCTGTGTGGGGTAAGGTACGAGAAGTGATGATAGAAGAGACACAGGCATTTGAAAATCGGGTTCTTGAAACACTGAATTCAGGGGTAACCGTACGTAGCTTTATGCTCAAGGCCGTTGACCTGCTGGCGGAGGCCGTCAGTATCCTCATGTTGCAGGTGTTTCGTAAAGATGACTATGCCGTGAAATATGCGGTTGAACCATTAATGACGGGAACCGGACCGCTGGGAGATCTTTCTGTTCGCCTCAAGCTCATTTATGGCCTTGGTATGATCAGCCGTAAAGAGTATGAAGATACTGAATTGCTGATGGCCCTGGGCGAGGAGTTGACCCATGACACGCACGAGTATCGGTTTACCGATGATGAGATTCTCGGGCCGATTGGTGAACTGCACTGCGTCAACACCTTACCCTCTGCGCCTGATTTACCAAGCGGCGGCGACCCTGCCGACCAGCTATTGATTAGCATGCAGCAACAGCGCTATCAACAGATGGTGCGTTCGACATTAGTGTTGTCACTGACTGAGCTGATTTCCCAAATTAGTTTGAAAAAAGCATTTTGAATCCTCTTCTCTGTTTTCGTCCACTGCGCTGGCGGGCTGTTTGGTGTATGCTTGCGCCCCCTATGATCCTTCAATGATGTGCCCGACATGATTGGCGCTACAGATAGCGTGCCGTGGACGGGGACGTGAAGAAGCCCGTAACGCAGACAGGTTTATCGATGATGAAAGAGCAAGAAAAAGCAGAAATTAAACGCCTTAGCGATCAGCTTGATGCGTTGACACGTAAGCAGGCGACGTTGCTTGAACAGGGCGACGCTGATGCAATCGCTGAGAATGTGGCGGCCTGTGAGAAGCTGGCGGTCGAAATTGAACGTTTGCGACATGTACGCACTCAGAAGTTGAGCCAGGAAGCACAGAAATTATCTCGTTTATCCTTCAGCCGTGCGATCACCAAGAAAGAACAGGCCAATATGGGCGCACTGAAGAAAAGCGTTCGTGGGCTAGTGGTGGTGCACCCCATGACGGCGTTGGGTCGTGAAATGGGGCTGAAAGAGATGACGGGCTATGCGCCAAAGCCATTTTAATGGTGATGTTCACTTTTACCTGGTCACCAATGTTTGGCGTGTTAATCACGTTAGCTATCGTGTATGGGTAGGGCGCATGCCTGTTAATCGGTAGCTAAAGTCTTCAATTTTTTCGTTAAGCAGTCGCATTTGCATGGTTTTACTCCAACTGGCAGAGAGCCCTGCCGCAGAGAGAAGACGCTGACAACGCCGTTGATCGAATGGCATGTGGAATGCGATGGCGATTGCCTCAGCAACGGATACGTTGCTGGTATGTGAGAGTAATTCCAGCGGTTGATTTGGCCCCACTTCCCCGGTTGAAACAACGCGATACAGCCAACCGCATTTCCCGCTGTTCTGCATGATTTCTGATAGATCATGAATACCAAAGTGATAATTAAGTTTGTAGCAGGGTGAGCGTGGCTGCGTAACTTGAATGAGAGCATTACCCCAGCGGAAAATATCACCGATATAAACATTTTCTTCCGTTAACCCAATGGTGGAAATGTTTTCGCCGAAAGCCGGTGCCTGAAAATGAGCGTGCAGTGTGGGATATTGGGCTTTCCAGTGATCATAATGCTCGCGTGGATAGTGACAAAGCGCCCGGTCAGGGCCGCCGTGCACTTTCTTCTCGGCCTGCTCATCGCCTTCTAAGCCCAATGCATTGAGCATCACCTGCTGTTTGACAGCGCACTTGGCGATAGCGCTGGGTGAACTGCCTTCATAGGGAAGAATCTTGCCAAGATAAATATGCGGGTAATACATCGCTGACACCTTCTGAGTGCGAGGAACTTGCATCATACACTGCAAGTGATTAAACGTCAGCGCGGGAGGAATAATCGATACGCAGCCCATGACGAGCTGCGTGAAACAATAAAATCAAAACGATAACGAAAAACTTATCCTGATCGGTGCGTTGGTTACCGCTCGTCGTTATTGTTTATAACCTAGTTGCGTTGGTGGTTGTGAGAAAGCGATACCCGCAGGTGTTGATTCATCACGCGCATTGGATAAACGGAAAACAGAAACAGCCTGTTTTAACAGGGTTGCCTGTTCTTCCAACGAGTCAGCGGCCGCCGACGATTGTTCTACCAGAGCGGCGTTCTGCTGCGTTGTGCTGTCCATTTCCACAATGGCCTGATTAACTTGGGCAATGCCACGACTCTGCTCGTCGGAGGCCGTGGCGATTTCACCCATAATGTCATGTACCTGCGTGACAGATGTGACGATATCATTCATGGTTTTGCCCGCATTGCTGACTAACGATGCTCCCGTTGTCACCTGATGGACAGACTCGGCAATCAAGCCCTCAATTTCTTTTGCAGCCTGAGAACTACGCTGCGCCAGATTACGCACTTCGCTGGCTACGACGGCAAAACCACGGCCCTGCTCACCTGCACGAGCGGCCTCGACCGCGGCGTTCAGCGCCAGAATATTGGTCTGGAAAGCGATGCTGTTAATAACAGAGGTAATCTCTGCAATACGCTTAGAGCTCCGTTCAATGTCGTTCATGGTTTTCACCACATTGCTAACTTGCTCACCGCCTTGTTTTGCCGTTTGAGAGGCACTGATAACCAATTTGTTTGCATGGTGCGCGTTATCGGCGTTTTGTTTTACTGTCGCCGTCAGTTCTTCCATGCTGGCAGCCGTTTGTTCGACCGCTGCAGCTTGCTCTTCAGTACGTGAAGATAAGTCGGTGTTGCCAGCGACGATCTCGCTTGAGGCGGTTGAAATCTGACTAACGCCGATACGGATTTCGTCGATCATGTTATGCAGGTTATCGTTCATTTTCGCCATGCTGCTCATCAACTGACCCAGTTCATCGCGACGAGCGGTTTTGATCGACATCGTGAGATCGCCAGTGGCGATACGTTCAGCCATATCAAGAGTTTGGCCTAGCGGAGTTGTAATCTGGCGGGAAATAAGCCAGGAGATCAGCAGACCGAGAGCTAATGTGATGAGCGCGGTAATGCTCATTTGAATTTCAGCAGAGCGAATATCTTGCTGGGTCGATTGTATCTGGCTGTTGAGCAGGGTTTCGACGGCATCATCTATCTGACCCGCGATGGTTCCCATTTGACGGGCAATGGCAACTTCTTCCTCATAAGCAGGCATATAAGCCAGTGCCCGTTCTTCGTAAGCGTTCATGATGCCGAGAACTGGACTCAGGGCTTCTTGTTGCTCTATAGGCAGTGCTTGATATAACGAGGCCAATGCTTTCTGGGCCTCATCGATAGCGTTTTTCAGTTCGTTTTCGGATTCCTTATCACGAGACAGAAGAATCCCACGAACGTGGTAACGAATGGCGGTCAATTTCTGGCTAAGCTCAGAGAATTGCAGTTGTAGCGCCAGGTTATCCCCACTGCTCTTTAATTGTTCATCAAGCTGTTTTAAATATTTACCCGTTTCTGAAATATTCCAGCTTTTTCGGATGTTATCCTTTTTATTCACCGCGGCGATGTAGTTTTGCTGAACTTTTCTGTATTCGGCAATGGTGTCGGTGATTTTTGCAAACATGGCAACATCGTTTTCTTGCCAGTGCCATTGTGCAGATTGAGTCACCATATCACTTATATTATTAATATGAGTGATGTTTTTCTGAATATCGTCCGGTTTGTAGTTTGCACTATAAAGGGCCCGATAATATTTGGCTTGATTAATTTCGTCACTGATGTCATTGCTAAGATTAACCTTATCAATGCTCTTTTTTAATTCTTCAACATGCATGACGCCAGTAAAGGCAATAATTAACGTCATAATCAGGATACAAAAGAAACCTAATCCTAATTTTTTACCTACTTTTATATTCTCAAATTTTATCGCCATGCTGTTTTTCCACTGTCTGGTGAGCCAAACCACTTATCCCCGGTATACCCGTCATACTTCAAGTTGCATGTGCGTTGGCTGAGTTACTCGGCCCGTCGTGGGCCTCACCCTAAAGGGCCGCTGCAAGCAGCGTTCAAACCTGCCTCTGGCAGATTTGTCAGTCACCCGAATCACTTACTTGAGTAAGCTCATCGGGATGAAATGAGAGACATCCTGTCTCTCACCTGAGGCCAGCCAAAGGCTGGTCAAATTCGTTCCTGACGAATTTGTCCTTCGCTTGCCGCCTCCCTGCAACTTGAATTATTTAGGGTATATACCTGTCATACTTCAAGTCGCTTGCGCGTTGGCTTTTATCGTTACGCGGACTTTTCATAGGTTTGTCCTTTTGGTGCCGCTGCCAGTCGCGTAACAAGGCACATGTGTGACTTTATCCTGAGGGGCTAACGCGATGCGTTGTTAAAAACGGTAACGTTTTGCCTTACAACTCAAATAATTAAAGGTATCGGTAAACCGTTAATTAATGAAAAACATTTGTATCATGAGTTCACCGTTTATCTAATGATATCGACGGAAAACCATGTGATAGAAACACACATTCATATCGGCAAGATTGGTAATAACTTTATCTTTCTATACCCGTCATACTTTAAGACATCGGTACGGTGATTTTATTATTCGGGTCATCATAGGGTCGTTTCGGGGAGACAACAGCGGCATCAATAGCCGTTTGAAATAAAAAACCGAGATAACAGTTAGTTATCCCGGTTTATGCGTACAACGGATATTATCCTTGAGGGGCAATATCAAAAGCCATCATCTCTTATCATCAGACATGACGGCGACGAAAAATATTATTTCTTCGCCTGAGCAAAACGGCTAGCTGCCTCATCCCAGTTCACTACGTTCCAGAATGCTTTAGTGTAATCAGGGCGGCGGTTTTGATATTTCAGATAATAAGCATGTTCCCATACGTCCAGAGCAACAATCGGGTAGCCGGATGCACCGGAAACTGCTTCGCCCATCAATGGACTATCCTGATTGGCCGTAGAAACGACGGCCAGTTTGCCATCGTCTTTCAGAACCAGCCAAGCCCAACCGGAACCAAAACGGGTTGCGGCAGCTTGTTCAAACTTTTCTTTGAAAGCGTCTACGCTGCCGAAATCACGTTCGATTGCGGCTTTCAGATCGCCAGTCAGCGTTGTACCTTGTTTCAGCCCTTTCCAGAACAGGCTGTGGTTAGCGTGGCCACCGGCGTTGTTACGCAAGGCTGTTTTTTTCTCTGCCGGTACTTTATCCAGTTGGGTAATCAACTCTTCAGCAGACAGGCTGGCAAGCTCAGGCAGGGATTCCAACGCTGCATTTGCATTATTGACGTAAGTTTGATGGTGCTTGGTGTGATGGATTTCCATTGTTTGTTTGTCGAAATGGGGTTCCAGCGCGTCATAAGCATAAGGCAGGGATGGCAGTGAATAACTCATGTTTAGCATCTCCATGGTTGTAGTACTGAAAAGGGTAGTACCGAATAAACGTTATCGTACTGAATCGCCCCGGATACGTCGCATCTCAGTACGTTCTGCGGTACCTTCTTTTGTTAGCACCGCGTAAGCATTACGTTCATTATAGTTAATTAAATGATATTGAAAATGATTATTCTCGTTTTACGCTTTAAAACCATCGGCTTTTAATCCTATGTAACAAGCGGTTATATCATTATCTCTCAGGCTAAAAATAAAATGGTCTAAGCAACGGTCATCCTTTTCTATCACTTTCTTAGTCGCTGAGGGTGAGTATAAACGGTGGAGCGACCCGGTCGACTGAACCCTACCAGCGTCAGATTACACCGTTCGGCGACGTCCACTGCTAAGGACGTCGCGGCAGAGACGGCAAACAGGATCTCGACACCACACATGGCTGATTTTTGTACCATTTCATAGCTCGCTCGGCTGGAAACCAGAACCGCGCCCTGTTGCCATGGCTGTTTTGCCCGCATGCCAAGTAATTTATCCAAAGCGACATGACGCCCGACATCCTCACAACCGCCTTGTAGTTCACCATCGGGGGTGACCCAAGTGGCGGCATGTGTACAACCAGTTAATTGTCCGATTAATTGCACGTTTTTGAGCTGGGTCAGCGCGGTATCAAGGTTGCTGAGCGAAAAGGTTTGTGTGAATGGCAACGAGGGGATCGGTTTGCCAATTTCGGACAGTTGCTCCACGCCGCAAACGCCACAGCCGGTACGTCCATCCATTGCTCGACGGCGTGCTTTGAGCCCGGCAAAGCGTCGGCTCGACAGTTCGATTTGTACTTCGATACCGTTGCAGACAGGTTGAATGTCTATTCCGTAGATATCCTGAGGAGACTCAATAATACCTTCTGATAGTGAAAACCCCAGTGCGAACGGTTCCAAATCCTTTGGTGAGGCCATCATAACAACATGTGAAATACCATTGTAAACCAGAGCAACGGGCACTTCTTCTGCCAGCCAATCGTTTTGTGGCTGAGACAACGAGCCTTGATGGCACACGCTATGTTGCACCGCGCCGATAGGGGGGGTAACCGCCTGTGAAGGAAAGTCTTTCATAAATAGAGAACTGTAAACCTGTGGCATAAAGACCGTGATGGCATTATTTCACCCCCTTCTGATGGATGCGAATTTTTCTCCACGAACGGTGAACCGTTCCGCAAGGGGATGTACGTCTATAGATGGCATAGATAATAAATTGTGCGTCAACTCGAAGAGTTGCCATTCTCCCCGGTTTCTCCCTGTCAGAAATGTGAATCCCTGTGTACGCTTTATCCATGCTCTTTGACTTACAACGCTTTTCATCTTGCCTCTATTTTCACTGCGGCGTGGCCGCGTATCGGACAGCGAAAAGGAGACCGAAATGGCACAAGACACCCCTACAAATCGGCTGACATCAGGCGAATATGGTTCTCTCAACCTGAAAAAGCGCTATGACAATTTTATTGGCGGCGCATGGGTGCCGCCTGATGGCGGTCAGTATTTTATTAACCTGACGCCCGTTACCGGTCAGCCTTTATGTGAGGTTGCCAGCTCAACGTCCCGCGATGTTGATCATGCGCTGGATGCTGCCCATAAGGCCAAAGCAGAATGGGGCGGTATGTCTGTACAAGCTCGCTCATTAATCCTCAATCGTATTGCTGATCGAATGGAGCAGAATCTGGATTTGCTCGCGAATGTGGAAACCTGGGATAACGGTAAACCTATTCGTGAAACCAGCGGTGCGGATGTTCCGCTGGCGATTGATCATTTCCGCTATTTTGCGGCTTGTATTCGTTCTCAGGAAGGTGCCATCAGTGAGATTGATGGTGATACGGTGGCTTATCATTTCCATGAGCCGCTTGGTGTCGTGGGGCAGATCATTCCCTGGAATTTTCCGCTGTTGATGGCCTGTTGGAAAATGGCACCTGCGTTGGCGGCGGGGAACTGTATTGTTTTAAAACCAGCAAAATTGACGCCGATGTCGGTATTGATCCTGATGGAGCTGATTCAGGATATTTTGCCACCAGGCGTCATTAACGTCGTGAACGGTTCAGGCAGTGAGATCGGTGAATATCTGGCGACGTCCAAGCGAATCGCGAAAGTGGCGTTCACTGGATCAACGGAAGTGGGTCAGCAAATCATGGGATATGCGGCTCAAAATGTGACGCCAGTGACGCTGGAACTGGGGGGGAAATCGCCCAATATTTTCTTCGCTGATGTAATGGATAAAGAAGACAGTTTTTTTGATAAGGCGTTGGAAGGATTTACGTTGTTTGCCTTTAATCAGGGCGAAGTATGCACTTGTCCGAGTCGGGCGCTGGTGCAGGAATCCATTTACGATCGTTTTATGGAGCGGGCGATTAAACGCGTCGAAGCGATTCGTATTGGTAACCCACTCGACAGCAATACCATGATGGGGGCTCAGGTCTCTTCGGGTCAGTTGGACACCATCCTGAACTATATCGACATTGGTAAGAGCGAAGGCGCTCGTGTCCTGACGGGCGGACGGCGTAAAGCCATGCCGGGAGACTTGGCGCAAGGGTATTATCTGGAGCCCACCATTCTGTTTGGTAAAAACAACATGCGGGTTTTTCAGGAGGAGATTTTCGGCCCTGTACTGGCGGTGACGACTTTCAAAACGATGGATGATGCGTTGGAGATTGCCAATGATACGGAATATGGCTTAGGTGCCGGTGTGTGGAGCCGTAACGGCAATATTGCTTATCGTATGGGGCGCGGTATTCAGGCAGGGCGCGTCTGGACGAACTGTTACCATGCTTATCCGGCACACGCCGCGTTTGGGGGTTACAAGCAATCAGGTATCGGACGTGAAAACCACAAAATGATGCTGGAGCACTATCAGCAAACCAAGTGCTTGCTGGTGAGCTATTCAGATAAACCAATGGGCTTGTTCTGATCTTTCTATACTCGTCATACTTCAAGTTGCATGTGCGTGCGGCCGTTAATTATTAACGGCCTTTTAGCTGCGTTTTGTTGACGTTTTCAGATTGACCGGACTGGTGATTGTGCCAGTGGAGAACAGACACTACCCTATACCCAAAATAATTCGAGTTGCATGAAGGCGGCAAGTGAGGGAATCCCGATG